>NZ_JADCQA010000001.1:0-443689 GCF_014947095.1 Stenotrophomonas sp. B2 | reverse complement strand
ACGCGCGCGGTTATCTGTCCGCGGCGGTGCGCTACACCGACCTGCGCCACGACACCCGGCGCAGCATCGCCGGCATCGAGGGCCTGCAGGATCCGCTGCGTGCGAAGTACAGCAACGATGCGATCTCCGCGCGGGTGGAACATGCGTTCTCCTTCACCAGCGGCAAGGGCGTGGTGATCCAGCCGCTGCTGCCGGTGGCGGACTACGCGCGCACCTCCGCGACGCGGTTCAACGAAGGGCAGGGCGTGGCGGCGCTGGCCGGGCATGGCGGCAGCCTGGAGAGCATCCGGGTCGGTGCGGGCCTGCAGCTGTTCAAGACCTTCGAGGGCAACAACGGCGAGCGCATCACCCCGCGGGCGCGGGTGGTGTGGCAGAAGGAGCTGGGGGATACGCAGGCCCGCTACAGCACCGGCTTTGCGGCGGCGCCGGATCTGGTGTTCGGCAGCAACAGCCAGACGGTGGGCGAGCAGGTGCTGAGCTGGAACCTGGGTGTGACCAGCCGGGCCAGCGAGCGGCTGTCGGTGATGGTCGACTATGTGGGCGAGCGCCGCGACGGTCAGCTGCAGAATGGCGTGCAGTTGGGCCTGGGTTACCGGTTCTGAGTGGCCGGCCGCACCAGCGATGTCCGCATCGCCGGTGCCGCTGGCGCTACCCTGCAATCCTGACCGATGAAGTGGTCAGAGAGACCATCCGATGCACCCTCGACGTACCGCTGAGCCAGCGGGACGCTTTCCTCTGCTGTGACTGCTGCCGGTCCCGGTGTCCAAGGGCGCATGTCGCTTCCCGATGGATTATGGTGAAGCTTCTGGAAGCGCTGTCCCAGATGCGAAGGGCCGGCGATTGGATCATTTGTCCAGAGGATTTCCTCGCCGGGTGGACACACGGGCGCGGCACTCAAGCGAAATTCAGACGTCGACAGGGGGCAGGATGAACGATGCATCGGGGCAGACAGGACGGAAGTCATTCTGGTCGAGGTTCGGACGGTACGTGCTGGGATTGGGGTCGATAGTGGTGGCAGTGGGCACCAGCCTTTTTCTTGCCGAGGTGAGGGCATGGACATGCCTGGATGCTCCCAAGGCCGATGAGCTGCGGTATCCGGAGGCGAAAGGCAGTGTCTCCTACCGTGAGCTGGCATCGCAGTCGCTGCAGCCCTCCTTCGACGGAAGGGAAGTAACGTTCAATGCGAAGGCATACGGTGAGTATGATCGGACTGCATATACCGCCTATATGACCCCTGCACGCAGGAGCAGTTCAATCGCCTACGTGGTGGGGACGGACGAGAAGGTGCAGGAGGGACCGTTGGGACGCGAGATGCCGAAGGTGGCGGTCCTGCTCTCGCCGGAGCTGTCCAAGCAATGGAGTGCGCTCGCCAATGGCAGTGGGGTGCGGATAGATGGCCGCGCGGAGTTTCTGCATGACGCACCTCCCGGGTCTGACATGGCCAGAGGGCAGGAATCCATGCGCAGGCTCGGGCAGGACCCGTCAGTGATGCGGGTTCCGGAGTTTGCCGACTTCTGGGTAGTGGCGACCAGGATCACCCCTTTGAAAGCGCTGAACGACCCGCGTGATCGCCTCATGTGCAGGTGGCGCACTTTCGAGACGTAACCGGTACGCGGCGCAATGTCGTGCATGCCGGGTGCTGCAACTGCTGCCTGCCCAGCGACTGGGCAAGCAACTCCCGTCCGCAGTCTGAACACGTTCATTCGACTTTGCCGAACGAGGGATTCCGGCGTGGCGACACCTGCGGCTGCGATGCTCCGCGCCCCATTGCGCGCACGGTGCGACAACGTGTCGCAGCCAGAATGGGGCCTTTCCTGCGGAGGATCATTGTCAATGCCTTTCTTAAATGGTGGGTGACGGCCTAAAATTGCAAGGCTGACTCGACCCCACCTCCCTGCCTGTCTCCGGACGGGTGGGACCGGCTTTGACCGGAGCGGGCAGGACGGGGAACGGCATTCCCTCGCAATTGGATCGACCGATGATTCCGTTGAAAACCCTTGGGCGCTGGTTGCGCCCGGGCCTGCTGCTCGCAGTGCTGGTGATGCTCACCGGCTGCGATGCCGTGGCCATCCTCAGTCCGAAGGGCCAGATCGGCCAGGATGAGAAGACCCTGCTGATCACGGCCACCGTGCTCATGCTGCTGGTCGTCATCCCGGTCATCATCATGACCCTGACCTTCGCGTGGAAGTACCGCGCTTCCAACACCAAGGCCCGTTACGAGCCGAAGTGGTCGCACTCGACGGCGATCGAGGTGGTGGTGTGGTCGATCCCCTGCATGATCGTGCTGGTGCTGGCCGTGCTGACCTGGCGCTCCTCGCACGCGCTGGATCCGTACAAGCCGCTGGAATCGGACGTCAAGCCGGTCACCATCGAGGCGATCTCGCTGGACTGGAAGTGGCTGTTCATCTATCCGGAAGAGAAGATCGCGGTCGTCAACGAGATCAAGTTCCCGGTCAACACTCCGCTGAACTTCAAGATCACCTCCGACACGGTGATGAATGCCTTCTTCATCCCGCACCTGGGCAGCATGATCTATTCGATGGCGGCGATGGAGACCAAGCTCCACCTGATCGCCAACGAAACCGGTGAATTCCCGGGCATGTCCTCGCACTACAGCGGTGCGGGCTTCGCCAAGATGCACTTCACTGCCTATTCGGTCACCGATGACGAGTACCGCCAGTGGCTGGACCAGGTCCGCGCCGGTGAGCAGACGCTGGACAAGACTTCGTTCAAGGCCCTGGGTGAAGCGCGCAATGCCGAGTGGTATCCGGTGACCTACTACGGCCGGTCCGAGGAGGGCCTGTTCGACTGGGTCATCGCCAAGCACATGGGCGACAACAAGCACTACGGCATGAAGCACGCCCATGCGGGCGCCGCTGCCGCCGATGCTGCCAGCCATGAAGGGCACGAAGGCCACGCCCCGAGCGAAGAGCACAAGTCCAAGGAGTCCGGGGAAAACCTGGATGCCACTGAACACGAGCACGCCGGCCACGCCGGTCATGCGGGCTCGGGAGAATGAACATGCTGGGAAAACTCTCTCTTGAGTCGATCCCCCACGATCCGATCGTGCTGACCACACTGGTCGGTGCGGTGCTGGGTGGCCTGGGCGTCGTCGCCCTGATCACCAAGTTCAAGCTGTGGGGCTATCTGTGGAAGGAGTGGTTCACCTCGGTGGATCACAAGAAGATCGGCGTGATGTACCTCATCGTCGCCTTCGTCATGCTGCTGCGCGGTTTCTCCGACGCGATCATGATGCGCACCCAGCAGGCCATCGCCGTCGGTGGCTCCGAGGGTTACCTGCCGCCGCACCACTACGACCAGATCTTCACCGCCCACGGCGTGATCATGATCTTCTTCGTGGCGATGCCGTTGATCACCGGCCTGATGAATCTGGCCGTGCCGCTGCAGATCGGTGCGCGCGACGTCGCGTTCCCGTTCGTCAACTCGCTCAGCTTCTGGCTGTTCGTCGCCGGTGCGGTACTGATCATGCTGTCGCTGTGGATCGGTGAGTTCGCCGCCACCGGCTGGCTGGCATTCCCGCCCTTGTCGGGGATCGAATACAGTCCAAGCGTAGGCATGGACTACTACATCTGGGGTCTACAGGTGGCGGGTCTGGGTACCACGCTGAGTGGTATCAACTTCTTCATCACCATCCTCAAGATGCGCACGCCGAGCATGAAGCTGATGCAGATGCCGGTGTTCACCTGGACTGCCCTGGTGACCAACGTGCTGATCGTCGCTGCCTTCCCGGTGCTGACCATCACCCTGGTGCTGCTGACCCTGGACCGTTACCTGGGTACGCACTTCTTCACCAATGACGGTGGCGGCAACGCCATGCTGTACATCAACCTGATCTGGATCTGGGGCCACCCGGAGGTGTACATCCTGGTCCTGCCGGCGTTCGGCGTGTTCTCGGAAGTGATCGCCACGTATTCGCGCAAGGCCCTGTTCGGTTACAAGGGCATGGTCTACGCCACCGCCTGTATCGGCGTGCTGTCGTTCATCGTGTGGCTGCACCACTTCTTCACCATGGGTTCGGGTGCCAACGTCAATGCCTTCTTCGGCATCACGACGATGATCATCTCCATTCCCACGGGCGTGAAGATCTTCAACTGGCTGTTCACCATGTTCCGCGGTCGCGTGCAGTTCACCACGCCGGTGCTGTGGACGATCGGCTTCATGGTCACCTTCACCATCGGCGGCATGACCGGCGTGATGCTGGCCATCCCGGCCATCGATTTCGTGCTGCACAACAGCCTGTTCCTGATCGCGCACTTCCATAACGTGATCATCGGCGGCGTGGTGTTCGGCATGTTCGCGGGCATCACCTACTGGTGGCCGAAGATGTTCGGCTTCCGCCTCAACGAGTTCTGGGGCAAGTGCGCGTTCTGGTGCTGGTTCATCGGCTTCTACGTGACCTTCATGCCGATGTACGTGCTGGGCTTCATGGGCATGACCCGTCGCCTGCAGAGCACGGTCAATCCGGCCTATGAGCCGCTGCTGCTGGTTGCTGCTGCAGGTGCCTTCATCGTCGGTGCCGGCATCCTGTGCCAGATCATCCAGGTGGCCGTGTCGATCCGCGACCGCAAGAAGACCGTCGACCTGACCGGCGATCCGTGGGATGCCCGTACGCTGGAGTGGGAAACCTCTTCGCCGCCGGCGTTCTACAACTTCGCCACGCTGCCGGACGTCACCGAGCTGGACGATTTCTGGGAGCGCAAGCAGCGCGGTGAGGCCTGGCCGAAGCCGGCGAAGTACACCGACATCCACATGCCGCGCAATACCGGCACGGGTGTTGTCATCGGTGCCTTCAGCCTGGTGTTCGGCTTCGCGATGATCTGGCACATCTGGTGGCTGGCCATCGTCGGCTTCGTCGGCATGATCGCCACGTTCATCTACCGCACCTTCGACCAGGACGTGGACTACTGGGTCCCGGCCGCCGAGGTGGAACGCATCGAGAACGAACACCGCAAGCACCTGGAAGCCCAGGGCCTGGTGAAGTCGGAGCTGAAGGCATGAGCACCAATACCTCGACCCTGAGCCACGGGCACGCCGCGCATGCGGCGGCCCATGGCCATGACGACCACGAGCATCACGACACCGGCGGCAACACCGTCTTCGGTTTCTGGGTGTACCTGATGAGCGACTGCCTCATCTTCGCGTCGCTGTTCGCCACCTATGTGGTGCTGGCCGGCGGCACCGATGGTGGCCCCGGTCCGAAGGACCTGTTCGAACTGTCGTTCGTGGCCTGGGAAACCGCGCTGCTGCTGACCTCCTCGCTGACCTTTGGTCTGGGCATGATCGCCCTGCACCGCAAGCAGGTGGGCCAGATGTACCTGTGGCTGGCAATCACCTGGCTGCTGGGCTTCGGCTTCATGTGCATGGAAGTGTGGGAATTCCAGCACCTGATCCACCAGGGCTATGGTCCGGACCGCAGTGCCTTCCTGTCGGCGTTCTTCGCCCTGGTCGGTACCCACGGCCTGCACGTCAGCGCCGGCCTGTTGTGGCTGCTGGTGATGTTCGTGCAGCTGAAGAAGTACGGCCTGACCCCGACCAACAAGACCCGCATGGCGTGCCTGAGCCTGTTCTGGCACTTCCTGGACCTGATCTGGATCGGCGTGTTCTCCGTCGTCTACCTCAATGGAGCGCTGTAATGGCACATGACAACCACGCACACGATCATGGCACCGGTGGCGAAAGCCACGGCAGCGTGAAGTCGTACCTGATCGGCTTCGTGCTGGCAGTGGTGCTGACCGTCATCCCGTTCTGGATGGTGATGTCGGGCGACTTCTCCCGCACCGTCAACGGTGTGGTGATCGCGATCACCGCCGTGCTGCAGATGCTGGTCCACCTGGTGTTCTTCCTGCACCTGGACCGCTCCTCGGAGAGCCGCTGGAACGTCAACGCTGCTGCCTTCACCATCGTGGTGATCGGCATCATCGTGGTCGGCACCCTGTGGGTCATGCACAACATGAACGTGCATATGATGCACTGACGTCCCCGCGACGTTGCCACGCAGAAAGGCCGCCCCCGGGCGGCCTTTCTGTTGTCGGGTGGATGGGGTCGGATCCCATGTCGCAGGCGAGGGCTCCGACCTCGCACGCCGGGCCTCACCCCACCTTGCGCAGGAACTCCTCGGCATCCATCGGCCGACCCAGGTGGTAGCCCTGCAGCTGGTCGCAGCCCAGTTCGCTCAGATACTCGCGCTGGGCCTGGGTCTCCACGCCCTCGGCCACCACCTGCAACTGCAGCGTACGGCCCAGGGCGATGATCGAGGAGACGATCGCGGCGTCTTCGGCATTGCGTTCCAGGTCGTGCACGAAGGCCCGGTCGATCTTCAGCTCGGTGGCCGGCATGCGCTTGAGGTAGAGCAGGCTGGAATAGCCGGTGCCGAAATCGTCGATGGCGATGTGCACGCCCATCGCGGTGAGATCGTTGAGAATCGCCAGGCTCGCGTCGACATTCTTCATCGCAGTCGTTTCGGTGATCTCAAGCGTCAGCAGAGGCGGATCGATGGCGTGTCGTTCCAGCGCCGCACGCACGCTGGCCAGCAGCGTCGGCGAGGCGAACTGCAGGGGAGACAGGTTGACCGCCATCGTCCAGCCGCGATGGCCGGCATCATGCCACGCACGCAGCTGGGCGCAGGCGCGATCCAGCACCCAGTCACCGATCGGCAGGATCAGCCCGCTGCGCTCGGCGATCGGGATGAACACGTCCGGTGCCAGCAGGCCCAGTTCCGGGTGCTGCCAGCGCAGCAGCGCTTCGGCACCGCTGGCGGGGGCATCGGCGGCGGGAAATTTCGGCTGGTAGTGCAGCACCAGTTCGTCCCGGGCGATGGCCTTGCGCAGATCCTGCAGCAGCCGCAGCTGGCGGTTTGCACTGAGCTGCATCGAGGGAGTGAAGAACGTGTAGCCGTTCCGGCCGGTGTCCTTGGTGTGGTACATGGCTGCATCGGCGTGGGCCATCAGCTCGCGTTCGTTGCCGGCGTCGTCCGGGTACAGGGCGATGCCGAGGCTGGCGCTGACCTGCAGCTCTGCCGCGTCGAGAATGAAAGGCTCGCTGGCCGCGGCGATGATGCGCTCTGCGACGACCACGGCGTCATCCGGGATGTCGATCGCCAGCACGATCACGAATTCGTCCCCGCCCAGGCGCGCGAAGGTGTCCTGCGGTCGCAGCAGGCCGCCGATGCGTTGCGCGACGGCGACCAGCAGGCGATCACCCAGTTGATGACCGTAGGCGTCGTTGACCGCCTTGAATCCGTCAAGATCGCAGAACATCACGGCCACCGCGTGCTGGTGCCGGCAGGCCTTCTCGATGGCCTGTTCGATGCGGTCCTGCAGCAGCATGCGGTTGGGCAGCTGGGTCAGCGGGTCGTGCAGCGCTGCCTGGATCAGCCGGTTGTTGGCGTGCGCGAGCGAATCGGCCAGCAGCCCGGTGCGGACCCGCATCTGGCGATCGAACAGGGAGGCCACCAGCGCGATGCCAAGCGTCGCCACGGTGGTGACGATGACCAGTACCGCCAGCCAGCGGGCATCGATGCCGCCATTGACCACGGCACCGCAGATGCTGCCGTCCGCGAAGCGTGCGGCCGCCATGCCGGTGTAATGCATGCCGACGATGGCCAGCCCCATCACCAGCGAGGCGAGCAGGCGCAGGCGCAGCGTGTTGCGCTGCTCGGTGCGCAGGCGGAAGGCGATCCACAGCGCAGCGCCGGCTGCGCCGATCGCGACCACGATCGATGTCGCGAACCATCCTGGGTGGTAGTCGATGCCGGGCTGCATGCGCATGGCGGCCATGCCCAGGTAATGCATGGCCGCGATGCCGGTGCCCATCAGCACCGCACCGGCCAGCAGCCGCCGTCGCGGCAGGCTGGGGCGGGAGACCAGCCACAGCGCATAGGCCGATGCGCCGATCGACACGGCCAGGGAGTAGAGGGTGATGGCCAGGTCGTAACCGATCGGGATCGGCAGGTCGAACGCCAGCATGCCGATGAAGTGCATCGACCAGATGCCCAGGCCCATCGCGGCGGCGCCACCAGCCAGCCACCAGCGGGCGACGCGTCCCTGCGCGCTGGCGACACGCCCGGCCATGTCCAGGGCCGTGTACGAAGCAAGAATGGCCACCAGCAGAGAGATGGCGACCAGGCTCTGACTGTAACTTCCAGTCATGTTGAATCCAGTGGGAAAGGGAGGGGCGCCCGCAAGGCGCACGCCCGCGACCCCTATCGGCGCAGGTGGGCGGTACTTGAGCGGTCGCAGCACCTGCGACCGGGCTCGGCTATCCTGCCACGCCCGTCCCCGCCGCAGGAAATTCCCAGATGGCAAAAGCCCGCACCGCCTACGTCTGCAATGAATGCGGCGCCGAGTACAGCAAATGGCAGGGCCAGTGCACCGAGTGCAATGCCTGGAATTCGCTGTCGGAAATCGTCCTGGAAAGCGCGGCGGCGGCCAAGGCGCCGGCATCGCGGCGGGCCGGCTGGGCGGGCAAGGTCGATCCGCCGAAGATCACCGCCCTGAAGGACGTGGAGCAGACCGAGCATCGCCGGGTCAGCACCGGCATCGGCGAGTTCGACCGCGTGCTCGGCGGTGGCCTGGTGGAGGGGGCGGTGGTGCTGGTCGGCGGCGATCCCGGCATCGGCAAGTCGACCCTGCTGCTGCAGGCGGTCGCCAGGATGGCGGCCGAGCTGCCGGTGCTCTACGTCACCGGCGAGGAGTCTTTGGCCCAGGTGGCCGGTCGCGCGCATCGGCTGGAACTGCCCCTGGATGGCGTCAACGCGCTCGCTGAAACCGGCGTCGAGTCGATCCTCCAGCACGCGGCCAAGGCCGGCCCGCGCCTGATCGTGGCCGACTCGGTGCAGACGCTGTGGACGGAAAGCCTGACCGCCGCACCGGGGTCGGTCAGCCAGGTGCGCGAGAGTGCCGCACGGCTGGTGCGTTTCGCCAAGGAAACCGGCACCGCCGTGTTCCTGGTCGGCCACGTCACCAAGGAAGGTGGCATCGCCGGCCCGCGTGTGCTGGAACACATGGTCGATGCGGTGCTGTACTTCGAAGGCGAAAGCGGCAGCCGTTTCCGGCTGCTGCGTGCGTTCAAGAACCGTTTCGGCGCGGTCAACGAGCTGGGCGTGTTCGCCATGGGCGACAAGGGCCTGAAGGAGGTTTCCAATCCGTCGGCCATCTTCCTGTCCGGTGGCAGTACGCATCAGCCCGGCAGCTGCGTGATGGTGACCCGTGAGGGAACCCGTCCGCTGCTGGTGGAGGTACAGGCGCTGGTCGACGCGTCGCCGCTGTCGAACCCGCGCCGTGTCGCCGTAGGCCTGGAGCAGAACCGTCTGGCCATGCTGCTGGCGGTGCTGCACCGGCACGGCGGTGTGCTGGTGGGCGACCAGGATGTGTTCGTCAATGTCGTCGGCGGCATCCGCGTGCAGGAGACGGCCGCCGACCTCCCGGTGCTGCTGGCGGTGCTGTCTTCGCTGCAGGACCGGCCGTTGGCCGAGAAGACCATCGCCTTCGGCGAAGTGGGCCTGTCCGGCGAGATCCGCCCGGTGCCCAATGGTGAGGACCGGCTGCGCGAGGCGGCCACCCATGGTTTCAGGCGTGCGATCGTGCCGAAGGCCAATGCGCCCAAGGGGGGCTCGGTCAAGGGCATGGAGGTGATCGCCGTGGAGCGCCTGTCCGAGGCGATCGACGCAGCGTGATTCCATCGGAGGCGCGCCGGCGGCCGCGATCCTGTTGAGCCGGCCCACGCGCGTCTGCTTCACCGGCGAAGGACCGCCGGGCATGGGCCAGACCCTGCAGACGTCAGATGCGGCTACGGTCAGCCTCGCTGTGCTAGTTTTTCCCGCTCGACGAAGGCGCCCTGTGGCGCCTTTCCGCGCCCAGGAGTAAACGATTACATGCAGGACCCCGCGCTTACCGCCCCCGCCGCCGAAATCCGCCGTGCGGGCGTCGACCTCAATGGACTGATGACGGTGCTGGGCAAGCACCTGTACTCCACGCCGATGGTGGCCCTGCGCGAGCTGGTGCAGAACGCGCATGACTCGATCATCCGCCGTCGCATCGAGCAGCCGGGCAGGGACGTGCCTTCCCGGATCTCCGTCCAGGTCGACGCCACCGCCGGCGTGCTGCGCATCAGCGATACCGGGGCGGGCCTGACCCGCCAGGAGATCCACGATTACCTGGCGACCGTCGGTGTCGGCTACACCCGTGGCCTGCGCCAGGGCGGCGCCGACGAGGATGGCCTGATCGGCATGTTCGGTCTCGGCTTCCTGTCCGCCTTCGTGCTGGCGCGTCGGGTCAGCGTTCGCACCACCTCCTACCAGACGCCGGAACTCGGCCATCTGTACGTGTCCAGCAATGCCGAGCAGTACACGGTCAGCGAAGTGCCCGCGCGCGAGATCGGAACCGAAGTGGAGCTGGAACTGCACCCCGACTTCCTGCCGCTGGCCAACGAAGCACGCCTGCACGAGGTGCTGGGGCGGTACTGCGCGCTGCTGTCCGAGCCAATCTTCATCGGTGCCGCCACCTCGGCGATCAATCCGGAGCCGCCGCCGTGGCGGGTGCAGGGCCAGGTCGCGCTGCACCCGGTGCAGGCGCGCCGGCAGTCCCTGCAGTTCGCCGCGCGTTTCGAGCATGACTTCGAGCCCATCGTCACCCTGCCGCTGCGCGCCGATGGCGTCAGCGACGCCACGGGCCTGTTGTGGGTGCAGGACGGCGCCACCTATGGCACCAGTGACAACCGCAATCTGTCAGTGTTCGTGCGCGGCATGCTGCTGGACGACGATGCACGTGACCTGCTCCCGCCCTGGGCCGGCTTCATCGGTGGCGTGATCGAGTCCTCGCGGCTGACGCCCACCGCCAGTCGTGAGGATCTGCAGCGCGATGATCATTACCGCGCCGTGCAGCACGCCCTGCTGGAAGCGTTGATCGATGGGCTGGCCGAGGTCGCACGGCAGCAGCCTGAAGCCTGGCGCCGGGTGCTGGCCCGCCACAACGAAGCGCTGCTGGGCGCGGCGCTGTGTGATGACCGCCTGTTCGAACTGCTGGTGGAGCACGTGCGCGTGCCGACCTCGCAGGGCGATCTGCCGGCCAGCGTGCTGCCGGCACGCGGCGCCGTGCATGTGATCCTCGACAACGGTGGCGGTTTCGAAGAGATGCTGTTCCGCGCGATGGGGGTGCCGGTCGCGCATGGCCATCGTTATGCGGTGGTTCCGTTCCTGCGTCGCTGGGCCCAGGCCAAGGGCCTGCGCCTGGTGGAACTGGGCACCGAGCAGGGCAACCGCGCGCTGTTCCGTACCGATGACAGCCTCGATGAGGTGCAGCTGGCGTGGCTGCGTGAGCAGTTGGGCGATGGTGAGCAGCTGCTGCCGGCGCGCTTCAGTCCGGAGGCACTGCCGGTGGTGGTGGTGCCCGACCGCGAGGCCGAACTGAAGCAGCGGCTGGAGGACGACGAGAACGACAAGCGTGTGTCGATGGCCGCGCTGCGGCTGGCCCGCCAGTTCACTGCACGCATCGAATCGCGTGCACCGTCGCGGCTGTATCTCAACCTCGACAACACCGCGGTGCAGGCGCTGCTGCGCGCACAGCGCGAAGGCCACCCGCAGGCCGAAGCGGCTGCACGCCTGCTGCGCTCCCTGAAGATCATCGTCGCCGCGCAGGGCAGGCCCCTGGCGCGGACGACGGCAACCGCAGGCCCCGACCTCAATGGAGCCTTCACCGACATCGCGGGCGCGCTGCAGCAGATGCTGCGCTGACGCCCGCTCTCATCCAGCCTTCGCTAAACAGGAGCACGTAATCCCCTCATGGACATCTGGAACTGGGTAGAAAAACTGCAGGGCGACCTGCGCCAGGCCGGGCAGGCGCAGAACGCGCACCTGCTGAACCGCCTTGCAGACGACGTCAGCGAGCTGCAGGTCGACCGCGTCGATGCGCTGTTGCCCGAGGCGCGTGCGCTGGGCAAGGCGCTGGACAATCCCTGGGTCGATGTCTACGTCGGCCACTGGGCGCTGCGCAACCGCGTGGGCAACCGCGTCGAAGGTGAAAGTGCACTGGGCGAGGCGGTCGCGCTGTTCGAGCGTGCGCATCGCGAGGACACCCTGGAGTGCCCGCAGTCGATCTGCGTGACCCAGGATCTGGCGGCCTGCTACGGCAACATCGACGGCCCCGGCTGGGTGCCCGAACGGGTCGAGGTCTGTGACGAGACCCTGGCACGCATCGATCCGAGCTGGGCCTGCTTCCAGTGCCTGAGCTGCGAGAAGGCAGACGCGCTGCTGGACGACGGTCGGGGCCAGGAGGCGCTGGATTACCTGCAGGCACAGGCCGACGCGATCGAGGCCTGCGGCAAGGAGGTGTTCGACAGCTTCCCGGAGATGCAGATCAAGATCCTTCTGGGCCTGGGCCGCGCTGAGGAAGCGCTGGCGCTGATCGAAAAGCGGGAGGCCGAGGTGGTCGCTTCGGGCGAGTATGAGCCGGCCAACTGCACCGTGCCGCGCCGCCTGTCCAAGGCCTGGGCGCTGGCACAGCTGGGCCGCGACGAAGAAGCGCTGCAGCAGATGGTGCCGTGGAGCGAGCTGACGCCGAACTACTGGCGACTGTGGGCGAACACCGCCGCCGCGTTGTGCCGGCGCGATCCGGCGCGCAATACCTGGGACCTGGGTACGCGCTTCAACACCATCATCGAGCATTTCGCCCGCGTCGGTTCGCACCGGCTGTTGATCGAGGTGGCTGCGCTCAGCCTGGAGCTGGCGCTGCAACGGGGCGCGCGCTGGGTGGCGCAGCGGCAGCTGGGCCTGGCCCGTGCCCATCTTCCGCAGCTGCGCCAGGATCGCGGCGCGTCCGCGCTGGTGGCCGCCCTGGCTGCACGCGTGGAAAGCCTGCCGGAGGTCGCGCCGTTGCCGGTGCCGGCCATGGAGCTGTTGGCGTGGCTGGAAGCGCGCGGGGAGCAGAACCACGCGCGCGATCCCGAGCAGGAGGCGCAATGGTTGCTGCAGGCCCACGCACAGTGTCCCGATGATGAGCCGTTGGCCGACACGGCGGCTTCGGCGCTCAATGCCTGCGGCGCGCAGGCCGAAGCACGCACATTGCTGTGGGACTTCGTGGCGGCGCATCCGCAGCACGATGGTGCCGCGGCCTACACGCTGATGCGGTGGCTGGCCGAACAGGGCGATGACGCCGGCCTGCGCCGGTTGGCGGATGTGTTCCGCGACAGCGTGCCGGTGTTCGCCCACTGGTGCGAGGTGCAGCGCGCGCGCCGGGTGTCCGACTGGCCGGCGCTGGAGCAGGCGGCAACGGCATTGCTGGAGCTGTCGCCGGGATCGCATGGCGCGCGCGGCACGCTGGCCCGCATGTACATGGAGACCGGACGCTTCAGCGATGCCCAGGCCTGCTACGCGCAGCTGATCGAACTGCTGGAGGAGCCCAATGCCGCGCATTGGGACCACATGAGTGCCGCCAGTGCCGCGCATGACTGGGACGCCGTGCGGCGGTCGGCGACGGCGATCGGCATGGAACTGTCCAGCACCGAGGGTGTGGTCGAAGAGCCGTGGGGCTGGGTGATCATCCGCAGCGAGGAAGAGGGCGAGCCGATGGAGTACTACGCCCGGCGCAGTGGCCCGGTGACCGCCCGCATTGTCGAGAACGCGCCGGCCAACCGCGCCCAGCAGGTGGGTGACTGGGTGGTGTTCGACGCAGCGCTGGTGCATCCGGCACCGGAAGACGAGGAGGCACGCGAGCACTTCATCCCGACCTACGCACAGGTGCATGTGCTGGAGCGGGGCGGCTTCGCCCGCAGCTGGCTGATCGACGGCGCCCATCCGGGTGAGGACGCCTGGAATGCCCTGGTCGAGGCGGTTGAGGCGCAGGGCTGGAAAATCTGGGCCCACAGCCGCCCCGACTACACCGTGACCGACCCGGAGGCCGAGGATGGCACGCTGCCGGGGCTGCTGTTCACCATCGCCCAGCCTCAGGATCACGCACCGCTCGCGCTGCACCGGTTCCTGCAGCAGGCCACCGCCGGCTGGGCACATCCGCTGTGCTGGCTGCGCCTGGCCGAAGCCTGCGACCAGGATCGCCAGCCGCATCTGGACGTGATCGAGCGGTACGGCCTGTAGGCACGCCTCGCTCGCCGGGCATGGCCCGGCGCTACTGCTCTGCGCCGCCGGGCGATGCCCGGCGGACCTGTCATCCGATCAACGGGAGTGTCCGAACACCAGCTCGATCGCGAACTGGCTGCCGAAGAAGGCCAGCAGCAGCAACAGCATGGCCGTCAATGTCCAGTGCACCGCCTTCACCCCGCGCCAGCCGTAGCGGCGGCGGCCGATCAGCAGCACGCCGAAAACGATCCACGACAGCACGCTCAGTACGGTCTTGTGCACCAGCTTCTGTGCAAGCAGGTCATCGACGAACAGGACGCCGGTGACCAGGGTCAGCGTGAGCAGGGCGAAGCCCACCGCGATGACCCGGAACAGCAGCGCTTCCAGATCGGCCAGCGGGGGCAGGGCGCGCAGCCAGGGCCGGAATTCGCGGCGGCGCAGCGCGCGTTCCTGCAGCCACAGCATGATCGCCAGCAATGCCGCGATGCTCAGCGTGGCGTAGGCCAGCAGGGCCAGCCAGGCATGGCTGGCCAACCGCCAGCCCAGCACCTTGCTCGGCTCGTGGCCATAGCCGTGATAGGCCAGCAGCAACAGTGCCGCGAGCGGAAACACCACCACGCCCAGCGCGGACATGCGGCCGCGTGCACCCACCAGCGACGTCAGCCAGGCCATGCCCAGGCCGACCAGCGACAGCGCCGCGAAGAAATGCATGTCCGGCCCGCCGTTCGTGCGCATCGCCACCATCACGTGATAGCCGCCATGCAGCACGATGGCTGGCAGCGCCGGCCACAGCCAGGCGGGCGAACCTACGGCACCATCGCGGCCGAGCGCGCGCACCAGCAGGACGCTGGCGGCCAGGTAGAGCAGGACGGCGATGAGAACGATTGTCATCGTGGCAGTTTCGCATACCCCCGGGGTGCTGGCGACGGCCGCCGTGTCGCAGCCCGGGAGCAGGGGCGGACCGGCTATACTGTGTGCCTTATTGTCCCCCGTTTTCAGACAGGTCGCACCGCATGTTCGAGTCCCTGACCCAGCGCCTTTCCGGCACCATCGAGCGCCTGCGCGGCCGTGGCCGCCTGACCGAGGAGAACATCCGCGAGGCCACCCGCGAGGTCCGCATCGCGCTGCTCGAGGCCGATGTCGCGCTGCCGGTGGTACAGGCGCTGATCGAGCGCATCAAGGTGCGCGCCGTTGGCCAGGAAGTGTTGAAGTCGCTGACCCCCGGCCAGGCGCTGATCAAGGTCGTCCGCGACGAGCTGACCGCGGTGATGGGCGCTGAAGCCAGCGACCTGAACCTCAACGTGCCGGCGCCGGCCATCATCCTGATGGCGGGCCTGCAGGGCGCCGGCAAGACCACGACCGTGGGCAAGCTGGCCAAGCACCTGAAGGAAAAGCGCAAGAAGAAGGTGATGGTGGTCTCGGCCGACGTCTACCGTCCTGCGGCGATCGAGCAGCTGAAGACCCTGGCCGAACAGGTCGGCGTGCTGTTCTTCCCGTCCAGCGCCGACCAGAAGCCGGAAGCCATCGTCCGTGCTGCCATCGACGATGCGCGCAAGTCGTTCGTCGACGTGCTGCTGGTCGATACCGCCGGCCGCCTGGCCATCGACGAAGCGATGATGGCCGAGATCAAGGCCCTGCACGCAGCGGTCAACCCGGCCGAAACCCTGTTCGTGGTCGATGCCATGACCGGCCAGGACGCGGCCAACACCGCCAAGGCCTTCGGTGATGCGCTGCCGCTGACCGGCGTGGTGCTGACCAAGACCGATGGTGACGCCCGTGGCGGTGCCGCGCTGAGCGTGCGCTACATCACCGGCAAGCCGATCAAGTTCGTCGGTGTCAGCGAAAAGCCGGACGGCCTGGATGTGTTCCATCCGGACCGCATCGCCAGCCGCATCCTGGACATGGGCGATGTGCTGTCGCTGGTCGAGCAGGTCGAGCAGCAGGTCGACAAGGACAAGGCGGCCAAGCTGGCCGAGAAGGTCGCCAAGGGCAAGAAGTTCGACCTGAACGACATGCGCGACCAGCTGGAGCAGATGCAGAACATGGGCGGCATCGGCGGGCTGATGGACAAGCTGCCGGGCCTGGGCAACATCCCGGACCACCTCAAGCAGCAGGTCAGCCAGGGCAAGGAAGTGCCCCGCATGATCGCCATCATCAGTTCGATGACCAAGAAGGAACGGCGCAACCCGAACCTGCTCAACGGCTCGCGCCGCGCGCGCATCGCCAAGGGCTCGGGCGTGACTCCGGCCGACGTCAACAAGCTCATGAAGCAGTACATGCAGATGGAAAAGATGATGAGCAAGATGGCCGGCGGCGGCATGAAGGGCATGATGCGCAGCATGAAGGGCATGATGGGCGCCATGGGTGGCCGCGGCATGCCGTTCCGTTGATTTTCACCGGCGGGCGCGTGCGTGTCGGGATCTGCACTTGCGCGGCCGCTGCCGAATTGCTTGACTACCTGCGTGTCTGACAAGGGAATGTTCATGAACAGAACCATCATGGTGATCGCGCTGGCCTTGGGGCTGGTCGCATGCAAGGACGACACGTCCGTCTCGCAGAAGGCTGGCAGCGCCATCAGCGGTACGGCGGCGGATTTCGTCGCGGGACTCGGTGAAGGCGTGGACAAGCGCATGAACGTGACGCTGCAGGCCGATCCAGGCCTGGCTGCGCGCGGCCTGACCATCACGTTGGGCAAGAGCCGTGGCATGGGCTCCAAGGAGGCCGCGGTGTATGTGGTGGCTGACAAGGCCTTCAATGGCAAGCTGGTTGCGCGGGCACTGGACGCTGAGGGCTCCGAGATCGGTCGTGCCTCGGCTGATGTCGAATTCGCCGCCGACGACGCACGCTATGTGACTTTCCAGTTCAACGAGGAAATGGACAGCCAACTGGTCCGCAGCTACGCGGTGGCGGCGCGCTGACCTCCACGGTCGGATCTACGGATCAGACCGTGACGACTGGCGTATGCTGGGCGGCGACCTCTCCCGCAGGTATGTCGCGTGAACGCATCGCCGATTCTTGAACGCGCCGACGCCTTCTGTCGGCGTTTTTCATTGCAGCTTCCGATCCTCCTCGCCCCCATGGCCGGTGCCTGTCCGGTGCCGTTGTCGGTGGCGCTGGCCAATGCCGGCAGCATGGGCGCAATGGGCGCGGTGCTCTCCTCGGCCGCCGATATCGGGCGGTGGATGGATGAGTTCCGGGCCATCTCCACCGGCCCGGCGCAGGTGAACCTGTGGTTGCCGGACCCGGCGCCGACGCGCGACGTGGTCGCCGAATCCGCCAGCCGTGCCTTCCTCGCGCAGTGGGGACCGGAGGTGCCGGCCAGTGCGGCCGATGCCACGCCAGCCGATTTCGAGGACCAGTTCGCTGCGTTGCTGGCCGCGCGCCCGGCGGTGGCCTCGACCATCATGGGCGTGCTTTCCCCCTCGCATGTGCAGCGGTTGAAGGACGCCGGCATTGCCTGGATCGCCTGTGCCACCACGCTGGCCGAAGCGCGGGCTGCACAGGACGCCGGGGCCGATGCGGTGGTGGCACAGGGGGCTGAAGCCGGTGGCCATCGCGGGGCCTTCGATCCGGCGCTGGCCGAACGCCAGCTGGTCGGCCTGTTCGCACTGCTGCCGCGGCTGGCGGACCATCTTCAAATTCCGGTGATCGCGGCCGGTGGCATCGCCGACGGGCGTGGCATCGCCGCGGCATTGACGCTGGGTGCCAGCGCGGTGCAGATCGGCACCGCGTTCCTGCGCACACCGGAGGCAGCACTGGCGCCGGCCTGGGCCGACGCGCTGGCGATCACGGAACCGGAGGATACCTGGCCGACGCGCGCGTTCAGTGGCCGACTGGGCCGCGGCCTGGCAACGCCCTATGTACGCGCCGCTGCGGCGGCCGGTGCGCCGGCTCCGCGCCCGTACCCGGTACAGCGTGGACTGACCGGGCCGATGCGCGCGCAGGCCACACGCGAGAACCGGCTGGCGGCGATGCAGGCCTGGGCCGGGCAAGCGGCGTGGATGGCGCCGGCCCAGCCGGCCGCCGACGTGCTGCGCGGCATGTGGGAACAGGCGCAGGCGCTGCTGCGATGATGCTGACCTGCAACGGCCAGCCGGCGCAGGTGGAGGATCTGCTGCCGGCGCTGGTGAATTACGGTCACTTCACCTCGCTGCAGGTGCGTGGCGGAGCAGTGCAGGGATTGGACCTGCATCTGGCTCGACTGTCGCAGGCCACACGTGAACTGTTCGGCAGCGAGCTGGACACGGCGCAGGTGCGCGGCTGGATGGCGCAGGCGCTGCAGAGGGCCGGTCTTGCCGACGCCTCGCTGCGGGTGACGGTGTTCTCGCGTCACTTCGACTTCCGCGATCCACTGGCCCGCGTGGCGGTCGATGTGCTGGTGGCGGTATCCGCGCCGGTATCGCTGTCCACGCCGCGCCGCGTGCGCAGCGTCACCTGGCAGCGGGAGCTGCCGCAGATCAAGCACGTCGGCACGTTCGGCCTGTTCGCGCAGCGGCGCGCGGCGATGGCCGACGGGTTTGACGACGCGCTTTTCGTGGACACGCAGGGGCACGTCAGCGAGGGCACGACCTGGAACGTGGCCGTGCATGATGGGCACCAGCTGATCTGGCCACGCGCCGCCGCGCTGCGGGGTACCGCAGAGGCCCTGCTGCGTGCGCATTGGAACGGACCGCAGGTGTGCCGGCCCCTGCCGGCAGGCGCCCTGCATGGAGTGCAGGCTGCGTTTGCCTGCAACGCCAGCGGACTCTGGGCGCTGGAGAGCATTGATGGGCGGGCCCTGACCGGCTCGCTGGCGTTGGCTGAACAGGGCCGGGCGGTACTGGCCGGCGTGCCGTGGCAACCGCTTTCCTGAACGGATGCATGGCCTGCCGGCCGCCGGGCATGGCCCGGCGCTACCGTGACGCATGGGGTTGGCTCGGTCACGCTCTGCCGCTATAATCGCCCGCTTACCTCGCCATCCTGGCGACTGGGCAATAGGAAAACACACCATGGTCAAGATTCGACTGACCCGCGGCGGCGCCAAGAAGCGTCCGTTCTACCACATCATCGTCACCGACGTGCGCAGCGCGCGCGACGGCCGCAACATCGAGCGCGTTGGCTTCTACAATCCGGTCGCCCAGGGCGCCGAGAAGCGCATCGAGCTGGATCTGGCCCGCGTTGACCATTGGGTCAAGAACGGCGCCCAGCCGACCGACAAGGTCCGCAACCTGATCAAGGAAGCGACCAAGTCCCAGGCCGCTGCGGCCTGATCCTGACGGGCCACGCTCCGGCGTGGCCCTCCTGGTTGAAGCAGATGAAAGATATCGAGCGCCGCATCCTGCTGGGCAGGATTGTCGGCGCTTTTGGTGTGCGCGGCGAGATCAAGCTCGAGTCCTGGACCGAGCCACGTTCCGCCATTTTCCGTTACCAGCCATGGATCGTGCGCAGTCCGTCCGGCGTGGAAACCACGATTGAAGGTGTGCGGGGTCGCGACAGCGGCAAGCACCTGGTCGCGCGTTTCCCCGGCGTCGAGGACCGTGACGCGGTCGAAGCCATGCGTGGCACCGAGATCTATGTGCCGCGCAGCGCGCTGCCGCCGCCGAATCCGGATGAATATTACTGGGTCGACCTGGAAGGCCTGGACGTGAAGACGACCGAGGGCGTTGCCCTGGGCCAGGTCTCGCACCTGTTCAGCACCGGTGCCAACGACGTGGTGGTGGTCCGTGGCGACCGCGAGCGGATGATCCCGTTCGTGCTGCCGGACTTCGTCGTTTCGGTGGACTTCGAGGCGAACCTGGTCGTGGTCGACTGGGATCCCGAGTTCTGAGCATGCGTTTCGACGTCATCACCCTGTTCCCCGAGTTCCTCGCCCAGTCTGCTGGACTGGGCGTGGTCGGGCGCGCGCAGGAGAAAGGGTTGTTCAGCCTTCACGGCTGGAATCCCCGTGATTACGCCGAAGGCAACTACCGCCGGGTGGACGACCGTCCCTTCGGCGGTGGCCCGGGCATGGTGATGCTGATCGAACCGCTGCAGGCCTGCCTGCAGGCGATCCGCAATGCCGATCCGACCCCGGCGAGGGTGATCTACCTCAGCCCGCAGGGGGCGCCGTTGACCCAGGCCAAGGTCCGTGAACTGGCGGCGCTGCCGCGCATGGTCCTGCTCTGTGGGCGCTACGAAGGCATCGACGAGCGCTTCCTGGAAGCCAATGTCGACGAGGAGATTTCCCTCGGCGACTACGTGCTGTCCGGCGGCGAGCTGGGCGCAGCGGTCATCATCGACGCCGTGGCCCGCCTGCAGGAGGGGGCCCTGAACGACGCTGAATCGGCGGCACAGGACAGCTTCGAGGGCGACCTCGGCCTGCTCGACTGCCCGCATTACAGCCAGCCGGCCCAGCACCCGCTGGGGGACGTGCCGGAGGTGCTGCGCTCGGGCAACCACGCGGCCATCGCCGCCTGGCGCCGCCAGCAGTCCCTGGTCCGTACCGCCCAGCGGCGCCCGGACCTGCTGGATGAACATGCGCTGGGCAAGACCGACCGCAAACTGCTGGAGCAGGGCCGTCAGGCCCGGAAACAAAAGGCCAGCCCCTAGCGCAGGGCTGGCGTTATCGGCTATCATGGCCAATTCCCGCCGGCCCCGGCTGGCGTGCGCAGTACCCAAAACAAACGTGCAGCACAGTCCGGTGACTGCATGAGCCTACGTTGTCGAATCGACACGCCCACCCGAACAAGAATCGGTGTAACCCATGAGCAAGCTGAACAAGTCCATCGTCGCGGAATTCGAATCCGCCCAGATCACCCGCGAACTGCCGAAGTTCAGCCAGGGCGACACCGTTGTCGTCAACGTGAAGGTGAAGGAAGGCAACCGTGAGCGCGTGCAGGCCTACGAAGGCGTTGTGATCGGCACCAAGAATGCCGGCCTGAACTCCTCGTTCACCGTCCGCAAGATCTCGCACGGCTACGGCGTCGAGCGCGTCTTCCAGACCCACAGCGCCATCATCGACTCGGTCGAAGTGAAGCGCCGCGGCAAGGTCCGCGCCGGCAAGCTGTACTACCTGCGTGGCCTGGAAGGCAAGGCTGCCCGCATCAAGGAAGACCTGGCTGCCGCTGCGCAGGCCAAGGCTGCCCGTCTGGCCGAAAAGGCCTGATAGACAACTCCGGTTGTTGCCGCGACGGCCGCCTTCGGGCGGCCGTTTGCGTTTGTGCTCCTGCATCCGCTAGGTTCGTGCGATGAACAAGAACGACCTGCGCTATCCCGACCGCATCCGCGCGGCGCTTCGTCTGCTGGACGACAAGGGGCTGCCTCGCGCGCAGTCCGCACCGTTGCTGCATCGGACGCTGTGGCGGATGGGCGTCGCTGTGCCGCCGCCGATTCTGGCCGGTTTCCGCATCAACGCGCTGGTGCAGGGGCTGCTGTTCGGCCTGTTCTGGTGCGCGCTGATGTGGCTGCTGCTGTGGCAGGGCGGTGAGCGTCCACTCGGCCTGCTGCTGGGTGCCGGATTGCTGGCGGGCGGCCTGTTCGGTGTGGTGATGGCGCTTCTGATGCGCTCGCTTCAACGCCAACGACAGCTGCCCGAATGGCGCCAGTTCCTGGCCTCGCTGGCGGACTGAAGCGATGGCGCAGTGCGCCGTGACCGCAGGCCGCCGATGGCGTTAGTCTGCGGCTTCATTCCCATGCATGCGCCGTGCGATGCCTTCCAAGCGAGCCGCACCTTCCACTGCACCCCGGCTCCTGTCCGGGGGAAATCCGCAGATCGCCAAGGGCGAGGGTGATGCGCCGGTGCAGGCGTACATCGCCGCCATGCCGGACTGGAAGCAGCCCATCGGCGCACGCCTCGACGCACTGGTCGGCCAAGCCGTGCCCGGCGTGCACAAGGCGGTGAAGTGGAACTCGCCGATGTACGCGGTGGCCGCCGATGCCGGCTGGTTCCTCAGCTTCCATTGCTTCGCCCGTTACATCAAGGTCGCGTTCTTCCGCGGCGCGGCCCTGCAACCGATGCCACCGGAGCCGTCCAGAAGCGCCGATACCCGCTACCTGCACATCACGCAGGAGGGCATGCTGGATGAAGCGCAGTTCCTCGAGTGGGTCCGCCAGGCCGCTGCATTGCCCGGCGAACGCATGTAAGCCCGCCATTCCGGACGTTCCGCCGACGAGAGCACACGATGACCACGCATGCACCGAACCCCGACGACGCCGGAACACCCGCGGCCGCACTGATCGATGCGCGCATCGCGGAACTGGGTGACTGGCGCGGTGAAACGCTGGCACGCGTTCGGGCGCTGATCCATGAAGCGCTGCCGGAGGTGCAGGAAACCTGGAAATGGCGGGGCACACCGGTATGGGAGCATCACGGCATCCTGTGCACCGGTGAGACCTACAAGCAGGCAGTGAAGCTGACCTTCGCCCAGGGGGCGGCCTTGCCGGACCCGAAGCGCCTGTTCAACGCCAGCCTGGAAGGCAACACGCGGCGCGCGATCGACATCCATGAAGGCACCATGCCCGATGCCACGGCGTTCAAGACCCTGATGCGCGCGGCGGCCAAGCACAACGCCGCGAAGAACAAGCGGTAGCACCGGGCCATGCCCGGCGCTACCGGGTCACGGCATCCGGGTCCGCCACCGGTGACGGTGGGCAGGCGGGAATCTCCGACGGTGTGGCAATCGCCTCGGCCTTCGCGGGTGTGCTGATCATCTTCGCCTTGCGCCACCCCCCCCAGCGGTAGTACGCCAGCGACAGCAGCATCGACACCAGAGAACTGACCGGGAAACTCCACCAGATTGCATCTGCGCCCCAATAGGGCTGCAGCAGTTCGGCGAACGGAACGCGCACGCCCCACAGTGACGCGGCCAGGATCAGCAGTGGTGGAATCACCGCACCCGTCGAGCGCACCACGCCGGAAATCACGAAGCTCACGCCGAAGAACAGGAACGAGCCGACCACCACATGGTTGAGGTGGCGCGCGATCTGCAGCGACTCGCTGCCCTGCGGCAGGAACAGGGCCAGCGAGTACTGGTCCAGCAGCACCAGCGGCAGGATCAACGCACCGGTCAGCAGGAAATTGAACAGCACGCCCTTGCGTGCGGTGCCGCGGACGCGATCCCACTGCTGGGCACCCACGTTCTGTGCGGCCATCGTGGAACAGGCCGCGCCGATCGCCATCGCCGGCATCTGCACGTAGTTCCACAATTGCAGCGAGGCGCCATAGGCCGCTGCGGTTTCGGTGCCGTACTGGTTGACCATGGTCATCAGCAGGATCACCGACAGCGAGATCAGTACCATCTGCAGGCCCATCGGCACGCCTTTGACCACCAGTGCCTTGAGGATGGTCAGGTCCAGCTTGAACAGGCGCATGTCGGCGCGACCTAGCCACAGCGTGTGGCGCTTGTGCCGCATGTACAGCAGCAGGCCGCCCAGCGAGAGGGTCTGCGACACCAGCGTGGCCCAGGCCGAGCCGGCGATGCCCAGCTCCGGGAACGGCCCCATGCCGAAGATCAGTACCGGATTCAATGCGATGTCCAGCACGACCGACAGCAGCAGGAAGCGGAACGGCGTACGCGAGTCACCGGCACCGCGCAGCGCGGCGCTGAGGAAGGCAAAGGCATACAACGTCGGCATTGCCAGGAAGATGATGCGCAGATAGGCCTCGGCCAGTGGCAGCGAGGCCGCCGGCGTGCCCATCGCCGCCAGCAGCGGATGGGCCATGAACCAGCCGGCGATGGCGATGATCGCCGACAGGCCGATGAAGAACGTGGCACTGGTGCCGACCACGCGCCGTGCCTGGGCGATATCCCGTGCACCGATGGCCTGGCCGATCAGGATGGTGGAGGCCATGCCGAAGCCGAACACCGAACCGATCAGGAAGAACATGATGTTGTTGGCGTTCGCGGTGGCGGTCAGTGCCGCTTCGCCGAGGAAGCGCCCGACCCATACCGCGTTCACCGAACCGTTCAGCGACTGCGCGATGTTGCCCGCCAGGATCGGCAGCGAGAACAGCAGGAGATTGCGGCCGATCGGGCCGGCGGTCAGGTCAAGCGGCGCTTTGGCCATGGGGTGGTGATCGAATCCCGGGAGGCGCACACTAGCACCAAGCCGGTTCGCGGGATGTGGCAATGCATCAACGACAGCAGGTGAGGTCGATGACGTTGGCCTTGATTGGCGGCCTGTTGGCCGCATGTTCGTCGGGAGACCGGCTGGGCGATACCCAGGTGCGGCCGACCGACCGCCCCGAATGTCTGGTCGGCAGCCAGCGCCAGGATCTCGCTGCCGGAGCACCGACCCTGATCGGGGGCAGCGGCTGCCGCACCGACCCCGACAATCCGCGCCCCCTGAACAAGCGAACGGAGTAGTACCTGCCGATGCCTGAGCTTTCCCCGCTGTCGCCCAGTGTCCGTCTGGACATCTGGTTGTGGGCGGCCCGTTTCTTCAAGACCCGCAGCCTGGCCAAGCAGGCCATCGAAACCGGCAAGGTCAGCGTGGCCGGTCAGCGGCCGAAGTCCTCGCGCGCGGTGCGCGTGGGTGAGCACCTGCAGGTCGATCGCGGCGAGGAGCATTTCGAGATCCAGGTGATGGGCCTGAGCGACCAGCGCGGGCCTGCCCCGGTCGCGCACCAGCTGTATGCCGAGAGCGAGGCCTCGAAGGCACGGCGCGCCGAGCAGCGCGCACTGCGCATCGCCGCGCGCGACGGCTTCCAGCCACCGGAGCACAAGCCGGACAAGCGCGCGCGGCGTCTGATCCGCGCGCTGGGCGACATCGACGCGCTGTAACGCGAACGCCCCCAAGGCAGCGCCGGGCCATGCCCGGCGAGCCCTTCAGTGGTAGCGCCGGGCCATGCCCGGTGGGCCTTCCGACAGCAGCGCCGGGCCTGCCGGTGATCAGCCGTGCAGGTCGTAGCGGTCCAGCTCCATCACCCGGGTCCACGCCGCGACGAAGTCCTGCACGAACTTCTTCTCGCCGTCTGCACTGCCATAGACCTCTGCCAGCGCACGCAGCACCGCATTGGATCCAAATACCAGATCAGCACGGGTGGCGGTCCAGCGTGCGGCGCCGTCGTTGCGGCTGCGGCCTTCGTAGGTTTCACGACCGGTGGCCTTCCACTGCGTGCCCATGTCCAGCAGGTTGACGAAGAAGTCGTTGCTGAGTGTCCCGGGCCGATCGGTGAAGACGCCGTGCGCGCTGCCATCGGCATTGGCACCCAGTACGCGCAGGCCACCGACCAGCACGGTCAGCTCCGGGGCGGTCAGCGTCAGCAGTTGCGCCCGGTCGATCAGCAGCGCTTCGCCCGGAACGCTGTAGGCGCCCTTGAGGTAGTTGCGGAATCCATCGGCCGCCGGTTCCAGCACCGCGAACGATTCCACGTCGGTCTGCTCCTGGCTGGCGTCGGTACGGCCCGGCGTGAACGGTACGCTGATGTCATACCCACCGGCCTTGGCGGCCTGTTCGATGCCCACGCCACCGGCCAGCACGATCAGGTCGGCCAGCGACACCTGCCTTTCACTGCCGGCATTGAACCCGCTCTGCACCTTTTCCAGTGCGGCCAGCACCTTGGCCAGACGGGTGGGCTGGTTTACCGGCCAGTCCTTCTGCGGTGCCAGGCGGATGCGCGCACCATTGGCGCCGCCCCGCTTGTCCGAGCCACGGAAGGTGGAGGCCGATGCCCAGGCCGTGGAAACCAGTTCAGGGACGCTCAGGCCGCTTGCGGCGATCGCCTGCTTCAGGGTGGCCACGTCCCTGGCATCGATGAGCGGGTGCTTTGCGGCCGGCAGCGGATCCTGCCAGATGAACTCTTCGGTCGGCACTTCCGGCCCCAGATAGCGCGCGCGCGGCCCCATGTCGCGATGGGTCAGCTTGAACCAGGCGCGCGCGAACGCATCGGCAAACGCCTGCGGATCGGCCAGGAAGCGGCGCGAGATCTTTTCGTAGGCGGGATCCATGCGCAGCGACAGATCGGTGGTCAGCATGGTCGGGCGGTGCTTCTTCGAGGCGTCGTGCGCATCGGGAATGACCGCCTCGGCATCCTTGGCCACCCATTGATGCGCGCCGGCCGGACTCTTGGTCAGTTCCCATTCGTACTTGAACAGGTTCTCGAAGAAGTCATGGCTCCACTGCGCTGGAGTACGGGTCCAGGTGACTTCCAGGCCACTGGTGATGGTGTCGCCGCCCTTGCCGCTGCCGAAGCTGTTGGCCCAGCCCAGGCCCTGGCTCTCCAGATCGGCCGCTTCAGGCTCCTTGCCGACGTTGTCGGCCGGGCCGGCGCCATGGGTCTTGCCGAAGCTGTGCCCGCCGGCGATCAGCGCCACCGTTTCTTCATCGTCCATCGCCATGCGGCCGAACGTGTCACGGATGTCATGTGCAGCCAGTACCGGGTCAGGATTGCCGTCGGGGCCCTCGGGATTCACATAGATCAGGCCCATCTGCACTGCGGCCAGCGGGTTCTCCAGCTTGCGCGAATGCACGTCGCCATCGGCATCGTCATCGGACACCAGCACGCCGTGGGATTCCACCACGCCTTCGGAGCCGTGCTTGTAGCGCACGTCACCGCCCAGCCATGTAGTTTCGCGGCCCCAGTACACATCCTGATCCGGTTCCCAGGTATCGGGACGGCCACCGGCGAAGCCCAGTGTCTTGAAGCCCATCGACTCCAGCGCGACATTGCCGGTCAGGATCAGCAGGTCGGCCCAGGAGATGGCCTGGCCGTACTTCTGCTTGATCGGCCACAGCAGGCGTCGCGCCTTGTCCAGGCTGACGTTGTCCGGCCAGCTGTTGAGCGGAGCGAAGCGCTGCTGGCCGCGGCCGCCGCCACCGCGGCCATCACCGATGCGATAGGTGCCGGCGCTGTGCCACGCCATGCGGATGAACAGGCCGCCGTAGTGACCGAAATCGGCCGGCCACCAGTCCTGCGAGTCCGTCATCAGTGCTTTCAGGTCTGCCTTCAGCGCGGCATAGTCCAGGCTCTTGAACGCCGATGCGTAATCAAAGCCGGCATCGAGCGGGTTGGAGCGCGCGGAATGCTGGTTGAGCAGGTCCACGCGCAGCTGGTTCGGCCACCAGTCGCGGTTGGTCGTCGCGTCACCGACGACGGCATGGTTGAAGGGGCACTTCGCTTCGCTTTTCATGGGTCTCTACCTGTGGACTGGCGAAAGGTGGAATCGGGGGAGGCCCGACCCACATTAGGTGGCGCCTGTGGATCGGTAAATTCGATTGATTCAACCAATGCGATAGTGGCTGTCTATTAGGTCCGGGGCTTGTACGGGTGTGTGCGATCAGCGCTTGAGCAACCCCGAGCCGAGCTTCAGCAGGTCGCTGGCCCCGAACTGGCCGTCGCCGTCCTGATCGAGCACCCCGCCCAGCATGCTGCCGATGCCGCCGGACTGCTGCGCCTCCTGGCCGAGGGCGCTGCTGAGTTCGCTGGCGTTGCCCTGCTGGGCGAAGCGCTGGGCCAGGAAGGACATGACGATGGGCGCAAGGATCGCCAGCAGCTTGCCGGAGGTGCCGCTGTCCAGACCGGTCTTCTGGCCAAGCACCTGCGCGGCCTGCGGCTGCTGGCCACCGAAGATGTGGCCGAGGATGCCGGCCCCATCGGTGGCGCCGCTGCCGCCGCCACCCATCACTGCGCCGAGGATGCTGCCGAGGTCGAAGCCGCCACCCCCACCACTGCCCAGATGGTCACGCTGCAGCGCATTGAGCAGGGACTGCGCGCCCTGCGGCTCGCTGGCGTTCTGGCCCATTGCGCCCAGCAGCAGCGGCAAGGCGCTGCCCACCGCCTGGGTGGTCTGGCGGCTGTCCAGGCCGAGCTGCTGGGAAACCTGCTGCAGGCCCTGCCCCTGCTGCAGCTGCTGGAAGAGGGATGCGGCGAGGGATTCGGTGTTCATGGCGGTCTCCGTTCTGTGAAGGAAGGACCGCCCGAGCATAACGCCGCCTGCACGACGGAAATGCGAAGGCTGCCGGGCGCAGGCTCGCTCTGACCGGGGGCGGGAGGGGGGCCGGCGTTGCGCCGGTCCCATGCCGGTTACAGCAGTGACTTCAGCCGATACATCGCTTCCAGCGCCTGTTTGGGCGTCAGTTCGTCCGGATCGATGGCGGCCAGCGCCTCCTGCGCCTTGCTGGACGGGGCATTGAACAGGCCGAACTGCTGCGGGGCATCCAGCGCCTGAGGGGCCAGCTCCGCCGCGTGGCTCTCGCTGCCCCGTTGTTCCAGTTCGGCCAGGCGCCGCCGCGCCTGTGCCACGGTCGATCGAGGCAGGCCGGCCAGCGCGGCCACCTGCAGTCCGAAGCTGCGGTTGGCCGGGCCGTCTTTCACAGCGTGCATGAACACCAGCGCTTCGCCATGCTCGACCGCATCCAGGTGCACGTTGGCGATACCGCTGCGGCCGCCCTCGTGCTGCTCGTCGGCCAGCGCGGTCAGCTCGAAGTAGTGGGTGGCGAACAGCGTGTAGCAGCGGTTCTCGTAGGCGAGGTGGCGGGCCACCGCGTCGGCCAGGGCAAGGCCGTCATAGGTGGAGGTGCCGCGGCCGATCTCATCCATCAGCACCAGCGAATGTGGGCTGGCGTGATGCAGGATGTAGCTGGTCTCGGCCATTTCGACCATGAAGGTCGACTGCCCGCGGGCGAGATCGTCGCCGGCGCCGATGCGGGTCAGGATGCGGTCGATCGGGCCGATCACGGCGCGGCTGGCCGGTACGAAGGAGCCGATGTGGGCCAGAAGCACGATCAGTGCATTCTGCCGCATGTAGGTGGATTTACCGCCCATGTTCGGGCCGGTGATGACCAGCATCCGGCGGTCCGGGTGCAGGTCCAGATCGTTCGGCTCGAAGGGCTGCTCGCGCACGGCTTCCACGACAGGGTGACGGCCGCGCTCGATCTTCAGGCAGGGTGCCGTTTCCAGTTCCGGGCGCGACCAGTCCAGTGCCTGCGCGCGCTCGGCGAATGCGGCCAGCACATCCAGTTCGCTCAACGCGGCGGCACACTGCTTCAGCGGCTCCAGCTGTGCACCCAGCGTGTCCAGCAGCTGCTCATACAGGAACTTCTCGCGCGACAGCGAGCGGTCGCGCGCGGACAGTACCTTGTCCTCGAACGCCTTCAGTTCTTCGGTGATGTAGCGCTCGGCGTTGGTGAGGGTCTGGCGGCGCGTGTAGTGCACCGGTGCGCGGTCGGCCTGGCCCTTGCTGATCTCGATGTAATAGCCGTGCACACGGTTGTAGCCGACCTTCAGTGTGGCAATGCCGCTGCTTTCGCGCTCGCGCCGCTCTAGGTCGACCAGGAACTGGTCGGCGTTCGTGGAGAGGCGTCGCAGCTCATCCAGCTCCTCGTCGAAGCCATCGGCCAGCACGCCGCCATCGCTGAGCTTCAGCGGCGGCATTTCAGCGATGGCACGCGCGAGCAGCTGCGCGCAGTCGTCATGCTCGCCCAGCGCGGCGTACAGCGCCTGCAGGCGTGGCGAGTCCAGTGGCGCCAGCACGTCGCGCACCGCAGGCAACAGGCCCAGGCCATCGCGCAGTGTCGAGAAATCGCGGGGGCGTGCCGAGCGCAGGGCGACGCGGGTGAGAATGCGCTCGAGGTCACCCAGGCGACGGAACTGTTCGCGGATGTCGCCATCGCTGCCGCGATCGATCAGCGTCGCTACCGCATGGTGGCGCTGTACCAGCACCTCGCGCATGCGCAACGGGCGATGCAGCCAGCGACGCAGCAGGCGGCCGCCCATCGGCGTGACGGTGCTGTCGAGCACGCCCAGCAGGGTGTTGCGGGTATCGCCGTCGACCCGCGTATCCAGCTCCAGGTGGCGGCGGGTCGCAGCGTTCATGGCGATCGCCTCGCCGGCGGTTTCCATCGCGATCGAGGTCAGGTGCGGCAGGCGCTGCTTCTGGGTTTCTTCGACATAGCCGAGCAGGGCGCCTGCGGCGGCCGTGGCGCGTGGCTTGTCGTCGATGCCGAAGCCGCTCAGGTCATGCAGCTTGAAGAAGGCCAGCAGCTGCCGACGACCGCTGTCCGCATCGAACAGCCATGGCGCGCGGCGACGCACACCGCTGCGCTGGCGCAGGAAGTCCGGCCAGTTCTCCTCGTCCGGCACCAGCAGCTCGGCCGGCTCCAGGCGCGCCAGCTCGGCTTCCAGCGCGTCGTCGGTGTCGACCTCGTTGACCAGGAAGCGGCCACCGGCGAGGTCGGCCCAGGCCAGGCCGTAGCCCTGCCGGGTGCGCGACAGGGCCATCAGCAGGGTGTCGCGGCGTTCGTCGAGCAGTGCTTCGTCGGTGACCGTACCGGGGGTGACGATGCGGACCACCTTGCGCTCGACCAGCCCCTTGGCCAGGGCCGGGTCGCCGATCTGCTCGCAGATCGCCACGGATTCGCCCAGCGCCACCAGGCGTGCCAGGTAGCCCTCGTAGGCATGCACGGGCACACCGGCCATCGGAATCGGGGCGCCGCCGGAACTGCCGCGCTGGGTCAGGGTGATGTCGAGCAGGCGTGCAGCCTTGCGTGCATCGTCGTAGAACAGCTCGTAGAAGTCGCCCATGCGGAAGAACAGCAGCAGATCCGGGTACTCGGACTTCGCTGCGAAGAACTGCTTCATGAGGGGCGTGTGCTCTGCACTGGCCTTCGATGCAGACGGTTTCGCTTTTGAATCAGTGGTTTGCAAGAGAGCTTCCTACCGGTTGTAGCGGTCGATCCGGGGCCACGCCGGCGGCAGTGACTCAAACAGGATCACATTGATGGCGCGACAGGCACACAGCGGATCGACCATGGATACGGTTGTTGCGACGCAGGCAGATGCCCGGCGCCGCCGACGCACCAAGTTTAAGCCGACCTACCGGCAAATCTGCCAACTGGGCATTATCGGCTGAGACATCACGCAGGAGATGGAGCTGTGACGCGGCGATTCGGTCCATTGTGGGTGATTGCAATCCTCTTCGCGCCCCTGGCTGCCAGCGGTGGGACGCCCACTGACGCAGAGCTGCGCGGTGAGCTCCTGCGGATGAAGGATGCCGATCAGGCGGTGCGGGACCTCCCGCTGACCACCGAGGGCGAGGAGAGGGTGCTCAGTGCCGTCGATGCGGTGCACACCGCTCGGCTGAAGGCGATCGTTGCGGCCCATGGCTGGCCGACCGTGGCGCAGGTGGGCCAGGACGGGGCGGACGCGGCCTGGCTGCTGGTCCAGCATGCCGACAAGGATCCGGCGTTCCAGCGCTCTGTTGCCGAAGCCATGGAAACCTTGGTAGCGACGGGGCAGGTCAAAGCGTCCAGTTACGCCTACCTATGGGACCGCACCCACGACCCCCAGCGCTATGGAACGCAGGGGCGTTGTGCAGACCCGGGGCGTTGGGAACCACGCGCGGTTGAAGCCCCTGGGACGCTTGACGAGCGTCGCGCTCGAATGGGCCTGGCGCCCATGGCGGAGTATCAAGCGATGGTCTCCAGGCATTGCGGGCAGTTTGGGCGTTAAGATCGGATCAGCAGTTGGGGCACTGCGCGCGGCGAGGCAGGGGTGAGGCCTGATTTTCTGGAATGGACCTTGGCAGCCCCAGACAACTCCGGTGGGCCAACGTGGTGTTGCAGGGCTTGCGGGTGGGCAACGACTGGGCGGGGGATGGACGCATGAGCGCTTTCGTAGGTTGTGCGAAGAGGCTGCTTTGGACGGTGCTGGCAGTGGGCAATTTCACGGTGCCAGTGGCGGCGCGCGACATGGCAGCGGCGTCGCACGCTCCGGCTGCAGCTCCGCACGCGATGGACATCCCCTTCGAGCGCTTCACGCTCCCCAATGGGCTGCGTGTCATCGTGCACACCGACCGGAAGGCCCCCATCGTGGCAGTTCACCTGTGGTATCAGGTCGGATCCGGTGATGAGCCTGCCGGTCGCACGGGTTTTGCGCACCTCTTCGAGCATTTGATGTTCCGCGGCACCGAGCATTACCGCGACGCCTACTACGGCCCGCTGCAACGCGTGGGCGCCACCGACGTCAATGCCACGGTTACGCCGGAGCGCACCAACTACATGCAGGTGGTTCCATCGACGGCGCTGGACCTGGCGCTCTGGATGGAGTCCGATCGCATGGGTCATCTGCTGGGTGCCATCGATCAGAAGGCGCTGGATACCGAACGGGGCATTGTCGAGAACGAGAAGCTGCAGCGGCGTGGCGTGCCTTACGGACTCGTATGGGAGCAGCTTTCCCGTTCAAGCTACCCGCCGGGGCACCCGTACCATCATTCGACCTTCGGATCCGCAGGCGATCTGCAGGCGGCCACACTTGCCGACGTCCAGGATTGGTTCCGGACCTGGTACGGCCCAAACAACGCGGTGCTGGTGCTGTCAGGCGATGTCGGCGTTGAAGAGGCCAGGAAGAAGGTCGAGTCCTGTTTCGGGCATATCCCAGCGGCGCCCGACGTAACAAGGGATCCCGTGGACGTCGCCAAGCGGGCTTCCACCACCCGGGAAACGTTGTCCGATCAGGTCCCTCAAGCGCGCGTTCACCGCACATGGAACATCGCAGCTCGTGGGACGCCGGACTTTGATCAACTGCGGGTGTTGGCTCACATTCTGGGAGGAGGCAATGCCTCCCGGCTGGGCAAGCGCCTGGTGCACTCCGATCAACTTGCCACTGACGTCACGGCAGAGGCAGGGGGGCAGCTCGGATCGCGCTTCATGATCGTCGCCAACGTGCGCGACGGTGTCGACCCGTCGGCCGTGGAAACCGCCATCGAGGTGGAGCTTCAGCGTCTGCTGAAGGAAGGCCCCACCCTCGATGAGGTGCAACGTGCGCGGACCGCGATGCGGGCCGAGTTCGTGAAGAGCATCGAGCGTAACGGTGGGATGGACGGCAAGGCAGAAGTGCTCGCCGCCTGTGAGGTATTTGAAGGCGATGCAGGCTGTTATCGGCGGTCCGCTGACGTGGTGGCAGCCGCCGCGCCCGACCAGCTGATTCGCGTCGCTCGCCGTTGGCTGGGGCAGGGGGATCACATCCTGACGGTCATTCCAGGTGCCCGCGCTGCGTTCGCTGAGGAGGCCGAGCCGGCTGACGCGGTATCCCACGCGCAAAGCCCAGGCAAAAGCCATCGCGCTGAAGCACCGGGCGTGGATCGCAGCGCAGGGCCGCCGTTTCCTGAAAGCTATCCGGAGTTGAGATTCCCTGCGATCGAGCGGGCGGCGCTGTCGAACGGCACCCACGTGATACTGGCTCGACGGGAGGACGTCCCGCTTGTTCGCATGTCGTATCAGTTCCCGGTGGATCCCGCGGCAACTGCGGGTCTGGCAGACATGGCGTTCAGCATGCTGGCGGAGGGGGCAGGGGATTACGATGCCCTGGCGTTCGCGGCGCGCGCTGAATCGCTGGGGGCGGAGCTGGGTTCCAGTGTCGACGTGGGCAGCGGCGCGGTGACCCTGGTCGGTCTCAGAGACACGCTTGACGATTCGGTTGCGCTGTACGCGGACATGTTGCGCCGACCGCGTTTTGAGCCGGCAGCAATGGAGCGCATGCGTGTGGGCAGGCAGGGCGCCCTTCGAGAGGACGCGGCCAACCCGCAGCGCTTGGCCACGAGCCTTCTCCCTGCATTGCTGTTCGGGCTGGATCACCCTTACGCGCAAGCCTTCGGACGCGGCACCGTGGCCTCCGTGGAGGCTTTGCGCCGCGATGACCTCGTGGAGTTCCACCGCGCCTGGATCCGACCGGAGCGGGGCACGCTTGTCGTGGTCGGGGATACGACGCTCCAGGAGCTGGTCCCGGTCCTTGAGAGGCATCTGGGCGACTGGCGCGGGTCGGATGGGATCCCTGAGGTGCGCATCGACGACCGCCTGCCCGCGCAGGCGAGGCCACGGGTGTTTCTGGTCGACAGCCCTGGCGCTCTGCAGGCCACCCTGGTGGCCGGGCAGCTGGTCGCGCCGAGTTCAGACCCCCGGACGTTGGCCTTCGAGGTCGCCAATTCCGTCCTGGGGGGATCGCCAAGCGCGCGCCTCAACATGAATCTGCGAGAGGCCAAGGGCTGGTCCTACGGCGTGATCTCCCGTGCCGCCAATGCCCCGATAGCGCGACCCTGGCGCGTGGTGGCGCCGGTGCAGTCCGACCGCGTGGCGGAGGCCATGGCGGAGATTCAGCGTGAGATTGCGGAGTACGCGTCCGGACCGGCGCCTGCCAGACAGGACGAGGTTGCACGCTTCCGGGACAGCCAGGTGCGGCGTCTGGCGGGCAGTTTCGAGACACGGGAGGCCGTCGCTTCGGAGATCGCAGACATCGTGCGGTTCGACCGGCCAGACGATTGGACCACACAGCGCAGCAGCGCTCTCCGACAACTCGATCTCAACGAGGTCCGGGCCGCTGCTGCCGCGCTGGATGCCGACAGGTTGACGTGGGTCGTGGTGGGTGACCTGTCCCGTGTCGAGGCACCCGTGCGCGCCATGGGCTTCGGGGAGGCAACAGTGGTTGACTCACAAGGACGTCGTATCGGCGGGCGGCCCGACGAGACGCGCTGAGTCGCACACTCCTTCGGTTCAGGCCGATGGTGGAGGGGAGCGAATGCCGGCCCGCGGATCCCGCAGGATGCCGAGCCAGGGCTCGACGATCTGCTCGAATGCAAACACGTGTTCCCGGTGCAGGTCCATGCCGCTGAGGTAGTGGCGGATGCTGCGTTCGAATTCATCGGCCGCGTCCAGATTGCCTGCGTTCGTGCGGAGCAGAAGAACGGTGGCCGCTTCCAGTGCCGCCACACGGACATGCATCCGGTTCATGGCCCCCTGGAGGCGCAGCAAGGCATCCCGCGTCTCAGTGTTCATCGGACCTCCCGGGGAAGATCGCTGCATCGGTCCGCGAACCTGCGAGCCGCCGCTGGAGAGTGAGAGCGACGCTCGGATCAATGAGGGCAACCTCCTGGTTGGATGCCAGGCAGACCCGGTGGCTGCAGAGCGGCAATCCCTGCCCATCGTTGCTGATGGGGTGGACGTGGCCGAGCGGGACACTCTCGATGGTGAGCACCTGGTCAAGCGCCAGGGCGACAAGCTGGACGCCAGCCTGCACCAGCAGCATCGCCGGGCAGCGGGCACCGCAGCGGGTGCCGCCCGTGACAAGGCCAAGATCCACGACGGGCACCGTCTGCCCGCGTACGGACACGCTGGACAGGCCGTCCGTACCCCGGGTCAGAGCCTCCGGACCACGTATTTCCACCGCCGATTCAACATCGATCCCGAACAGCGCCGCACCGGCACGAACAACCACCAGTTCCAGGAACGGCTGCGGTGACGCGTGGTGCGCGGGAGCGGCGGCAAGCGCGAGGGCACTGTGGTCGATGGCATCCGCGCGGGGCAACCGCTTGACGAACTCCTCGAAGCGCATGCGGCTGACCGCCTGCCGGTTGTGGCAGCAGGGGCAGACCAGGATCCCTGCGCCGCGCAGATCGGTCAGGCCTGCGCCCGCCTTCAGCATCGAGGTGTGGTTGCATGCACGGCATGTTGCTTGCACGGCGTGCAGGCGTGTCAGCGCTCCTTCAGTGGTCAGGTCTCCCTGAACAAGGCGAAGCAGAAAGGAACCTGTGTTGGCCACTGGCAGACTTCTCGGATGGATCAGGAGCAGGCAACTGCCCCGGGATTCTCGGCGGCTTCCATGAAGGGATCAAACGCACGCCGCGCAGTCCATCCGCGGGTGCAGGCCTGGCTCATTCGAGCAGGTGGGGTGCAACAGTGAGTCTATCGGTCAGTTCGGTCGCACTGATGGGCCTGCACAATGCAAAGCCCTGGATCTGGTCGCATCCGAGCTCCCGCAGCGTGGTGACCTGGTCGGCGGTTTCAGCCCCCTCAGCGACGGCGGTGTAGCCCAGATCATGGGCCAGGCCGATGATGGCACGGACTTTCAGGCGGGCCCGCGTGTCGGTCGAGATTCCATCAATCAGCGATTTGTCCAGCTTCAGCGTGTGGATCGGCAGTTCGGTCAGGTAGGCGAAGTTGCTGTAGCCGCTGCCGAAGTCGTCCAATGCCAGGCGGATTCCCGCCGATGCCATCCGCCTGAGCTGCTCACCGGGCAGGGAGTTCACCCGCAACCATTCTCCTTCGGTGATCTCGATTTCGAGGTCGCTGCAGCGCAGCCCCTCGGCATGGATCCTGGCGACCAGCGCATCGGCCATGCCGGCACGGGCCACATTCCGTGCAGACAGATTGATCGACAGGGCCAGCGTGATGCCGTCGCGTTTCCAGCATGACAGCTGCTCCAGCGCTCGGCCGACGACCCACTCCGTGACCTTCTCCATCAGTGCGTTACGTTCGAATACCGGGATGAATTCGGCAGGGCTGACCGGGCCAAGCCGAGGATGATCCCAGCGGATCAGCGCCTCCGCTGACACCGCACTGAGATCAGACCCGCGGAAACGAGGCTGGTAGAGCAGATGGAATTCGTCGTGGCGCAGGCCGTCGCGGGCGCCGGCAAGCAGGTGATACTCGCGCCGCAGACTTTCATCGCGCGGGGCGGAGTACCAGCAGTAGGTGACCTGGCTGGACACTGCCCAGTGAAGTCCCACGAACATCCCGCGGATGATGTCGTCGGCGCTGTCCTTGCCGGTTTCGGCCTGGCAGAGGCCGACGTGGACGAGAGGCCGGAGGGGCTGCGCTGCACCCTCCCTGGGCTGCGTCAGGCGCAGGTGCAGCGCTTCCACCAGGCGCTCGACGGCGTCACGGGTGGGCAGCTCCACGATGAAGGCGAAACGGCTGCCGCCCATATGGTGGACGTCCGCCTGGCCGTCCAGGGCGGCCTCGATGCGTGCTGCGTCCTGCCTGACCCGCGTCTCCAGCGAGGCCATGCCGAAGGCCTGACAGGGCTCGGCATTCGGCAGGTCAAGGACATCGACGAGGACGGCGACGGGCGATCGGCCCGGTAACCGGGGTGATCGTGTGGTGTAGTCGATCGTGAAGGTATGTCTGTCCAGCAGCCCGCTGGAGGTCCCGTGGCGGCTGGACAACGCATGCGGCCGCAGGGGGCGTGTCACCGCCCCGATGAGGGACGGCAACGTGCGCCGATCAGTCAAGGAGAGTTTCCTGGGCAGGCTTTCCATCGAAGGACCCCGGGCATCGAGGGCGGCGCGGAGTGGCGCCGCCCTTGAGGCTTACTGCCGGGCTACCAGAGTCAACCCGGAATATGTTCCCGTGAGGCGGATCATGTAGGTGACCGCCGAGGGCGAGCCGATCCGCACCGACTCCGAATTGGTCGGTCGGGTTGATTTCGCATCGTAATCGGAGGCACTGGGGACGCGCTGCGCCGCTACATACAGCGATACGTCGCCTTTGCCGCCCAGCGTCATGATGGTCAACGGTGTGCCGGCCCGGGCGGTGAAACTGTAGGTCCGCTCTGCGGAGGTGCTTGACAGCCCGCGCAGTTCGACTGCATTGCTCAGTTCCACATTCGGCGGGGTGCAGCTCTCGACGGTGGGATCGCAGGGTTCGGTGGTCGCGGCGGTTACCAGTGCATTGGCGTCGAGGATTCCCGCGCCCATCGGTGTGCTGGTGGGAATGCTGGCCGGGAAAGGACGCGCAGTGGATTTCAGCAGGTCCCGCATCTGGTCCCAGCGCAGCGGCGTGGTGGCCACGCTCTGGACCAGCGCTGCTGCTGCGGCCACATGGGGCGATGCCATCGAGGTGCCGGTATATCCCCCGATGCCGAACTCGGTCGTGGGGCGGGTGGTGCCCGTGTTGACGATCTGGAAGATGTAGCCGTTCGGGTCTCCATCAACACCTCCACCGCCACCCGGCGCGGACAGATCCACCCGGTTGCCCCAGCTGGAGTAGCTGGCCTTGCCGCCGGTGACACGCGTGGCGCCGACGCTGATCACATCCTTGCAGGAGGACATCGTGTAGGTGCCGGCATCGGCGTTGGAGTTGCCGGCTGCCACCACCACCATCGCACCGCGTCGGTTCACTTCGTCGATGGCGTCCTGGTAGATCTGCGGGCAGGCGTCGGGCCCATTGCTGCCCAGGCTCATGTTGAGCACTTCTGCCGGATTGGCATTGACCGGCAGGCCGGCAACGGTCGCACCGACCGCCCACAACATGCCATCGGCAATGTCGCTGCCGTACCCGCCACACGAACCCAGCACACGCACCGGCAGAATCCTGGCGTTGTGGGCCAGACCGGCCAGGCCGACACCGTTGTTGGTCTGCTGCGCGACGGTACCGGAGACGTGGGTGCCGTGCCAGGAGCTGTCGCGGGCGGCGTGCGGAGGCGCGCCCAGCGCCGTGCAGTAATTGGCTTCCATCCAGTCGCCCTGGTCCCAGCCACCGGCGACGCGGGCGTCGGTGTCGCGACGGGAGATCAAGCGGTCGGAGATCATGTCATAGCCCGGCAGCACGTTGTCCTTCAGGTCGGGCGTGTTTTCCACGACGCCGGTGTCGATCACCGCCACCACGACGCCTGCGCCGGTGGAGATGTCCCAGGCCTGGTCGGCGCGTACTCCACCGGTCTGATCGTGGAAGTTCCACTGCAGCTGGGCATATTGAGGATCATTCGGGATCAGTTTCGGCTGCACCATGCCGCGCCCGGTGTCGAGCGCCTGGTAGAGCCGGTCCACTTCGACCGACGTCACGCCGGGTTCGGCCGCCAGCTCGCGGACGAAGGCTGCCGTCTCGGCGGAGTTGAGCCGGCGTGAGGTCTGCACCACGTACCAGCCAGGTACGGCCATATTGCGCAGGACACTGGCCCTGGCGGCCGGACGGGCGGCTGCGCGTGCCGTCGCCGCAGCCGCCGTGGTGATGCCTGAACGCTGCGCCGAGCTGGCGAGCGACTGCGTCAACAGGCTGCGTGACTGGGTGGTGGTGCCGGTGGTCTTGACGATGAAGCGCTGGCCGACCGACGGCTGGGCGGTCGATGTGGCGGCAGCCACGTTGCGCTTGATCACCTTGCTGGTATCCAGGCGTGGTGCGGCATGGGCGGCGCTGGCGGTGATCAACACCGAAGCGATTGCAGCGGCCAGTGAGGTGTGGATGGACATGGTGGGTCTCCAGGGAAAGGGTGAAGCGCGTCGGAGCGGGAGTGGTCGGTGTCGCTCTGTCACAGGTCGATGCCGAAGCCCACGCCTGCGGAGGATTCGCCACCACTGAAGGCCCCGCCCAGACTGAAGGAGCCGCGTTCCCCGATCTTCCGTGCATAGCCCACCGACAGCGCCTGCTCGCCGCTCTGGAAGCCCGCACCGACCGCGATGCGCCCGCGTTCGCTGCGGCTGCCTGCGGCGTTGGTCGCCATGTTCAGCATCGCCGCGCTCATCGCGCCCTGGCGGTCCAGGCGGCGATCGACCGAGCTGAGGCGGCGGTCCACGTCCGTACGATAGGTTTCGAAGGAATCGTTCAATGCGGTGAACCGTGCATCGGTATAGGATTTCGCCGCGTTGACACCGGCATTGACTTGGCCCACGTTCGCCGCATCGGTCGCCTGGGTACCGGCGGCCACATGGGTGATCTGGCGCTCCGCACCGCTGGCACCGACCGACACCGTGTCGGCGCGATCGGCGACCGAGCCGCGCCCCAATGCGACGGCGTTGTCGGCGGTGACGCTGGCACCTTGGCCGAGTGCGGTGCCGGAAGCGCTGCTGACGGAGGCCGACTCACCCAGGGCCACGGCGTTGCTGGCCTGGGCACTGATGCGGCTGTTGGCACCGACGGCCGTGCTGCCGTCGGCATTGACCCGCGCGTTGCCGCCCAACGCCGTGTCGTTGGGTCCATGGGCGTAGGCGCCGGCGCCCAGCGCCACGCTGTTGTCCGCGTTGGCGGTCGCGCCGGATCCCACTGCCACAGCGTTGGTCCCTTCGCCCGCCTGGGCTGCGGAATCGCCTCCCACGGCGACCTGATCGTTGCGGCCATGACCTGCACCGACGTCCGCCTCGATGTCATCCAGTCGGGTGGTCAGCCTGCCGATCTGCACATCGATGGCTGCGAAACTGTCGGCGAAATTGCCGAGCGCACCCGACACCGCATCCAGCTGTGCCTTGTTGACCGCATCGGTTGCCGCCGTACCGGCCGCCACGTTGACGATCTGGCGTTCGCTGCCTGCGCGTCCCACCGAGATGGTGTTGTCACGATCGGCGTAAGAGCCTGCACCGAGCGCCACCGCGCGGTCGACGGGGTGGGTCACGCCGTCGACGAACGACGGGTCGCCCACGGTTGCACCGCCGCCGATCGCCACCGACTCGCTGCCCCACACATCCGAATCCGTGCCGATCGCCACGCTGTTGGTGAACAGCCGCGGTGTATCCCCCCAGAAATCGCCATTCCAGGTCATGCCGTCACCGACCACCACGCTGCCTTTGCCGGCGGCCCAGGCGCCATAACCGACTGCGGTGGCGCCCTCGATCAGGGCCAGCGCGTTGGCGCCCAGGGCCGTGGTGTTGAGCGCGCCCGCCCGGGCATTGCTGCCCACGGCCACGGTCAGGTCGTACAGGGCCAGTGCGCCCGAACCGAACGCATTGGAGAACTCGCCCAGAGCCTGGGCCCGGTCACCGACGGCCATGGCGTCATACGCGCTGGCCACCGCGCGGTAGCCGATCGCGGTGGAGCGGATAGCGCTGGCACTGGCCAGCCCGCCCATGGAGATTGCTGCATAGGCGGTGGACTGCGCGCCGCCGCCGACGGCCACCGAAAGGCGACCGGTGGCCTGCGTGTTCTGCAGCAGCTGGCCGGCAAAACCTTCCCCGATCTGGTCCTCCAGATCGTCGGCAATGCCGCCGATCGCCACGCTGGATTTGCCGCTGCCCAGGGCGCCGGCGCCCCCGGCAGTGGCAAAGTCACCTTCGGCCTGCGCGCCGGCGCCCAGCGCCGTGGACGCCACGCCGGTGGCGGCGGTCTGCTGGAACAGCACTACGCCATACGGGTTCTGCGACTGGTAGTCGATGTCCAGCATGCCGCCGATCGCGGTGCTCGAGTCGGCGATGGCCAGCGCTTCATTGCCCACCGCGGTGGCGCGGTTGGCGTAGGCCACGCTGCCGGCGCCAAGCGCGGTCGTGCCTTCCCCGACCGCGGCGCTCGCCTCGCCTGCGGCCAGCGCGTTGTCGCCGTCGGCGTAGGCGCCGGCATTGCTGTCCTCGCTGCCGGTGGCGGCGAGGTAGGGCACTGGATCAGCCTCGACATCGGCGGCGTACACGATCTGCTCCGGCGCGGACACCTGCTCGACGCCCAGCGCCGTGACGATCCCGCTGGCCAGGGCGGAGCAGGACACCAGCAGCGAGCCGGTGGCCAGCAGCGCCGCGACCTGGCGGCGGCGCCCGGACCGCGTCCGGCTGCACGCGATTTCGGACACAACCACCTGCCGGCCCAGCGCGGCGTTCCACACGATACGGTAAATCCGGTTCATTGCTCTGATCCTCGATCTGGAGTGCAGGCCCTTCGTCGTGGCTGCCCGCAGGGGGTCGACGAGTGGGGCGGTGTAGTCGTCGTGTCACGGCAGTGGCGTAGGCGCCCGCCGACAACATGAACGTAGGCCCACCGAGGGGGCATGTCGACTGCAACTCCTGACAGAAATATGATCGGTTTCTCGCCATCTCTTCACGCCGCCCATGCTCCGTTCATTCCTGCGCTGGCTGGACCGGGCGCCGATCGAAGACCCGGTGGACCGCCGCAACGCGCGCGTCATCCAGCTGCTGCTCCTGTTCCTGGGGGTGACCATCCCGGCGACCCTGGCCTTCGCGGTGATCGTGGCCTGGTCCCAACTGGTCTCGAGCGAGGTGCACTGGTCGACGCATGCCTCGTTGGCGATGAGCCTCTCGATCGGCGCCGCCGCATGGATCGGACTGGCACTGACGCGGCGTGGTGCGTTCTCTGCGGCGGTCAAGCTGTTGATCGGTGCCATGCTGCTGGTCACGACGATCAATCTGGGCGTGAACGGCCTGCAACGGCAGATGCCCGACCAGCTCGCCCAGATGCTGGTGCTCGTGCTGAGTGGTCTGGTGCTTGGTCGTGGCGCGCTGTGGACCACGCTGGCGGTCCTGGTGGGCAGCGTGGTGCTGGGTGCAGGACGCGATGCGATGAGCGTCTTCGCCGATGCTCCGGCGCGTGCGTTCTACAACCTGCCCCCACTGCTGTTCACCTACCTGCTGGTCACACTGCTGATCGACCGGACGACCCAGGCTCTGCGCGAAAGCCTGCGCGAGTCGAACGAGCGGGGGCGGCAACTTGCCGAAGAGATGCGCGAACGAGAGCGCACCCATGCCCAGCTGATCCATGCGCAGAAGAAGGAGATCACCGAACGCATGGCCAGCGGCATGGCGCATGATTTCAACAACATCTTTGCGGTGATCGTCGGCTTCGCCAACCAGCGGCATGAAGACGACGGCGAAGGCAGCCGGCAGCGTCTGGTGCAGCTTGAAGGCCACCTGTCAGACGTGGAGGAGACCGCGCGGCGTGGCATGGCCATCAGCCGGCGGCTGCTCCGTTTCAGCCGTCGTGATGGCGAGCAGGCCGTCGTGTTTGATGCCGCGCAGGCGGTCCGGGAACTTGAGTCGATGCTGCGCCAGTTGCTTGGGCCGGGGATCGTACTGTCCGTGCGCAGCGATGGTGAAGCGGCGCCGGTGCGGATGGACCGCAGCCAGTTCGAGCTGATGCTGTTGAACATCGCGTCCAATGCCCGCGATGCGCTCAGCGATCACGGGCGGTTCGAGATCGACATCGACCGCGATGGAGATCGCGTCCGCATCCACCTGCGTGACAATGGCAGCGGCATGCGCGCCGAGGTGGCGGCCCGGATCTTCGAACCCTTCTTCAGCACCAAGCCGGCGGATTCGGGCACGGGACTGGGGCTGGCGGTCGTGAACGAGCTGGTGACAGAGGCCGGCGGTGGCATCGGCGTCGAGAGCATCTGTGGCGAAGGAACGACGTTCCTGATCAGCCTGCCGTGCGCCCGGCAGGATTCAGCATGTATCCCCGGCCATGAACCACCGTAAGAGGCAGTTCCATTCCACAGCGCTTGCGTGCCTTCACGCGCAGCCGGTAGACCATGGCGTCGAGCCGGTGCGCATCGAAGTCGTCTGAATCATCTGCAATGGCCAGGATCAGCTGCTCGCGTGACACCAGCGCTCCGGCGTGCTGGAACAGTTCCGCGCACAGGCTGCGCTCGCTGCGGGTGAGCGCGGCCGAGGTGCCGTCGGGCGCGATCAGGCCCCATTGGTCCTCACTCATCCTCCAGCCGGGCAGTGACCGGTTCGCTGTTGCCGGCGTGGCGATCCGTCGTGCCAGGCTGTGCAGTGCCGCCGCCAACAGATCGATCTCGATCGGCTTGGAAAAATACACGTCGGCACCTTCGGTCAGGCCGCGGATGCGATCACTCACATCGGCAAGGCTGGTCAGCATGATGACGCCGAGGCCCGGTTGTCGTTGGCGCATTTCGCGCGCCAGGCTGAAGCCATCGCCGTCAGGCAGGCTCACGTCGAGCACGAGCAGGTCGGCGGGCTGTCTCTCCATTCCGGCGCGGAAGGCGGCGACGCTGGCGTAGCCGGTCGCCAGGAATCCATAGCGCGCCAGGCCTGGCAGGATGATGCGCTCGCGCAGGGCAGGCTCGTCCTCCAGTACCGCTACCCTCAAGCTTTCTGATTCCTGCACATCCACGTCCAGATGCCTGCGCCCTTTGTCGGTTGATCATAGCCGCATGCGCGCTGCCCCCGGGAGGGGCCGCGCGGGTCGGCGCACCGATGCAGGGGGCCGATTCCCTTCGCGGCGACCGAACGGAAGCCTCTGCCAGGCGCTGGATCGTTCCATGGCCGCGGTTCTCTTCATGAACGACGCATGGCCGATGAAGTCCTGATGACACCGATTTCACTCGTAGTTGCCAGCGGCAGGCGGAGACTGGACCCATCCCGGAAGACAGGAGCTGGCCATGAAGACCTCGACCCGACTGCTCGTGCTGGGCACCCTGATGGCGGCATCGTCGATGGCGGGTGCGCAGACCTACGGGCCCCGCGACGAAGGCCGCAAGTTCAACGACGGCAGCCGTGTGGAATGCAGGAACGTTGAAGTCCAGCGCAACTCGCGCGATCCGAACCGCATTGCCGGTACTGCCACAGGTGCGGTGGTGGGCGGCCTGCTGGGCAACCAGGTGGGCGGCGGCAATGGCAAGAAGCTCGCCACCGTCGCCGGTGCAGTCGCCGGCGGCGCCGCCGGACGACAGATCCAGGGCAACCACCAGCAGAAGACCGGCGATCGGGTGGTGGAACGTCGCTGCGAGCGCGTCTACCGCTGATCGCCGTTTTCCCCTTCCACGTAGTGATGCAACGAACGCCGGCTCCGTGCCGGCGTTTGTCTGTGCTCAGGGGCGCACCCCGCCCGACGGCCTGCCATGCAGCCGCCAGATGGCAAGACCGCCGTAGATCACCAGCAGCGCCGCGAGCGTGGCAAGTTCACGGCTGACTTCGTCCAGGCGTGCGTCCATCTGGTTCAACCGCACCATCAGATTGATGCCGGAGGTGGTCGGCAGCAGCTGCGCCAGCCACACCAGCGGGCGGGGCGTCATCACCGCCGGCCAGGAGAGGTTGGCGAGGAAGAACAGCGGAATGGAGGTGGCGATGATGTACTGGAAGGCGCGTTCGCGGGTGCGGAAGAAGCTGCCGATGAACAGCCCGAAGGCCACGGTGGCGGCAATGAACAGCGTGCCGCCCAGCAGCTGGCCCAGCGGATTTCCGCCGCGCGGGTAGTCCTGTACCCAGGCGGTGAAGCCGGCGTAGTAGAACAGGCCGAACAGCCCGATCAGGCCGAAGCCCATCGCCATGCCTGCCAGGGTCGGCAGATCGAAGTGCAGCCGGCGGCCCAGTACCAGGCGCCGCCCTCCCAGCAGTACGCCGATGCCCATCAGCAGTGTCTGGTGCACGATCAGTTCGGCCACGCCGGGTACGATGGCGCTGCCATAGCCTTCCTGCGTGTTGTACAGGGGCCGCTGCACGAGAGTGACCGGCGCTGCCTGCGGCGCGCCCATGAACGCGGCCTGGGTCACGGCGGCGTCGCGGCCGAATGTGCCCAGCGCATCGGCGATGCTGCCCAGCACCCAGCTGGCGCGTCCCAGGTAGGCGCCATTGCCCAGCAGGACCAGCTTGGCTGGCTGGCCACGCAGGATGTCGCGCTCCAGGTTCGCGGGGATGAGCACGATGCCTTCGGCATGCCCCGCTTCCAGCTGCCGGCGCGCGCTGTCCAGATCCGCCGGCTGGCCAACCACGCGCGCCACGCGCAGGCCATCGAGGATGCGCAGCAGTTCGCGGCTGGTGGCACTGTGATCCTGATCGACCACCAGCACCGGCAGATTGCCGGCCACCTGGTGGCGGTACGCGGCGGGATAGAAGAACGAGTACAGGATGACTGCACCGACCATCACCACGATGGCATAGCGGTCGCCGAGCACCGCCAGCAGGGTCTGCCGCAGGCTGCGCCAGACCGCGCTCATGCGTCGGCCCCGGCCGGTCGCGCGGCCTCCGGGGTGCGGCCGAAAGCGATCAACCGCAGGCTGCCGATGCCGCCGGCCACCACCGACATCAACAACAGCGTGGCCAAGGGCCACAGCGAGACGGACAGCGGTGCGCCGACGAACTGCTGCTCGGTCTGCACCTTGATGTACGCGCTGAGTGGCAGCAGCTGGTGCCAGATGCGGGTGAACAGCGGGCCATCCAGTACCGGGAAGGTGGCACTGGAGAAGGCCAGCGCTGTGCCGATGGTCAGGCCGACCACCGACAGCGCGGTACCCATGTCACGGGCAAGGCCGACGAAGAACAACGCATATGCGGCCGTGGCCAGGTAGAACGCCGGCTGCGCAGCCAGCAGCAGGAGCAGACTGCCGGCGATGCCGTCCCCGCGCAGCCATGCGAGGTAGCCGACGCCCAGCGTGCCGTACAACGCGAACAACAGTACGTAGGGCGCGAGCTTGCCGGCGATCGATGCCCACGGGGTGTCACCGAGCCAGGCCGGCAGGGTGCCATCGCGGATTTCCCGGCCCACGCTTCCGGCCACGGCCAGTGCCAGCACCAGCGACAGGACGGCCGGGAAGATCAGCGGCAGCAGGAACAGCTCATAACTGCGTGCAGGGTTGTAGAGGATGTCGGACTGCACGGCGATCGGGGCGGCGCGCAGCTTTGCGGGCCCCACCTGCAGGCCGATGCGCTCGCGCAGCATGCGTGCATTCCAGGCCGACACCGCATCGGCGATATCGCGCGCGGCCGATTGTCCGGTGGTCATGTAGGTGGCGTTGTAATAAGCGAACACCGTGCCCTGGCGGCCGCGCAGGGCCTGACGGGTCACGTCGCGCGGCACCAGCACCACTGCGAACACCTCCAGGCTGCGCAGCTGCGAGCGCGCGGTGTCCATGTCGGCGGGCTGGCGGGCGATGCGGACCCCCGGGCTGGCATCGAGCATGCGCAGCAATTGCCGGCTGTCGCTGCTGTGATCGAGGTCGACCACGGCGATGGGTACATCGCGCATGACCGATGGCGTGAACATCCAGGCCATCAGTACCAGCATCAGCAGCGGCAGCACCGTGACCAGCGCCAGGTCGGCACGGTTGCCACCAAGACCCCGCAGCTCGCGCTGCCAGGCAGCAGCAAAGCCGTTGCCACCAGGGCTCAGTGCTGGGGCCATGCGAACAGCACGCTCATGCCGGGGCGGAAGCCCTCGATGCGGCGTACCGGGCGCACCCGCACCTCGAAGCTGCGGACATCGTAGCCGGACGACTGCCGGGTGGTACGCCAGGTGGCATAGTCGCCGGCCGGGTTGATGAAGTAGACCTTGAACTCGCTGTCCTCACCGAGGGCCGGCACGCTGCCACGCAGCGTGCTGCCGACCTTCAGGCCCTGCATCTGGGATTCGCGCAGGTTCATCGATACCCACATGCGGTCGATGTCGACCAGGGTGAATACCGGGTAGCCGGCGGGTACCAGTTCGCCGGGATCGGCCATGCGCTTGTTGATCTCGCCGGCCACTGGTGCACGGCCCTCCACTTCGACGCGGGCCGCATCCACTTCGGCCACGGCGCCCTGCGCCTGCTGTACCTGGCCCTGCGCGGCACGCTTGTCCTGTTCCCGCGCACCGGCCAGTGCCATGTCGTACTGGGCACGGGCGGCACGGGCCAGCTCGCGCGAACTGGTGGACTGGGCGAGTGCTTCGTCGCGCTTCTGCCGGGTCATCACTCCTTCGTTGAACAGGTTCTGCACGCGGCGGTAGGTGGCTTCGGCCAGCGTTGCTCCGGCTTCGGCACGCTTCCAATTGGCTTCGGCAGCACGGATGTCCTCACTACGTGCGCCTTCGGCAGCCTTGTCGGCCACCGCCTGCGCAGCGGCCAGAGCGCCGCGTGCCTGCTGTTCCTTCGCCGTCACTTCGGGGCTGTCGAGCAGGAACACGACCTGACCGGCCTGCACGCGGTCACCTTCGCGAACCTTCAGCTCGGCGACACGGGCGGTGATCTTCGCTGCGACGTTGATCGTGTCCGCGTCGGCCATGCCCTGGATCTGGTCGGCCGGGCTGCGCCAGGCGAGCCACAGGCCCAGCGCCACCACTGCCAGCAGCACCACGAGCAGGATCCGGCCAAGCCGGCGCTTGCCTGGTGGTGTCGCTTCATCCTGCAATACGTCACTCATGGTCGATCACCTCATCTGCGCGACGCCGGAATTCCTCGAAGCGGTCCATCTGCCCACTGATCTCCAGCAGCTGTGCCAGCGCGACATCGTACTGGTAGGCGGCCTGTGCACGCTCCACGCGAGCGCCTCCCAGACCCAGCCGCGCATCGATGACGTCCAGCGACGTGGACTGCCCCTCGCGGAATGCCAGCTCCTGCAGGCGCAGGTTCTCCTGTGCCTGGGCGATGCTGCTGTCGAGCAGCACGAACTGCTGGCGTGCCGTTTCCAGCTCGTTCCACGCCTTGCGCACGCCGAGCGCGACCTGGTTCTCGGCTTCACGCAGTCCGGCTTCCGCCTGCTCCTGCTGCGCACGTGCCGCGCTGATCTGCGCCGGTCGCGCGTTCGGCGACAGGAAGGTGTACTTCAGGCCGATGCCGAACGCCCAGTCCGGATCGGTCAGCATCTCGTCGCGGCGACGGAAGTCGTATTGGCCAAAGGCGAATATCTGCGGCTTGAGCTTGGCCTGTTGTACGCGCACGCCCTGTTCGGCCTGCGCCACCATGGCCCGCAGCCGTGCGATCTGGGGTTGCCGTGCCTGCGCGATGCGCTCGAAGCTGGCGGCCGGCTCCAGCGGCACGCGCTGCACGAACAGGGGTGATACCGGCTGCACCTCGCCGCCACTGCGCAGCAGGGTGGCCAGCGCGGCCTTCAACGTGGCCAGGTCGTTGACGGTCTTCTGGTACTCGCGCTCTGCCTTGTCGCGCGCCACGGTGGCCTGCAGTCGCTGCGCGCGGGTGGCGAAGCCTTCGCGCTCCAGCTTCAGCGCATCGGCCAGGTGGCGTTCCAGGCCATCACGGACGTCACGACGCACGTCCACCGCCTGCTCGGCCAGGCGCTGGCCGAAGTAGGCCTGGGCCAGCTGCACGGTCAACGACTGCCGCTGTGCTTCGCGTTCCGCGCTGGCCTGCTCGTGGGCTGCGCTGGCGGCACGCTGTGCGGCAGGAATGACGCCACCGGTGTACAGCGGCAGCACAGCGGTGACGACCGGGCGGGTGCGCCAGTCGCGTTCGGTGAACGACAGGGGGGAATCGATGCCAAAGGCCTCGGCCACCGGTGCCAGCGAGCCCAGTGGCAGGGTCAGGGTCTTCTGGAACTGCAGGCGGCGGACCTCGCCGGTGATCTCCGGCAGGCGCAGAAGGCGCGTGGCCTCCTGCAGATCCTGCTTGTTGCGGACGGCGGCGTCGGCCGCGGCCAGCGCGTCGGAAACCTGTTCCAACCGCTGCCGCGCCTGTTCCCAGTCCAATGCCGGTGTATCGGTGATGGCCTGCGCTGACGTGGCAAAGGGCAAGCAGGCCGCAAAGGCCATGCCGGCGACGCCCATCGCGCTGCGCATCCTTGTCCGTGGGCGGCTCACACGCATGCCGTTCCTGTAGTTAAGAAGTGAGCAAACGTTAGTGGTCTGCGCGTGAAGCCCGGGTCTGCGGTCATCGTATGGACCTCAGCGCAGGGCGCCGCTGGCCGCCGTGCGCAATGCCTGGGTGATGTGCTGCAGCGTGCTTGAGCGCACGGCCGCGTGCTGCCAGTACAAGGGCACGTCGAGCCAGCGGCGGGGTTCCAGTACCACCACGCGGCCGGCATGCACGGCAGGCCCCACCAGGGTTTCCGGGGCCATGCCCCAGCCCAGTCCGCACGCGGCGGCTTCGACGAAGCCGGTCGAGGAGGGCAGATAATGCAGCGGTGGCTGCAGCCGCGCACGGGTCAGCCGCCGCACGAAGCGCCACTGCAGTTCATCTTTACGGTTGAACACCAGCATCGGCGCACGTGCCAGCGCCGCAGCCTGCATGCCCTCGCTGAAGTGCCGGCGGGCGAAGCCGGGCGAGGCGATGGCGTGGTAACGCATGGCGCCGAGCGGATGCACGTTGCAGCCCTTCACCGGCTGGCTTTCGGCGGTGACCGCGCCGAGCACGCTGCCATCTCGCAGCAACTGCAGGGTGTGGTCCTGATCATCCATGCGCAGGTCGAACAGATACCCATGGCGCTGGTGAAGCTCGGCGATGGCCGGCACGAACCAGGTGTCGAGCGAGTCGTCGTTGACCGCCAACGGGATCGGTGTGCGCGGGGCATCGCTGCCGCGTTCGGGCAGCAGTTCGGCCAGCGCCTCGGCCTCCAGCGTCTGCATCGGTCGCACCCTGCGCAGCAGCGCTTCACCTGTGGCGGTGGGTCGGCACGGTGCCTGGCGTACCACCAGTACCTGGCCGAGCCGGTCCTCCAGTGCCTTGATCCGTTGCGACAGCGCCGACGGGCTGATCGACAGGCGTCGGGCTGCAGCGTCGAAGCTGCCTTCCTCCAGCACCGCAGCAAACGCAGCCAGTTGTGGATGTAGCAGATCCATGCCGGTGCCTCTTCAGTTTTTCTGCACAGGATAAAGAAGAATCAGATTGTCTAAACAGGGGCGGCGGCCGCACTCTGCGCGTCCCCTCCCTGCCAGGCCTGTCCCCATGTGGATCGCCGCTGCCGCCGCCGGCCTGTTCGCAGGTGCCGGCCTGATCATCGCCATCGGTGCACAGAACGCCTTCGTACTGCGGCAGGGCCTGCAGCAGCGTCATGTGGGAAAGGTGGTGTTGGCCTGCGCCGGCGCGGACATCGTGCTGATACTGGCCGCTGTCGGTGGCATGGGCGCGCTGGTGCTGCAGTGGCCGCTGCTGCTGCAGGTGCTGCGCTTTGGTGGTGCGGCGTTCCTGCTGTGGTATGGCCTGCAGGCGGGACTACGCGCGTGGCGTGGTGGCAGTGCGCTGGCCGCCGCCGAGGCGCAGGGCGGCAGCGGGCGCGAGGTACTGCTGACCTGCCTGGCCTTCACCCTGCTCAACCCGCACGTCTACCTGGATACCGTGGTGCTGCTGGGCAGCCTGTCCACGCGCTATCCGGGCGATCTGCGCTGGGCGTTCGCCACCGGTGCCTGCGTGGCCAGCGTGGCCTGGTTCTGCACGCTGGGCTATGGCGCGCGCCTGCTGCAGCCGGTGTTCCGCAGGTCGAGCGCGTGGAGGGTGCTGGATGCCGGCGTGGCGATCTTCATGTTCTGCCTCGCCACCCTGTTGCTGTTGCGTCCGCTCTAGGCCGCGTCCACCGCGCACAACGGCGTCTCGTCGGGGCGCAGCGTCAGCACCCGCACGCCCTTGCGGGTCACGGCCACGGTGTGCTCGAACTGTGCCGACAGCGTGCCGTCGCGGGTATAGACCGGCCATTCGCCCGCGCGCTGGCGGATCGCCGGCCTGCCCTGGTTGAGCATCGGTTCGATGGTGAACACCATGCCTTCTTCCAGCACCCTGCCGGTGTTGGGATGGCCGTAATGCAGGATCTGCGGTTCTTCGTGCATCTCCCGGCCGATGCCATGGCCGCAGTATTCCTTTACTACGCTGTAGCCGTGGCGGCGAGCGTAGCGGGCGATGGCGTGGCCGATGTCGCCCAGGCGCGCGCCGGGCCGTACCACGGCGATGCCTTTCCACATCGCTTCGTAGGCGGTCCGCACCAGCCGCCGTGCGGAAGGGGTGACCGCGCCGACCGGGTAGGTGGTGCTGGAATCGGCGATGTAGCCGTTCTTTTCCAGGGTGATGTCGAGATTCACGATCTGGCCCTCGCGCAGCACGTCTGCGGTACTGGGCACCCCGTGGCAGACCACGTTGTCGATGGAGGTGTTGAGCACGTACGGAAAGCCATACTGGCCCTTGCTGGCAGGCCGCGCCTGCAGCTCGTCGACGATCATCCGTTCGACGAAGTCGTTGATCTCCATCGTGCTGCGGCCCTGCAGTGGCCATCTGTCGAGCGCGGCGAACACCTGTGCCAGCAGGCGGCCGGATTCGGTCATCAGCGCGATCTCGTCGGGCCGCTTGATGATGCTCACGTCAGGCCCGTGCGGGTGCCAGCGGCTGTGGCTGCACGCCGGCGGCGCGCAGTTCGCTGGCCACGATGTCCTGGAAGCTCAGCGTCGGATTCATTTCGCACAGCATGCCCACGCGGATCCAGAAACTGGCCTGGGCGTTGATCGAGCGGCTGGAGACGGTGCAGGCACGGCGCAGCTGGTCGTGCAGGGTGTCATCGATGTTGACGATGCCCATGGGCGGATCCAGGTAAGAGGAATATACGCATCGTATATGTTTCGTATATCCCTCTCAAGCCTGCGGGGACTCACTCCGTTGTGGTGGCGAAGCGCAGGCGGTTGTGGTCCGGATCGAGCAGCAGCATTTCGCGGCTGCCCCACTCGGTGTCATGCGGCGGCTGTTCGATCGGTACCCCAGCGGCACTGAAGGCGCGGTGCAGGGCGTCGACATCCTCGACGATGAAGTAGACCGCGCCGCCCACTTCGCAGTCGCCGCTGTGCTCGGTGAGGAACAGCGTCTGGCCGTCGCGGGTGAGCTGGGCGAACAACGGAAACCCCGGCTCGAACCGATGCTCCCAGTCGACGACGAAGCCCAGGCCCTGCACGTAGAAGGGCAGGCTGGCATCGGCGTGGCGCATGCGCAGCTGCGGGATGACGGTCTGGCGCATCATGGTGGCTCGCAGGGGTGAGCCGGCAGTGTATCGCCGGCAGGGTGCCGCCACCTTCGTGGTCAGTCCTGCAGGCCGGGTTGCCCCTGGACCAGCGGCACCCGTGAGCCGTCCAGCAGACCGCGGCTGAGCCGGCCATCCTCGATGAACAGCAGCTCGCCGTTCTCGCCGTTCTTGATGCTGCTGTCGATGGCGATCACGCGATCACCATGGAACGTGCTGACATGCGGCATCGACGTGTGGCCGACCACGATGCGCTTGAGCTGCAGCGTGTCGAGCACGTCCTGCACGCCCCGTGCATCGAGACGGCCATCGAAGTAGCCGCGGTACCAGATGGGGCTGGTCTTGCCGTCGTACAGCGGTGCAGTTGCGGGGTCGGCCTTCACTTCGGCCTTGGGCAATCCCAGCGAGGCCTGGTAGGCGGCATTGGTGCGTGCCGGGTGCAGTGCCAGTTCCACCGCTTCGGGCGAGATGCCGCCATGCAGGAACAGGGTGTCGCCGATCTTCAGCAGCACCGGCCGCGTCCGCAGCCATTGCCCGATCACCGAATCGGCGCCGTACAGCTGCGGATAGCTGCGGCCGAGCAACTGCGCACTGCGCAGGTACTTCGGATTGACATAGCGCAGGTCGTCGTACAGAACCATGGTCTCGTGGTTGCCGAGCACGAAGTGCACCGCACCGCCGGCGGCCGCCGCCTGCTGCTGCAGGCCATACAACAGCCAGAACGCTTCGGTGACCTGCGGGCCGCGATCGAACACGTCGCCAGCGACCACCAGGGTGTCCTGGCCGAGGGCCCAGCGGTCCTGCGCATCGATCACATGGTGGGCGCGCAGCAGTCGTACCAGCAGGTCGTACTGGCCGTGGATGTCGGACAGGGCGACGATGCGCGGTACCGCAGGCAGCTCCGACACCGAAGGCGCGACCGGTGGCAGCACGTGCACGCTGTGCGGGTAGCCGCACAGGGGCGCGACATCGGCAGCTCCCGTGGCGGTGCCCAGCGAGCGGGTCTGCACAGCGTCAGCGCAGATCCATTTGGCCTGCAGCTGATCGCCGTTGCGGAACACGTAGGGGCCATCGGCCTCGACGTGGGCGGCAGGCGCGGCGACTTCGCGGCCCTGCGCGCCTGGCACGCCCCACAGCAGGAGCAGGGGCAGCAGCACGGACGCGGATCGGGGCAGGGCACGGCGGAGCATGGGCGGAGTCCTGGGCAGCAACGGAAGGGCGGGCCGCAGGGCCCGCCCGTGATCCTACGCTGGCATTGCTACACGCTGCATGCGCGGGCGGCGCGCAGGCTTTGCCGTGGGAGGCGGATCATCGATCCGGCGCATCGCGCTCAGGTGGAACGGCACGCGAGGCTCGGGCTAGCGGATGTCCACCTTGCGGACCGCGGTCTGTTCCGCCAGCAGCGGCGTACCGGTGTGGTCATGCGGCTGCATGTAGGGAAGGGGCGCGCCGCTGGCACGCTCGACAAGCTGCGAGTGCGCCTCACCCGTTGCGAAGCGGTGGCGCTCCCCCCATTGCCGCAGCGCCACCAGCACCGGGAAAAGTTCGCGTCCGGCTGGCGTCAGCACGTACTGCTGGTAGGCGCTGCCATCGCTGGCAGGTTGCTGCAGCAGCAGCCCGGCCTCGACCAGACGCCGCAGGCGGTCGCTTAGGATGTTGCGCGCTGCGCCGAGGCTGCGCTGGAAGTCACTGAAGCGGGTAACGCCATCAAAGGCATCGCGGATGATCAGCAGGGCCCAGCGATCACCGAGCAGATCGGCGCTGCGGGCAACGGGGCAGGGGCTGTCGGCGTGCATGGGCAAGGCTCGTGACGATGTGGTTGCATTTTAAAACCATTGTCGATAGGGTGCATCCAGTTTCAATATGCAACCACGTTCATGCCCGCTTCCGTCCTTCCGCGCGCCCTGCTGGGCCTGCTGGCCATCGCGGCGGGTGCCAGTGTGGCCAATGTCTATTACGCACAGCCGCTGCTGGAGCGCCTGGCGCAGGCCTTCGCCATGGAGCGCGCGACGGCCGGCGCTGTGGTTGCCGCCACCCAGGCCGGCAGCGTGCTGGCCCTGCTCGGCCTGCTGCCGCTGGCCGACCGCGGCGATCGTCGCCGCCTGCTGCGCGTGCAGCTGCTGGCACTGGTGATGGTGCTGCTGGGACTGGCGGCAGCACGCAGTACCGCCTGGCTGCTGGGGGGCATGCTGCTGGCGGGCCTGCTCGGGACGGCGCTCACCCAGGGACTCATCGCCTATGCAGCCACGCTGGCACCGTCGGGGCAGCGGGGGCGCGTGGTTGGCATGGTGCAGGGCGGGGTGTTCATCGGCCTGCTGGCTGCGCGTGTGGTATCCGGCGCGGTGGCGGCCCTGGCCGGCTGGCGCGCGGTGTACCTGCTGTCAGCAGTGATGATGGCGGCGTTGGCGATGCTGCTGTGGCGACGCCTGCCTGCCGTGCCTGTTCCCTCGCAGCCGCCGGCCTGGCGCGCCCTGCTCGGCTCGATGATGACGATGCTGCGCAGTGATCGCACGCTGCGCGAGCGTGGCCCTCTGGCGCTGCTGCTGTTCGCCGGCCTCAACGTGTTCTGGGCGGCCGTACCGCTGCCCCTGTCGGCATCACCGATGAACTGGTCGACCGCGGCCATCGGCGCGCTCGGTCTGGCCGGCATGGTCGGTGCGCTGCTGGCTGCACGGGTGGGGCACTGGATGGATCGGGGTTTCAGCCTGCGGGTGAGCCTGGGGGCGCTGCTGCTGATGCTGCTTGCGTGGTGGCCCCTGCTGGGTCTGCCGCACGCCCTGGCATGGCTGCTGCTGGGCGTGGTGGTGCTCGATCTGGGAGGACAGGCACTGCATGTGTCCAACCAGGCGTTGCTGCTGCGCGCGCCTGCCGAACAGCACGGTCGCCTGGTGGCGCTGTACATGCTGTTCTACGCGGTCGGCAGCGGCGTCGGTGCTGCGGCCGGTACGTGGATGCAGGCGCACCACGGCTGGACCAGGGTCTGTGCGCTCGGTGCAGGCATCGCGGTGACAGCGCTGGCATGGTGGGCGCTGCATGCCGCTGCACCGGCAGCGCGTCACCCCGGCGGCCACCGGCCTCCTGCGTAGTACCCATCAGCAGGGGGTACGGCGAACGAGCGTACTTGGCCCCATGCACATTTGCGAAGCGCTTGCACTGCGTTGACGCATTTGAGAATCAATCGCATTGATGGGAGAATGCGCGCATGGATCGGCCTGCGGAAGATGTGCGGCGCCGCTCCCACTTCCCCCGTCGTCGCCTCAAGCCCTTTGCCAGAGGTCCCGTTGCCCTGCCAGAAGGTGTTGAAGATGTCTGCCGTCCTTGTTCCGCCGCCGCGCCCGTTGGCGCTTGCCGTTGCTGCCCTGCTTGCGGGCAGTGCCCTGGGTGCCCATGCGCAGACCGACGCGACCGATATCGATACGGTGCACGTCACCGCCTCGCAGATCGCGCGCCAAGCACTGGGTACATCGACAATCACCGCCGAGGACATCGCGCGCCGTCCTCCTGCCAACGACATCGCCGAGCTGCTGCGGACCATGCCCGGCGTCAATCTCACCGGCAACAGTGCGTCCGGCCAGTACGGCAACAACCGCCAGATCGACCTGCGCGGCATGGGACCGGAGAACACGCTGATCCTGGTGGACGGCAAACGCGTCGGCGCCCGCGACGCCGTGCGCATGGGCCGCAGCGGTGAGCGCAATACCCGTGGCGACACCAACTGGGTGCCGGCGGAGATGATCGAGCGCATCGAAGTGCTGCGCGGTCCGGCAGCGGCGCGTTATGGATCCGGCGCCTCCGGCGGCGTGGTCAACATCATCACCAAGCGCCCGACGGGCGATCTGACCGGAGCGGTCGACCTGTACGGACTGGTACCCGAGCACAGTGCCGAAGGTGGCAGTGAGCGCGTGGGCCTGCAGCTGAGCGGCCCGATGACCGATGCGTTGTCCTTCCGCCTGTATGGCAACCTCAACAGGACCGACGCGGATTCGCTCGAACTCAATCGCGCGTTCGCCACCGCGCCGGGCACCGTACCTCCCGCAGGCCGCGAGGGCGTCAAGAACCGCGATGTCAACGCGCTGCTGCGCTGGGACATCAACGCCGGCCAGGTGGTGGAATTCGAAGCCGGTACCAGCCGCCAGGGCAACATCTATGCGGGCGACCGTGCCGTGAGCAACACCGGTACCTCCACGCCGGTCGATCTGGCGGCGCTGGCCGAGAGCGAGGCAGAGACCAACCGCATGTACCGCACCACCGGGGCGATCACCCATCGTGGCCGCTGGGGTGATGTGACCTCGCGCGTTACTGCTGCGGTGGAAGCGGTCAACAATTCGCGCATCAACGAAGGCCTGGCCGGTGGCCCCGAGGGCAGCTTCAACGGCACCGACTGGTCCACCTCCCGCCTGCGCAATTACCAGCTCGACGGCGAGATCAGTTTCCCGACCACGATCGGCGCGGCGGAGAATGTCTGGACGCTGGGCTTCGAGCATCTCGACAGCCGCTTGACCGATCCGTATTCGATGAGCCAGTCCGGCAGCAGTGGCGGTGGCCTGCCGGGCCTGTCGGCCGATCGTGCGCGCGGCAAGTCCGATGCACAGACCACGGCGGTCTTCGTCGAAGACAACATCTACCTGGGCGAACGCTGGATCGTGACGCCGGGCCTGCGCTTCGACCATCACAGCCAGTTCGGCAACAACGCCAGCCCCAGCCTCAATGCGCAGTTCCGCATCAATGGCGACTGGGTGGTGAAGGGCGGCATCGCGCGCGCGTTCAAGGCTCCCAACCTCTACCAGTCCAATCCGGACTACCTGTACTACACCCGTGGCAACGGCTGTCCCAACGCACTGCCGAGCCTGGGCGCGGGCTGCTATCTGCAGGGCAACGCGGAGCTGGACGCCGAGACCAGCCTGAACAAGGAACTGGGCGTGGAATGGGCTCCGGACAGTGGCTGGCAGGCCTCGTTGACCTACTTCCACAACGACTACAAGGACAAGATCGAGGCCGGGTATACCCAGGTCGGCCTCACCGCCGATACCCGTGGCCGGATCTTCCGCTGGGAAAATGCACCGAAGGCCATCGTGCAGGGCCTGGAGGGCAACCTGGTGGTGCCGCTGCTGGGCGAGCAGGGCGACCGGCTGAAGTGGAGCAGCAACTTCACCTACATGGTGGAGAACGAGAACAAGAGCACCGGCCAGCCGCTGTCGGTGATACCGCGCTACACGGTCAACACGATGCTGGACTGGCAGGCCACCGAAAAGCTGTCGCTGCTGCTCACCGGCACCTTCTACGGCAGGCAGGAGCCGGCCACCACCAACATCAACAACGATCCTCGCTGCACCGGAAGCTGCGATCCGTCGGTGGTGCTGCAGGATCGGGGGGCATACAACATCTGGGGCGTGAGCGCGCGCTACAGGGTTACCGGGACGGTCAGCTTCGGTTTCGGCGTGAACAACCTGGCCGACAAGCGCCTGTTCCGCGAAGCCAACAGCAGCGACGCCGGTGCGGCGACCTACAACGAACCGGGCCGCGCATACTGGGCCAGCCTGCGTTTCGGCTTCTGAGCGCGCGCGGTGCCTGACAGGCATGGCCCGGTGCAATCGGCGAGCGCCGGGCCACGCCCGGCGCGACCGGCGCCGCACAGCTGCAATGTTATAAACATCGTAATAGTCTCCCCCGCAGCCACGCCGTAGCCTGACCGCATCGCACAGGAGCTGTTGCATGGGCCACGACCACGATCACCTGCCGTCCCAGATCCGCCACGAGAAGCCGTTGTGGTGGGCGTTGGGGCTGACTTCCACCTTCCTTGTCGTCGAAGTCGTCGGCGCGTTCTGGACCAACAGCCTGGCGCTGCTGTCCGATGCGGCCCACATGGCCACCGACGCACTCGCACTGATGATCGCGCTGGTCGCGGTGCGCTTGAGCCGGCGTCCGCCGGACGCGCGCCGCACCTATGGCTATGCGCGGCTGGAAGCCCTTGGCGCGATGATCAATGGCGCGATGCTGTTCGTGGTGGCCGGCTACATCCTGTGGGAAGCGGTCGGCCGCTTCCGCGAACCGCAGGAGATTGCCTCCACCGGCATGCTGGTGATCGCCGCCGCCGGCCTGGTCATCAATCTGATCTCGATGCGCCTGCTGCAGGCCGGCAGCGGTGAAAGCCTCAACGTCAAAGGTGCCTACCTGGAAGTGTGGGCCGACATGCTCGGCTCGGTGGCGGTGATCGTCGGCGCGCTGCTGATCCGCTGGACCGGCTGGCAGCCGATCGACCCGATCCTGGCGGTGCTGATCGGCCTGTGGGTGCTGCCACGCACCTATGTGCTGATGCGCGAGGCGATCAACGTGCTGCTGGAAGGCGTGCCCAAGGGCATGGATGTGGCGAAGGTCCGCGACAGCCTGTCCGGCCATGCCGCGGTGCTGGACGTGCATGACCTGCATGTGTGGGCACTGGCCTCGAGCACGCCGGCGCTGACCGCGCATGTCGTGATGCGCGACGGTACCGACGCCGACGTGCTGCGCCGCGAGCTGGGAGGTCGCCTGCACGATGACTTCGGCATCGAGCATGTGACCCTGCAGATTGAAGCAGATCACTGCGGAGAGGCATGCGGAGATCCCGCGCCGCCCAGTGCGGCCGCACCGGATGCGCGGCACGATCACGACCACGGCGAGGACGCGCAGGGCCATCGCGGCCACGTGCACCACTGATCTGCCGCTACGCGCCCCGTCGCGACGCCAGCCGATCCGCCAGGCGGGTCGGCTCCGGCAGGCGATAGCCGCGCAGCGTCCGCTGCACCCACTGCAGTGCGGTATCGGCGCTGATGCGGTGCCCGCCAGCGACGAACAGCGGCCTGCAGCGGACCTTGCTGCGCAGCACCCAGCCGAGCTGTTCATCGCCATCGAGCAGGGGCGTATGCGCGCCAGCCTCGTCTGCGGGCTCGACGAAGCGACCGACCAGTTTCGACTTGGCCACGCCGATGCTCGGCAGATCGGTGACGACGCCCAGGTGCGCCGCCACGCCCAGCCGTCGCGGATGGCTGATGCCGTGCCCGTCGACGAAGACCAGGTCCGGCGAACGCGGCAGCAGGGCCAGTGCAGCGAGCAGGGCGGGCAGCTCGCGGAAGCTGAGCAGGCCAGGGATGTAAGGCATCACCGTGGGAATGCGGGCGATCTCCCGGGCCACCGGTTGCAGGGTGGCGGCATCCAGCAGCACGGCTGCGGCGCGGGTGGTGCGGCCGTCGTCCTTGAAGCCGACGTCCAGCCCGGCCAGCCAGCGTACGGTACCCGGCAGCCGGTCGCTGCGCTCCACCCGCGCCGCAAGCCGCAGCTGTTGCTCGCGTGCGGCGGCGACGCTGCCCTGCCAGCGCCCGGGATCGATCACGGTATTCATCGATCACAGCATCGCATGGGCCGCGCCACGGCACGGTGAGCGGCCCCGGGGCTACAATGGCGGCCTGCCTTTCCTCGCGTTGGAGATCCTGCAGTGACCCGTAAACTCGTACTGTTGCGCCATGGCCAGAGCCAGTGGAACCTGGACAACCGCTTCACCGGCTGGGTCGATGTCGACCTGACGGAGCAGGGGCGCCGGGAAGCGGCCGCCGCTGGCCGCCTGATGCGCGAGGAAGGCCTGCAGTTCGACGTCGCCCACACCTCGGTGTTGAAGCGCGCCATCCACACCCTGCAGGGCGCCCTGGCCGAGCTGGAGCAGGACTGGCTGCCGGTGAACAAATCCTGGCGTCTCAACGAGCGCCATTACGGCGGCCTGCAGGGCCTGGACAAGGCCGAGACCGCTGCAAAGCACGGCGAGGAGCAGGTCAAGGTGTGGCGTCGCTCCTATGACATCCCGCCGCCGCCGATGGATCTGGAAGACCCGGGCCATCCGATCCACGACCGTCGCTACGCCGGGCTGGACCGCAACGCGCTGCCGGGTACCGAATCGCTGGCCACCACCCTCGACCGCGTGCTGCCGTACTGGCACGACGCCATCGCGCCGCAGCTGAAGGACGGCAAGACGGTGCTGGTCACCGCCCACGGCAACTCGCTGCGCGCGCTGTACAAGTACCTCAACAATGTTTCGCGCGAGGAAATCCTCGAGCTGAACATTCCGACCGGCATTCCGCTGCTGTTCGAACTGAACGATGACCTGACCGTGCAGTCGTTCCGCTACCTGGGCGACCCGGAAGCGGCGCGCAAGGCCGCTGAGGCCGTGGCCAACCAGGGCAAGGCCAAGTAGGAATCGGAAGGCCGGCGCACGCCGGCCTTCGCTTTTTGTGGCGCAGAGCAGGGCTCGGCGCCACATGACGAGCGCTCTGTGACCTTTGGCCGGTCCCTGCCGCGGGCGTCCCCGTCTACCCTGTGGAATTACCCGCAGGAGAGCCTCATGAACGTCCGCAACCTGGCCCCGCTGGGCCTGACCATCGCCATCGCCGCCTCCCTGGCTGCGTGTGGCAAGAACGAAACTGCACCGGCGACCAGTGCCGACGCTACGCCGGCCTTCGACCTGTCACAGATCAAGACGCCGCTGATCTCGCTCAACAGCGCCGATCTCGATCCGGCCATCGCGGCCTGCACCGACCTCAATGGCTTCGTCAACAGCAAGTGGCTGAAGGCCAATCCGGTACCGGGCGACCAGACCACCTGGGGCAGCTTCGAAATCCTGCGCGAGCGCTCGCTGGAAGTGCAGCATGCGCTGGTACAGCAGGCTGCCGCCAGCCAGGCCAAGACCGGTTCGGTGGAAGCCAAGATCGGCGACATCTGGAAGACCGGCAACGACGAAGCGAAGATCGAGGCTGCGGGCCTGGCGCCGCTGCAGCCGCAGCTCGACAAGATCGCCGCGCTGAAGGACACCGCCACCCTCACCCAGTACCTGCGCGACAGCCAGGCCGAGGGCAAGGGCGTGCTGTTCTCGCTGTTCGCCAATGCCGATTACAAGGATTCGGCCAATGTCATCGCCTACGTCGGCCAGGGCGGCCTCGGCCTGCCGGAGAAGGGCTACTACTTCGATGATGCGCAGGCCAGGATCCGCGACGCCTACGTGGCCTACATCGCGCAGGTGCTGACCCTGTCCGGCGTGGACGCCGCGCAGGCCGCCGAGCAGGCCAAGGCCGTGATGGCCTTCGAAACCCGCCTGGCCAAGGCGTCCATGTCGCGCATCGAAATGCGTGACCCGGCCAAGCGCTACAACCCGCTCAGCGCCGCAGACGCCGACAGGCTGACCCCGAATTTCAGCTGGACCGCGCTGTTCGACACCCTGAAGGTGCCGGCCGCGCAGAAGTTCTCGCTGGCCCAGCCGGGCTTCTTCTCCGAGATGGACAAGATGCTGGCCGATGTGCCGGCCAGCACCTGGCAGGCCTACCTGCGCTTCCACACCATCGACGACGCCTCGCCGTACCTGAGCAGCCAGTTCGAGAAGGCCAACTTCGATTTCTATGGCACCACCCTGCGTGGCCAGAAGGAAATGCAGCCGCGCTGGAAGCGCGTGCTGGAGTCGGTCAACGGCGGCATGGGCGAGGCGCTGGGCCAGCTGTACGTCGACGCCGTATTCCCGGCCGAGTCGAAGGTGGCCATGCAGCACCTGGTGGAAAACCTGTCGCAGGCGTTGAAGGTGCGCCTGGAGCAGCTGCCGTGGATGGGCGAGGAAACCAAGAAGAAGGCACTGGAGAAGTGGGCCAGCTTCACCCCGAAGATCGGTTACCCGGACAAGTGGCGTGACTGGGCAGGCCTGCAGACCAACGGCGACAGCTACCTCGGCAACATGCAGGCGGCGCGTGCGTTCAACTACCGCTACATGCTGGACAAGATCGGCAAGCCGGTGGACAGGACCGAGTGGGGCATGACGCCGCAGACCGTCAACGCCTACTACAACGCCACCAAGAACGAGATCGTGTTCCCGGCAGCGATCCTGCAGGCGCCGTTCTTCGACGCCAAGGCCGATCCGGCACTGAACTACGGCGGCATCGGCGCGGTGATCGGCCACGAGATGATGCACGGCTACGACGATTCGGGCAGCCAGTTCGCCGCCAACGGCAACTTCGACAACTGGTGGACCGATGCCGACCGCAAGGCGTTCACCGAACGTACCGACCAGCTGGTCGCGCAGTTCGATGGCTACGAAGCGGTGCCCGGCGTGAATGTGAAGGGCAAGCTGACCCTGGGCGAGAACATCGGCGACCTGGGCGGCCTGACCGTTGCCTATGACGCGCTGCAGATGGCGCTGAAGGAAGATCCGAAGGCGAACGTCGAGGTCGATGGCTACAGCCAGGACCAGCGCTTCTTCATGAACTGGGCCACCGTGTGGCGTCGCAACTTCACCGATGGCGAACTGCGCGTGCGCCTGAACACCGATCCGCACGCGCCGGCCAACTTCCGCGCCAACGGTGCGCCCTCGAACATGCCGTCGTTCGCGGCTGCGTTCCAGTGCAAGGCCGGTGACGCGATGGTGCGTGCCGACGACAAGCGCGTGGTGATCTGGTAACCGATCACACGTGAAGCGTGATGCGAAAGGCCCGGCGCAAGCCGGGCCTTTCGTCTGTTTGCCCGGTGGCGCCGGATCTCAGGCCAGCGCAGGTTCCTGCGCCAGCAGGCGATGGAAGCGCTGCAGCACGTAGGGGTCGATCAGGCCGCCGGCCTGGTCATCGAGGATGCGCAGTGCCGTTCCGTGCGCCATCGCCGCCCGGTACGGACGATCACTGGTCATCGCATCGTAGGCGTCGGCGAGCGTGACAATGCGCGCGCCCAGCGGGATGTGCTCGCCGTGCAGGCCGTCGGGATAGCCGCTGCCGTCGAATGCCTCGTGATGGGCCCGGATCAGCCTGGCCACCGCGGCGGCATCGCTGCGGCCGGTGGTCAGGAAGATGTGCTCGCCACGCACGGGATGCTCACGCATGATCGCGCGCTCCTGTTCGGTGTGCCGGCGAGGGCTCAGCAGCACGTCGTCGGGAATGCCGATCTTGCCGATGTCATGGAATCGCGCGGCCAGCGCGACCCGCGTGCCGGCCTCCTGGTCCAGGTCGCAGTGCACGGCCAGGCGCTGGGCCAGCCGGCCGACCCGGTCACAGTGATGGCGGGTGTAGGCATCGCGCATCTGCAGCGACATGGCCAGGGCATCGATCAGGCAGGCCTGTGCGTGCAGCAGGTCGGGGGCGGGTACGGCGTCAGGCAGCATGGTCGTCCGCCCGCACCGGGTGGGGCCGGTGCGGGGTGGTGGCGGTGGGAAATCAACCCGGGGCGAGGGTCGTCAGCAGGGCGCGGGCCGCATTGAAGCGGTCTTCCGGCAAGGGTAGCGGGTGCTTGATGCGGAGCTTGTCCGGGCCTTCCATCGCATACAGGTTCGGCTGCTTCTGGATCAGCTGGATCACGGCCATCGGGTCGATGTCCGGCTTCGATTCGAACACGATGCGGCCACCGTTCTCGCCCAGGTCCAGCTTGCGGATGCCCAGCGCGTTGGCCCGCAGCTTCAGCTCGGCAACCGCGAACAGGTGCTTGGCCGGGTCCGGCAGCAGGCCGAAGCGATCGATCATCTCGACCTGCAGCTCGCGCAGCGCATCGTTGTCGCGCGCGCTGGAAATGCGCTTGTACAGCGTCAGGCGGGTATGCACGTCCGGCAGGTAGTCTTCCGGAATCAGGGCCGGCACATGCAGCTCGACGTCGGCACCGCGCACTTCCTCGCCGGCATCCAGGTCCGGCAGCTTGCCCTGCTTGATGCTGCGTACCGCGCGCTCCAGGAGCTCGGTATACAGGCTGAAGCCGACTTCGGCCATCTGCCCGCTCTGGTCCTCGCCGAGCAGTTCACCGGCACCGCGGATTTCCAGATCGTGCGTGGCCAGGGTGAAGCCGGCGCCCAGCTCGTCCATGGAGGCGATGGCTTCCAGGCGCTTCTCGGCATCCGGGGTGATCGCACGGCGGTCAGGCGTGATCAGGTAGGCGTAGGCGCGGTGGTGCGAACGCCCCACGCGGCCGCGCAGCTGGTGCAGCTGGGCCAGGCCGAAGCGGTCAGCGCGGTTGATGATGATGGTGTTGGCGTTGGGGATGTCGATGCCCGACTCGATGATCGTGGTCGACAGCAGCACGTTGAAGCGCTGCTTCTGGAAATCCAGCATCACCTTCTCCAGTTCGCGCTCCGGCATCTGGCCATGGGCGATGCCGATGCGCGCTTCCGGCACGAGTTCGGACAGCTCGCGCTGCATGCGGCCGATGCTCTCCACGTCGTTGTGCAGGAAGTACAGCTGGCCACCACGCGCCAGTTCGCGCTGGAAGGCCTCGCGCAGCAGCGCGTTGTCCCATTGCGTGATGAAGGTCTGTACCGCCAGCCGGTTCGGCGGCGGCGTGGCGATGATCGACAGGTCGCGAAGACCGGCCATGGCCATGTTCAGCGTGCGCGGGATCGGCGTGGCGGTCAGGGTCAGCAGGTGCACGTTGGCACGCAACGCCTTCAGCGCCTCCTTCTGGCGTACGCCGAACCGTTGTTCCTCGTCGACGATGACCATGCCCAGATCCTTGAACTTCACGTCCGGCTGCAGCAGGCGGTGGGTGCCCACGATGACATCGATGGTGCCGGCAGCGACCTTCTCCAGTTCGGCCTTGATCTCCTTGGTGCTCTTGAAGCGCGACAGCACTTCCACCTTGAGCGGGTAGTCGGCGAAGCGGTCGCGGAAGTTGCGGTAGTGCTGTTCGGCCAGCAGCGTGGTCGGCACCAGCACCGCCACCTGCTTGCCGGCACTGGCAGCGGCGAACGCGGCGCGCACAGCGACCTCGGTCTTGCCGAAGCCCACATCGCCGCAGACCACGCGGTCCATCGGCTGGCTGCTGGCGAGGTCGCGCAGGGTCGCGTCGATGGCGGCCAGCTGGTCGGGTGTCTCCTCGAACGGGAAGCCGGCGGCGAATGGTTCGTACATCGCGCGGTCGACCTGCAGGGCCAGTCCGGCACGTGCCTGCCGGCGCGCCTGGATTTCCAGCAGTTCGGCGGCGACGTCGCGCACCTTCTCGGCGGCCTTGCGCTTGGCCTTGGTCCACTGCTCGCCCCCGAGCGAATGCAGGGGGGCAGTCTCGGCGGAAGCGCCGGAGTAGCGGCTGATGAGGTGCAGCTGTGCGACCGGCACGTACAGGCGGTCGCCCTTGGCATACTCGATTTCCAGGAACTCGCCCGGCATGCCACCGACGTCCATCGCGATCAGGCCGCGATAACGGCCCACGCCATGATCCTCGTGCACGATCGGCGCGCCTTCGGTCAGCTCGCCCAGGTCACGGATGATCGCTTCCGGTTCGCGGCCGGCGCGGCGCGTGCGGCGGGTGCTGCCGGCGCGCTCGGGGAACAGCTGGCGTTCGGTCAGGACCGCCAGGCGCGGATCGTCCAGGGCGAAGCCATCTTCCAGCGGCGCCACGGTGATGGCAAAGCGCACATCGCTGGCGAGGAAGGCGGGCAGGTCGGCAACTACCGGCGGCTTCAGTTCGGCCGCCTGCAGCACTTCCAGCAGGGCTTCGCGGCGGCCCGGTGAATCTGCGGCGATCAGTACCCGGCCGGGGTAGTGGCCGAGGAAGGATTTCAGCGCGTCGCCAGCGGGCGCTTCGCGGGCCGCTACCGGTAGCGCCGGCAGGGGCTGGTCGCCCAGCGCATGTGCATCGGCGATGCGCGCATGGTCGGCGGCCCATACTTCGATGCGTGGCGCGTCGTTCAGCCGCTCGCGCAGCTGCTCAGGCGAAAGGTACAGCGCCGAGGGCGGCAGCAGTGGGCGCTCGACATCGTGGCGGCGCTGCTCGTAGCGTTCGCCGGTCTGTGCCCAGAACGCGTCGGCGGCTTCGCCTGCGCCGGCACACACCACCGGCAGGCTGCCGGCAGGCAGGTAGTCGAACAGGCTGGCGGTGCGATCGAAGAACAGCGGCAGGTAGTACTCGATGCCGGCCGGGGCCAACCCGGACTTGAGGTCCTGGTACAGCGCGCTGCGGCGCGTGTCGACATCGAAGCGTTCACGCAGGGTGGCCAGCACGCGGCCGATGCTGGCCTCATCCATCGGTACTTCGCGGCCGGGCAGCATGTGCACCGACTCGACCCTGTCCAGCGAGCGCTGGCTTTCCGGGTCGAAGGCGCGGATCGAGTCGATGTCCTCGTCCAGCAGCTCCACCCGCAAGGGCTCGTCGGCGCCCATCGGGAACACATCGAGCAGGCCGCCGCGCACGGCGAAGTCGCCGGGGTCCATCACCTGCGGCACGTTGCGGTAGCCCGCGCTCTCCAGGCGGCGTTTCTCGGCCTCCAGGTCCAGGCGCTGGCCGACCTTCAGGTCGAAGCTGCCGCCGATCACGTAGCTGCGCGGGGCCAGCTGCTGCAGCAGGGTCTGGACCGGCACCACCACCAGGCCGCGCTTGAGCGCAGGCAGGCGGTGCAGGGCCGCCAGGCGCTGCGAGATGATGTCCGGATGCGGGCTGAAGCGGTCGTAGGGCAGGGTTTCCCAGTCCGGGAAGGCGATCACCGGCAGCGCGGGATCGTTGCCCAGCAGGGTCTGCAGATCGGCTTCGAGCTGGTTGGCGCCGTGGTTGTCACGGGCAACCACCAGCAACGGCGCGTCATGCGCGCGCGCCGCCTGGGCCAGGTACCAGGCCAGGGCGGTCGGTGAAGCGGGGGCGCGCCACCAGGCGCGGAGCTGGCCGGCGCGCGGCAGCGGCGGGGCGGGGTATGAAGTACGCGACATGGACCGCGGATTTTAGCAGAAGCCTCCACCCGCCCCATGATTGCTGCGTGAGCGGGCAGCGCCGGGCCATGCCCGGCGTGCGCAGTGGCTGCAACGGCATCGCCGGGCCGCGCCCGGCGTCACCGTCAGTTGTCCAGTTCCAGCACCATGCGCACCAGCCCTTCCGTGCCGTTCGGGTGCGGAACGGGCTTGAAGCCCAGCGAGGCGGCCAGCTGCTTCATCGGCTCGTTCTCGGCCGCCACATCGCCGTACAGGCGATCCAGGTACTTGCCCCGACCCCACTTCACCAGCTTGCGCATCAGCTGCCGGCCCAGGCCCTGGCCGATGAGGAAGCGGCTGATCAGGATCGCGTACTCGGCTTCGCGGGTACCGGGGATGATCGAGGCCCGGGCGACCGCACCGACCACGGCCTCACCGGCGGGCAGGGACTCGGCCGCGACCAGGGTGATCTCGGTCTTGGGATTCGGATGGGTCAGGCGCTGGGTGGTTTCCGGTGACAGCTCGGTCACCGCCTGCAGGAAACGGTCGCGGATTTCTTCCGGCCCGAACAGGCTGAAGGCCGCTTGCAGCGGCGCGCTGTCTTCCGGGCGGATGGGGCGGATCAGCAGCTCGTGGCCGCTGGGAGCCTTGAAGATCTCATGCCAGGGCGGCATGCGGTTGCGAGTGGCCATACCGGGTGATTCCTTGGTGGTCCATCGATTGTGGCATCACCGGGGCTGTCTTCCGTGAACAAAAGGCTCACGGGCGTACAGCCTCGTGAAGGCCATTATTCAGGTGCCTTGAGCCAATCCAGGCGGGTGCTGGCGCCGGGCTCACCCAGGTGCTGGCGCAGCGCCGGCAGGGCCGGACCGACCGCCCGGTCGAACTGCCAGGGGGCGTTGAGCACCAGCATGCCGCTGCCGTTGAGGCGCAGCGGTGAGTCGTCGGGGCGTACCAGGAACTCGATGGTCACTGCCGACTTGACCGGCAAGGCAGTGGCCTTGCGCAGGAAATGCAGGATCGTGCGGCGCTGCTTGATCGGGAACCACACCGCGCAGGTGGCCTGCGGCCAGCGCGCCAGCGTCTCGGCCAGCGCTGCCAGGATGCGCTGGTACTCGGCGTCCTGGGCCTCGTAGGGCGGGTCGATCAGCACCAGGCCGCGGCCGATCTTGCTGCCGTTGACCTTCGGCGGCAGCAGCGAGCGCAGCAGTGCATAGCCGTCGCCCGGGTGCACGCCGACCCGGCTGTCATGGGCGAACAGGGCCTTGAGCGTGCCTGCTTCGTCTTCCTGCAGCTCGCATACCGCCATCCGGTCCTGCGCACGCATGGCCTGGGCGGTGAGCAGGGGCGAGCCGGGGTAGTTGGTCAGCGCGCCGACCGGATTGTCGGCCTGCACGGCCTTCAGGTAGCGCTCGACCACGTCCGGCAGCTTCGGCTGCGCCATCAGGCGCATGACCCCGGATTCGGCCTCCAGCGTCTTGCGGCTCTCTTCGCTGGCCAGCAGATAGCGGCCAGCGCCGCCGTGGGTGTCCAGCACGAAGAACGGGCTGTCCTTGCGCTTGAAGCTGTCGATCAGGGCCAGCTGCACGATGTGCTTGAGGACATCGGCATGGTTGCCGGCGTGGAAGGCATGGCGGTAATTCATGGGGGCAGTGTACGGGGCGGCGGCCGCAGCGGCTATGCTGCGCGCCATGACAGCTCCCGTTGCCCATGTCCTGGTGGTCGAGGACGAAGCCGCCATCGCCGAAACCGTGCTCTACGCGCTGCGCAGCGAGGGCTACCTGGCCAGTCACTGCCTGCTCGGCAGCGATGCCCTGCAGCGGCTGCGGGACGGTGGCATCGATGTGGTGGTGCTGGACGTGGGCCTGCCGGACCTGAGCGGCTTCGAGGTCTGTCGTCGGCTGCGTGCGCTGCCCGGTCCGCAGGCGCAGCTGCCGGTGATCTTCCTGACCGCCCGTAACGACGAGCTGGACCGGGTGCTGGGCCTGGAACTGGGCGCCGACGACTACATGGCCAAGCCGTTCTCGCCGCGCGAGCTGGTGGCGCGGGTGCGCGCGCGGCTGCGGCGGGCGGCGCCTGCCGCCAGTGACACCGATGCGGGCTGGCAGACGCATGGCGCCTTCGCCATCGACCGCGAGGGCCGGCGTGTCCGCTTCCACGGCCAGCCATTGGACCTGACCCGCTACGAGTACGCACTGCTGGAAGCCCTGCTGCAACGCCCCGGGGCCATCCTCAGCCGCGCCCAGCTGATGGACCGCGGCTGGGACAGCAGTGCCGACAGCGCCGACCGCACGGTCGATACGCACGTCAAGACCCTGCGTGCCAAGCTGCGCGCGGCCGGCGCCAGCACCGACCCGATCCGGACCCACCGTGGCCTGGGCTACGCCCTGGAGGTGTGAGCGATGCGTCTGGTGATGAAGCTGTTCCTGGGCTTCTTCCTGATCGTGGGCATCGCCGCGTTCTTCGTCATGCGCGTGTTCGTCAACGAAGTGAAGCCGGGCGTGCGCCAGGCGATGGAATCGACCCTGGTCGATGCAGCCAACGTGCTGGCCGAGATGGCGGCGGCGGACGTCAAGGCAGGCACCATCAACAGCGGGACTTTCACCCGCAATTTGGCCAAGGCGCGGCAGCGTGACCTGAAAGCGATGGTGTGGCGCTTTCCCAAGCGCGCCCTCGATTACCGGGTGACGATCACCGATGCGAAAGGCATCGTGATCTACGATTCGCTGGGCCGCGACGTCGGTCGTGACAACTCGCGCTGGAACGATGTCTACCGCACCCTGCGCGGCGAGTACGGCGCCCGCTCCAGCCCGGAGACGCCGGGCGAGGAGGGCAACACCGTGATGCATGTGGCCGCGCCGGTGTACGACCCGGGCGATGGCCGCACTCTCATCGGCGTGCTCACCCTGGCGCAGCCCAACCGCAGCATCGATCCGTTCATTGCGGCCAGCCAGCGCGCCATCATCGAACGCGGCGCATGGCTGATAGGACTCTCGGCGCTGGTCGGGGTGCTGGTGACGATGTGGTTGACCACCGGCCTGGGCCAGCTCAGCCGCTATGCGCGCGCGGTCACCGCCGGTGAGCCGGTGCCGCCGCCACGCCGCCGCCGCGATGAGATCGGTGATCTCGGCCAGGCGCTGGAGACCATGCGGCGCAAACTCGAAGGCAAGGCCTACGTCGAGCAGTATGTGCAGTCGCTGACGCACGAAATGAAGAGTCCACTGGCCGCGATACGCGGTGCCGCCGAGCTGCTGCAGGAACCGATGGCCGATGCCGACCGTGCCCACTTCGCGCGCAGCATCCTCGAGCAGCAGGAGCGGTTGACCGAAACCATCGACAAGCTGCTGGCGCTGGCCGAAGTGGAGCAGCATGGCTGGCTGCAGACGCGTGCTCCGATCGCACTGCCGGACCTGCTGCAGCAGACCGTCGCAGCCGCGCAGGTGCGCGCGCAGGCGGCCGGCGTCGAGGTACGCACTGATGCCGTGGCGGATCTGAGCATTCAGGGTGATGCCTATCTGCTGCGGCAGGCGCTGAACAACCTGGTCGACAACGCGGTTGCCTTCTCTCCATCGGGGACGGAGGTGGTGCTGCAGGCACAGGTTGAGGACGGCGGCGTGCGCCTGCAGGTGGCCGACCGGGGGGCCGGCATTCCCGACTATGCCCGTGACCGCGTGTTCGAGCGCTTCTACTCGTTGGCCCGTCCCGGCAGTGGCCGCCGCAGCTCCGGCCTCGGGCTGCCGTTCGTGCAGGAAGTAGCGCGCCTGCACGATGGCCGTGTCCAGCTGCAGGCCCGCGACGGCGGCGGGACCGTGGCCAGCCTGTGGTTGCCGCTGGGCATGCCCGTCCCGCGCACGCGGCGCTGACTTCACATCCGCTTCAAATTCGCCACAAACCCCGCTCACCGCGACGGTCCATGCTGCAGCCCTCTCCAACGAGGATGGACCATGAAATCCCTGAAGATGCTGCTGCGGTTCGCCATTGTCGGCGGACTGATCCTGCTGCTGCTGATTCCGCTGATAATGATCCGCAGCGTGATCAACGAGCGCAGCCAATACCGCGACGAAGCCTTCGCGCGGGTCGCTGACAGCCGCGCCGGCGCGCAGCAGCTGGTGGGGCCGGTGCGGGTGGTGCCGTGGGTGGAGCGCCAGCAGGTGGAAGTCGTCGACGCCAAGGGCAACAAGAAGACCGAGGTGCAGGTCAGCGAAGGGCACTGGCTGCAGATGCCAGCCTCGCTCGACGTTGGCGGCGAGATGCTGCCCAGCCAGCGTGAGGTCGGGCTGTTCAAGGTGCCGGTGTACAGCTGGAACGGCCAGTTGAAGGCCTCTTTCGCGGCTGACGACTATCCGGTCAAGCCAGGCCGGACCTATGGCCAGCCCTATGTGGCGTTGGGCGTGTCTGACGCGCGTGGCCTGGTCGGGACGCCCAACCTGCGCGTGGATGGCCGCCAGGTGCGCCTGCTGCCGGGTGTCGGCGCCGCTGCGGAACTGGGGCGCGGCCTGCATGCCCCCGTGGCGGGCTTTGCCGGGGTGCAGGGTGGACAGCTGGCAGCAAGCACGGTGGAGCTGGAGCTGCGGCTGGACGGCAGCCGGATGTTGTCGGTCGTGCCGGTAGGCGATGACAACCGCATCGCACTGCGTTCGCGCTGGCCGCATCCGTCCTTCGCCGGCGCCTTCCTGCCGAACGAACGCCGCGTCGATGCGCAGGGCTTCGACGCACGCTGGGCGGTGTCCTCGCTGGCCTCCGATGCCCAGCGCCAGCTGCGCAGCGATGGCGCGGTGGCGTCGCAGGCGGTGAGCGTGTCGCTGGTCGATCCGGTCGACGCCTACACGCAGGCGGATCGCGCCTCCAAGTACGGCGTGCTGTTCGTGCTGCTCACCTTCGTCGGCTTCATTCTGTTCGAGCTGATCAAATCGCTGCGCATCCACCCGCTGCAGTACCTGATGGTGGGCCTGGCGCTGGCGATCTTCTTCCTGCTGCTGATCAGCCTGTCCGAGCACATCGCCTTCTGGAAGGCGTATCTGGTCTCGGCGGCGGCCTGCATCGGCGTGCAGGCGGTGTATCTGGCCAACGTGCTCGGTCACTGGAAGCGCGGCCTGGGCTTCGCCGCGCTGCTGACCGTGCTGTATGGCGCGCTTTACGGGCTGCTGGTCTCGGAGAACAACGCGCTGCTGATGGGCTCGCTGCTGCTGTTCGTGATTCTGGCGCTGGCGATGTGGGTGACCCGCCGCGTGGACTGGTATGCGCTGGGCGCGGAAGCAAAGTGAGGAGAACGCGATGGGATGGCGCCAGGGATTGCGGCTGAGAGCCCAGCAGGGCATTCCGGCTCTGCTCGAAGTGGATGCACTGCTGCAGGCGCATGGCGTGCTGGCGGCCCTGCCGGGGGCGCGGATCGCCCCCGGCCTGGTCCGCTTCCAGCTGGCGGCGGCCACCTGCGAAGGAGTGCTGGGGCAGGGGCTGGAGTGGCTGGACGGTGCACGGCAGGGACGTGGCGTGCTGGGTGGAAAGGTGCCGCGCTACCGGCCCTGGAAGGCCGGGCCGGGGGCATTGGCCGAGATCGGCATCGCCGGCCTGCCCGGCGACTGGCCTGCGCATGCTGCGGTTTACGGCTGCAGCAGCATTGACCGGCGGCACTGGTTGCTGCTGCTGCCCATGCGCGCCCAGCTGTGGCTGGGCTGGAGCGGATGAGGCGCCTGCACCGCCCATGACCGATGGGACGGGGGTCGGGCGCCCCCGCTGGCTAGACTCGAGGGGTTGATGATCGAGCCGAAGGGCAGGGGTGGGATGTGCTGAAGTGGGGTGTGCTGGCGGTTGCGCTGGCGATGAGCGGCAATGCGATGGCGCAGCAGCGCGAGCCGGTGGACCTGGACATGGTCAGCCGCATCCGCCAGGAGGCGTTCCACCGTTCGCAGGTGATGGACACCTTCAGCTATCTCACCGAGCGCATCGGGCCGCGCCTGACCAACTCCCCGGCGATGGGGCGCGCAAACGCGTGGACCCGCAGCAAGTTCACCGAATGGAAGCTGGACAATGTCCACGACGAAGCGTTCGATGACTTCGGCCGCGGCTGGGAGTTCACGTCGGCCAGCGTGGAGATGCTCGGCGACCGCGTGATGCCACTGCACGCACTGCCCAAGGCCTGGACGCCGGGCACCCGCGGACCGGTCGAGGGCGAGTTGGTACAGGTGGACATCAAGAAGCCGGAAGACATCGAGAAGTACCGCGGCAAGCTGCGCGGGAAGATCCTGCTGCTCGGCGAGGCCCGCGAGTACAAGCGGGGTACCGAGCCGGACTCGCATCGTCACGACGCCACCTCGCTGGAGGGACTGCAGGAATTCACCCTGCCCAAGGACAAGGACGCCACCGCCGAGCGCGCCAAGCGGGTGAAGGAGTACCAGGAGCGGCAGGCGCTGGCGGCCAAGGTCAACGCCTTCTTCGTCGAGGAAGGCGCATTGGCCTCGATCAGCATCAGCAGCTGGGACAACGGCATCATCCGCGTGGCCGGTGGTGGCTCGCGCAAGGCCGGGGAGTCGGTCGGCATTCCGGAGCTGGCGATGATCGCCGAGCACTTCAATCCGCTGGTGCGTGCACTGGAGGCCAAGCAGCCCGTGCGCCTGCGGGTGGACGTGAGCGCGCGTTTCACCGACGACAGCGATCAGCCCGGCTACAACACGCTGGCGGAGATCCGGGGCAGCAGCAGGCCGGATGAGGTGGTGATGATCGGCGCGCACCTCGATTCCTGGCACAGCGGCACCGGCGCGGCCGACAACGCGGCCGGCGTGGCGGTGATGATGGAAGCCATGCGCATCCTCAAGGCCACCGGTGCCAAGCCCCGGCGCACCATCCGGGTGGCGCTGTGGAGCGGCGAGGAGCAGGGCCTGATCGGCTCGCAGGCCTACGTCGCCAAGCACTTCGGCCAGTTCCCGGAACCAGTGGACGCTGCGCAGAAGGCGTTGCCGGCCTCGCTGCGCGACCCCACCGGACCGCTGCGCAAGACCCGCGACTACAGCAAGTTTCAGGTCTACTTCAACATGGACAACGGCTCCGGCCGCTTCCGTGGCATCTACGCGCAGGAGAACCTGGCGGCGATGCCGATCTTCGAGGCCTGGCTCGCCCCGTTCCATGATGTCGGCGCCACCACGGTGGCGACCCGCAACACCGGCAGCACCGACCACATCAGCTTCGATCGCGTCGGCCTGCCCGGCTTCCAGTTCATCCAGGACCGGCTGGATTACTTCACCAATGTCCACCACAGCCATCTGGACACCTGGGACCACGCCGAGCCCGAAGATCTCAAGCAGGCAGCGGCCATCGTGGCCTCCTTTGCCTACAACGCGGCGATGCGAGAGCAGTCGTTCCCGCGCAAGGCCGAGCCGCAGCCGTGACGTGAGCCGGAGGGGCGGACCCCGTCCGTCCCTCCGTTCCGGCGCGGGGCTGGTGGTAAAATCGGGGAATTCCCGTTCCTCGAGCCCCACATGACCTGCCGCACCCGCTTCGCCCCCAGTCCTACCGGTTATCTGCATATCGGTGGCGCCCGCACCGCGCTGTACTGCTGGCTGGAGGCCCGCCACCGCGGCGGCGAGTTCGTGCTGCGCATCGAGGATACCGACCGTGAACGCAGCACCCAGGGGGCGATCGACGCCATCCTGGAGGCGATGGAGTGGCTGGGCCTGGACTACGACGAAGGTCCGATCTACCAGACCGACCGGGTGGCCCGTTACCGGGAAGTCGCCGAGCAGCTGATTGCCGACGGCAAGGCCTACTACGCCTATGAAACCCGGGAAGAGCTGGACGCGATGCGCGAAGCCGCCATGGCCAGGCAGGAAAAGCCGCGCTACAACGGTGCCGCGCGCGAGCTGGGCCTGCCGTACCGGGACGACCCGAACCGCGTCATCCGCTTCAAGAATCCGCTGCAGGGTACGGTGGTGTTCGATGACCTGATCAAGGGCCGGATCGAGATCGCCAACAGCGAACTGGATGACATGGTCATCTTCCGTCCGGACGGCTATCCCACCTACAACTTCGCGGTGGTGGTGGATGACTGGGACATGGGCATCACCGAGGTCATCCGCGGTGACGACCACATCAACAACACGCCGCGCCAGATCAACCTGTACGAAGGCATCGGTGCACCGGTGCCGAAGTTCGGCCACATGCCGATGATCCTGGACGAGCAGGGCGCCAAGCTGTCCAAGCGCACCGGCGCCGCCGACGTGATGCAGTACCGGGATGCCGGCTACCTGCCGGACGCACTGCTGAGCTACCTGGCCCGCCTGGGCTGGTCGCATGGTGACCAGGAACTGTTTACCCGCCAGGAACTGATCGACCTGTTCGATGTGAAGGACTGCAACTCCAAGGCGTCGCGCCTGGACATGGCCAAGCTGGGCTGGGTCAACCAGCACTTCCTGAAGACCGTGGAGCCGGCCGACATCGTGCCGCACCTGGTCTACCAGCTGCAGAAGCTGGGCCTGGACGTGGCGGCGGGCCCGGCACCGGTAGACGTGGTGATCGCCCTGCGTGAACGCGTGCAGACCCTGAAGGAAATGGCCGAGAAGGCCGTGGTCTGGTACCAGCCGCTGAACGACTACGACGAAGCCGCAGTGGCCAAGCACTTCAAGGCCGGGGCCGAGGTCGCCCTGGGCAAGGCCCGTGAACTGCTGGCGGCGCTGCCGGAATGGACGGCCGAAGCGGTCGGCACGGCCCTGCACGACACGGCCGCCGCGCTGGAGATCGGCATGGGCAAGGTCGCCCAGCCGCTGCGCGTGGCCATCACCGGTACCCAGGTCAGCCCTGACATTTCCCACACCGTGTACCTGGCCGGCCGTGAGCAGGCCTTGAAACGCATCGACGCGGCCATTACCAAGGTAGCAACGGTCTGAGGCATCCTTGCCAGGCCGAACCGGAGAACGCGCATGCCCGCCAAGACTGCCACTGCCTGTACCGCCCCCCACCACCACGTCCATGACGCATCGGATTTCGTGGCGGTGGTCGAGCGTGTCTCGCGCGAACGCGGGCTGCGCCTGACCCCCATCCGCGCCAACGTACTGAAGCTGATCGCCGAAGCCGGCAAGCCGGTCAAGGCCTACGAGCTGCTGGAATGGGTGCGCAACGGCAAGGGCGTGGGCGCCGATGCCCCGCCCACCGTGTACCGCGCGCTGGACTTCCTGATGGCCAATGGCTTCGTGCACAAGCTGGAATCGGTGAATGCCTTCGTGGCCTGCCACCACCCCAGCAGTGCGGCGCATTCGGTGCCGTTCCTGATCTGCAACAGCTGCCACAGCGCGGTGGAGCTGGAAGACCGCGAGATCGTCGGCCAGCTGGAGAAGCGGGCCAAGGAGCTCGGCTTCCAGCCGCAGGCGCAGACGCTGGAAGTGCACGGACTCTGCGCCCGCTGCGCAGGCTGAGCGGCCGGTGGGATTGGGGTCAGATCCCTTTTGCCTTGGCAAAAGGAATCTGACCCCGTTTCACGAGCTCGACCCTACCGGGCCGGCGCAGGCTCGGCCGCCGTATCCACCCGTGCGATCACCGACATGCCGGGACGCAGTCGCGCGGCCAGCTCCTGCCCCGGATCGATCGAGATCCGGATCGGCAGCCGCTGCACCACCTTGGTGAAGTTGCCGCTGGCATTGTCCGGGCGCAGGACGCTGAATTCCGAGCCGGTGGCGGGGGCGATCTGCTCCACATGGCCGCGCAGCACCTGGCCCTGGAACGCGTCCACGGCGAACGTCGCAGGTTGGCCGATGCGCATCTGCCAGGTCTGGCCCTCCTTGTAGTTGGCGACCACCCACAGCGCGTCGGGCACCAGGAACAGCAGCTGCGAGCCGGCGGCCACGTACTGGCCGGTCCGCACGCTGGCCTCGCTGATCTGCCCGTCGCGCGGCGCATGGATCACGGTATTGGCCAGGTCGATGCGTGCCAGTTCCAGTTGCGCCTGTGCGCTTTCCACCTGTGCCTCCAGGCTCTTGCGTGCCACCTGGGTGGAGATCAGCGTTTCCTCGGCGATGCGGATCTGTGCCTGTGACTGCTGCACGCTGGCCTGCGCCGACGCCTGGGTCGTGCGGAAGCGGTCGCGGTCATTGATCGATACGAGGCGTTGTGCGGCGAGCTGTTCGTATCGCTTCAGCTCGTTGCGGGAGCGCTCAAGCTCGGCCTTGCCGGCGGACAGGGTGGCCTGGGCCGCAGCGATCTGCGCGCGGTTCTGCGCCTGCGACTGATCGGAGTTGGCCAACGCCGCGCGCGCGCTGTCCAGCGTGGCCTGTGCCTGCGCCACGCGCTGCGCATAGATGCGGTCATCGATGCGCAGCAGTGGTTCGCCCTTCTTCACGTGCTGGAAGTCCTTCACCAGCACCTCGGTCACATAGCCATTGACCTGGGGTGCCATCACCGTGATCTGCCCGCGCACGTAGGCGTTGTCGGTGACCATCACGCTGCTGGCAAACGGCCACAGGTGCCACGCGCGCAGGATCAGTGCGATGCCCAGCAGGGCCACCACCACCATCACTGCCACGCTGCGCGCGCTGGGTCTGAGGTACTTCGGCGCGACCGCCGGCTCAACCGGCGTGGGCGCAGGTGCCGCGTCGGTTGGCGGCGGTGGAGTCACGTTGTCGGCATCGTCGGGACGGGGCGGGACGGGAGGCATGGCGAAGGACTCAGCGGGGCGCTGCGGGGGAGGCCGCAGCGGAGGAGGGCGGATGGCGCTTGCGCCACTGCTTGAGCACGGCGGTACGCAGCGACAGCAGCAGCAACCAGCACAGGAAGCCGATCGCCAGCCAGCCGCTCAGGGTGAACACATCATTGAACCCACGGACATTGGCCTCGCGGCGCGTCGTCTGTGCCAGCTGCGCGGTGCCCTGCGCGCTGCGCAGCACCGGATCGGTGATCTGCGCGGCGTACAGCTGCTGCTGGATGCGCAGGCGCTGCGCCACCACTGGGTCGGCGGGATCAAGCTGGCTGGTCAGCGCGCTGGAATACAGCTGTTCGCGATGCAGCTGGAAGGTTCCCAGCAGCGCCGAGCCGGCCAGCCCGCCCAGCGTCTGGGTGATCGACAGCGTTACCAGGAAGGTGATCATGTGGTCCACACCCTGTTTCAGGGCGGCGGAGATGCCCAGCATGATCAGCGGGCCCATGAACATCCCGGCACCGACCGAGGCCAGGAACTGGCTGAGGTAGAAATCGTGGGGACGGTCCATGCTGGTGCGGTTCTGGTCGAAGAACGCCGCCGAACCCAGCAGCAGGATCGCCATCAGCAGCTGCGGGATCAGCCGCTTCGGGCCGAAGGTCACGGCGGTACCGATGATGCCGGTGACAACCCCTGCCAGAATCACCACGAACAAGGGGCGCAGCTGGTCCGGGCCCATGCCCAGCGTGCGCATCAGGCTGACCACGCCGTAGGACTGCTCGGTGGTCAGGAAGCGGATGAGGAACGCACCCACGATGAAGTGCAGTACCGGCAGGCTGGCCAGCCAGCGCGTCTGCAGCAGTGGATTGCGCCGGTAGTGCTCGATGATGAAGGCGGTGGTCGACAATGCGATCGAGGCGACCAGCGCCCAGCCCAGCCACGGTGTGTCCAGCCACCAGCGCGTGTAGCCCTGGGCCAGCACCACCACCAGCAGCGCAACCGCCGGGGCAAGCAGGCTGAAGGTGAGGAAATCCATGGGCTCGAAGGCCTTGATCTGCACGCCTGGCGGCAGCTTCAGCACCACCACCGCCGCGAACGCACACAGCGCCAGCCCTGCTTCGAAGGAATACAGCTGGTGCCATTGCCCGGTATCGACCAGGCCGGGCGACACGATCCAGGCCAGCGGAACTGCCAGCTGCGACAGACCGACGCCGATCACCAGCAGGTTGCCGGTGAAGCGCCGCGGCAACGCCTGCAGCATGTACAGCGTACCCAGCGTCGAACACGCCGCACCGGCGAAACCGCTGGCCGCGCGCGTCAGCATCGTGGTTTCGAAGCTGCCCACGAACAGGTGCAGCACGGCCAGCGCGGCATACAGCCCCAGGCCGATCTCGGCGAACAGGCGGATGCCGTACTGCTGGCGGAACTTGAAGGCCAGCAGGTTGGCGGTGACGTTGACCATCGCGTAAGCGGCCACCAGCCAGCTGCCCTGGGTCGGGGTGAGCTGCAGTTGCCCCTGCAGGAACGGCAGGTTGGCGGTGACCAGCGCATTGCCGAGGCCGCCGGTGATGGCCACCAGCAGCGACACCAGGGCATAGGCTGCACGCCGGTAGGGTGGGTGCCACGGCATCGAAGCCGATCCGGGCATGGTCGGCTTCTCATGCTCCTCCCAGTCCGGCACCGGCTTCAGATACGGCTGCACCATCAGCGTGCTCCGCTGGCTGCTCCCTGGAGTCCTCCGCGCAGCAGTTGCAGGGCACGCCCGGCCAGACGGGCGCGCTCGTCACGGGTCTTGCCGCGAAGGGCCGCTCCCAGCATGCCGGAGATCAGTGAAATATCCGTTTTTTCCAGATCGGGACGGCACAGGCCTGCGGCGATGGCCCGCTGGATCGGTGCTTCCAGCAGGTCGCGTACGGTCTCGCGCGCGGCGCGCATGGAGGGCACGTCCGAATCAACGGCGCGCCAGTAATCGGCCAGCGCAGGTGAATCGATGATGCGCTGGGCCATCCCCTCGAACACCTCGAACAGGGCGTCGTCACGGTCGCCCAGCTGCTCCACCTGGCGGCGGATACGGTCGACCGCACGCTGCAGCAGGGCCTGGATCAGCGCGGTGCGGTCGGGAAAATTGCGGTACAGCGTGGCCCGGCCCACCTGGGCGCGTTCGACCACCAGGTCCAGCGGAGCGGTGACGCCGTGTTGCCCGAACACATGGTCGGCGGCGTCGAGGATGAGGGCACGGCGGGCAGCGGCATCAGCGCGTTGAGCGGTCATGGGTTCATTTTCGGACAGAAGTGTCCGATGTGCGAGACATTGAGTGACGGGATTGTCCGGTTGTTGTCCTACGCACATCTTTGTGATCGGTGTGTGAATTCGTATCCATGGCAGGTGGGAGGTGCCACCCGGCCGTGTTGATCACGTCACGATGCGGCTCACGACTGAAGCCGTACCGTGTCCAAAAAAACGGGGGGCCAGCAGGCCCCCCGGGAGAGAACGACAACGAGCGTCGTCAGGGATCAGTGGATCGGCGTCCTGCTGCTGGACGGGTCAGAAGTACGCACGGATGCCGAATGCGACACCGCGGCCCGGCAGCGGCGAGTAGTCGCGCAGCAGCGAGGTGTGCGGGCGCACTTCACGGTTGGTCAGGTTGCTGCCATCCAGGAACACCTCATAGCTGTTGCTGTCGTTGCGATCCCAGCGGTAGGCCAGGTGCGCATCGACCAGGGTGTAGCCGTCGCTCGGCTCTTCGTTCTGCGCCACGTCCTTCTGCCGGCTGTAACGCACGGCGCCCACCGACGCGCGCCAGCCGTCCTTCGCCCAGCGCAGGTCGGCACCAACGCGGGCCGGGGCGATGCGCGGCAGGTAGCCGGTGTTGGCCAGCTCCACGGTGTAGTTGTGGTTGTGGTCACCGTGCGGCACCGCGATGTCGAGGTTGCGGCTGCCGTTGCCGTCCAGCTTGGCCTGCACGTAATCGCCGAACAGGCGCAGATCCCAGTCGCCTGCGACGCCTTCGAACAGATGCACCAGGGCTTCCGCCTCGGCACCCTTGAACACCGCATCCTGCTGCGTCCATGCACGCACCGGCAGGCCTTCGGTGACGCCGGTGTCGGCCAGGTAGATGAAGTCCTTGAACTTCGTCTGGTAGATCGAGGCGGAGAAGTCCAGGCGATCGCTGTGGGTGTGGATGCCCAGCTCGACACGCTGGCCGCGCTCGGTCTTCAGGTTGGCGTCGCCGATTTCCAGCGAGCGGGTGGCAATGTGCGCGCCAGCGGCATACAGCTCTTCATTGGTGGGGGCACGTTCGGAGCTGTCCACGCCGATGCGCAGGTCGACCGCGTCGTTGAGCTTCCAGATGCCGGCCGCGGACAGATTGGTGGCATCGAACTGCCGGCGGCGGTAATCGCCGGTCGGGTCCAGCTTGACCTGGTCGTGGCGGCCGCCGAGTTCGAGCTTGAACGGGCCGAACTGCTTCTCCTGCAGCACGAACAGGCCGATGTTTTTCGTTCCGGTGTCCGGCACGAATGCTTCTTCGCCCTTGGCGCCGAAATCGCTGTTGCCGAACTGCACGCCGAAGGCGCCGTCCCAGCCACCGACCTGCTGCTGTACGGCTTCCAGGCGGGTTTCGATGCCGCGGTTAGTGAAGCGTGTGGAGGGCGTGCCGGCCTCCAGCTCGACATGCTCGTAGTCGGTGTAGGCCACGCGGGCATTGATGTTCTTCAGGAACGAGACCGGGTTGTAGATGCCGGCCTTGGTCTCGAAGCGGTTCTGCACCATGTCGATGCGTACGTCATGCTCGTCGCCGCCTTCCTCCTCCTCGCCGTGATCATGATCGTCGCCGTCCGCGTGGACGTGGGCGCCATTGGGGATGCCATAGTTGGTGCGATAGGTGCTGGCCGACACGCCGAAGTAGCCGCCCTCGCCCAGCCAGGTGGCACCCACACCACCGGCCCGGGTGCGGATGGAGCTGTTGTCCAGGCGGCCACGGCGCGGCTCGTCGCCTTCCTCGCCCGCGTGGTCGTGGTCATGGTCTTCGTGGTGGTCTTCCAGGCTGTCGATCACCGCGTAGCCGGGAATGCGGTAGTCGTCGCCGTTGCGCACCAGGCCGTCGACATGCAGCACGACGTTGCCGCTGACGCCGTCGAGGCGGAACATGCCACTGCGTTCGTCATTGACGGAGTTGCCGCGCAGTTCAGCGCGGCCGCTGAGCGGACGGTCGGGCAGCTCGCGGGCGATGCGGCCATCGACGACGTTGACCGCGCCGCCGATCGCACCACTGCCGAACAGCAGTGTCGCCGGACCCTTCAGCACTTCGATCTGATCAGCCAGGAACGGCTCGATGCTGGTGGCATGGTCGGCGCTGACGGTGGAGGCATCCATGTTGCCCATGCCGTTGGACAGCACGGCCACCCGCGGGCCTTCCTGGCCGCGGATGATCGGACGACCGACACCGGGGCCGAAGAAGGTGCTCTGCACGCCCGGCAGCTTGGCCACCGTATCGCCGAGGGTGCCTGCCTTCTGTTCGTCCAGGCGCTCGCCGGCGAGCACTTCGACCGGCCGCGCCAGCGACTCGGCGTCGCCCTGCAGCGGCGAGGCGGTGACCTGCACCGACGACAGCTCGGTCAGGTGGCGGTCACGGTGCGCATCGTCGTCGCCTGCGGCGAATGCGGCGGACGGCAGCAGCGCGGCGAGCGCCAGGGCGAGGGTGTGCGGCTTGAACCGCAGGGAAGGGGCGGGCATCGAGAAATCCTTGTTACTGTGTATCAATTGTGAAGCGCACGTATCCCGTCGCGGGACAGGGGGAGAGGAGATCGTGCGGACCAGGAAGGGATGTTATATTATTCCATAACGATTCGCCGACCCTGCTGGAAGTCATGTCCCTCTCCTCCCACCTGCGCCATCTGCTCGACCGTTTCGGTGCCACCGGATCGATGCTGTGCGCAGTGCACTGTGCGGTGATTCCGGTGCTGCTGGCCGCAGCGCCTTCGCTGGGCCTGTCGTTCTGGCTCAGCGATGGCGTTGAACAGGCGCTGGTCGTGTTCGTGACCCTGCTGGGTCTGTTCAGCCTTGTCTGGGGCTACCGCCGGCATGGCGCCCTGCGCGCGCTGGCGTTCCTGATTCCCGGGCTGGTCGCGCTGTGGGCTGGGGTTCTGTACGACCCGCTGCATCACAATGCCGTGCCGCACGCGGTGGTGATGACCATTGGCGGTCTGCTGGTCGGCGTTGCCCATCTGGTCAATCTGCGGCTCAACCACAGCCACGTACACGACGCCAGCTGCGCGCACTAGGCGCTCCGTGATAGGCTTTCCGATCGTGCGCGGGGGCGTCCAGCAAGGCGGCCCCGCCGAACCCGTGTCAGCACGGGGTAACCAGATTTCACATTTGAGGAGTTGAAGACATGGGTAAGGGTGACCGCAAGACCGCCAAGGGCAAGCGCTACAACGCCAGCTACGGCAACGCCCGTTCGCACACCGCGAGCAAGGTCGCCGTAGGCGCCGCTGCCCCGGTCGCCAAGAAGACCGTGGCCAAGGCTCCGGCGAAGAAGGCCGTGGCGAAGAAGGCCGTCGCCAAGGCCTGATCGGCCGGCCGATGGGTCAACGAAGAACGCGGCGCCTGGCGCCGCGTTTTTTTATGCGTGTCGTTGCGGCCGCCGCGTTCGCCGGGCATGGCCCGGCGCTACCCACATTGGCACGGTAGCGCCGAGCCATGCCCGGCGGAGACATCCGACGCCCCATTGCCGTGGTAGCGCCGGGCCATGCCCGGCGGAGACGCCCGATCAACGCAGCGTCTGCTTCAGTGTCTCGGCATTGCCGTCGTTCGGCGCGGCTGGAACCTGCAGCAGGTGCGCCAGCAGCGGATAGACATCGACGTTGTCGAAGCCGTCGATCAGCAGCCCCTGACGGAACGACGGGCCGCTCGCCAGGAACACCGCACGCATCGACGGCAGCGCCGGATCGTAGCCGTGCGAGCCGCCGTCGCGACGATCGCGCCTGGCGATCCAGTCCCGGGTCAGCGCGTCCCAGCCTTCATCCATCTGGCAGACGATGGCGGGTATGCGTGGATGCGTGCCGTAATGCCAGCGCGCAGGCAGGTTCTCCTTCTTCCAGCATTCGTAGTGGGCATGGCGGCCGAGCAGGGCACGTTCGGCCTCGGCTTCACGCCCCGCGACCGGCGCGAAGCCGACCGACTGGCCCTGGCTGACGTTGCGTGCGATGGCCGGGTCCACCATCGACTCGGTGGCGATCACCTGGCCGTCGCCCACCGCGGCCATGCCGTGATCGGAAACCACGATCACATTGGTGGTGGATGTCAGGCCACGCTGCTGCAGTCCGTCGAGCACCTGGCCGACAACCTGGTCGGCCCGCACGATGGCTGCCGTGTACTGCTGCGACTGCGGCCCATGGTGATGCCCGGCCTTGTCGACGTGTTCCATGTACAGCGTGGCCAGGCGCGGCGCCTCGGCATCGCTGCGTGCCAGCCAGCCCAGTACGGTCTGCACACGTTGCTCGAACGGTTCCTTGTCGTTATACGCCAGCCACTGGCTGGGGCGCACGCCCTTGATCTCCGCTTCGCTGCCCGGCCAGGACCAGGTCGCGGAACGCACGCCGGCTTTCTCCGCGCTGACCCAGATCGGTTCGCCGCCCCACCAGTCGCTGCGGGTGACCGCCTCGCGGTTGCTCAGCGCGAAACTGCCCAGCGATGCGTCGTCCATCGCATTGTGGATGATGCCGTGATGGTCAGGGCGCAGACCGGTCACGATGGTGTAGTGGTTGGGGAAGGTCAGCGAGGGATAGGAGGGCGTCATCCAGCGTGCGCGCACGCCGCTGTCGATCATCCGCTGCAGGTTCGGAGTCAGCCCGCGGTCCAGCGCGTCGGCACGCAGGCCATCGATGGAGATCAGCAGCAGCTTCGGCGGTGCGGCCGTTGCCGCAGGCGTGGAGACGGTGGCGGTCGGGGCGGGTGCGGTGGTGCAGGCGGCCAACGGCAGCAGCAGCGCCAGCGCGCAGGTCAGGCGTACGGAAGTCATCCGCCCATCATAGTGCGAGGTAATGACGCGCCCAAGACACGGCGTGCCAGGACCGTCCGCGGTCAGATCCCTTTCCCACGGGAAAAGGATCTGACCCCGATCTCCCATCAGGCGAACAGCGGTACCTGGCGTTGCTCAAGCCGCAGCAGTGCTGCCTTGGTCTCCAGCCCGCCGCCGAAACCGGTCAGCGCTCCGTTGCTGCCGATCACGCGATGGCAGGGCAGGATGATCGGCAGGGGATTGCGGCCGTTGGCGGCGCCGACCGCGCGCGTCGCGCTGGGCTGGCCCAGGTGCTGCGCCAGCTGCAGGTAGCTCCAGGTCTGGCCGAACGGTATCAACGCCAGAGCCTGCCAAACGCGCAGCTGGAACGGGGTGCCGCGCGGTGCCAGCAGCAGATCGAATGTGCTGCGTTCGCCATGCAGGTACTGCAGCAGCTGTTCGCGGGCCTCGGGAAACGCGCCGGGCGCATTGTGCCAGTCGCTGCGTCCGCGCGCGGGGTGGCGGTTTTCAGGAAACAGCACGTGGGCCAGGCCACGTTCGTCACCGGCGATGGTGAGCTCGCCGATCGGGCTGTCAAAACGGTCGAACAACAACGTCATGTCGGTTCTCCAACGAACGTGCCGGACAGATGCCACAGATGCAGCACCGCATACGAGCGCCAGGGGCGCCAGGGCTGGGATCGCGCTTCGGTGGCGCGTTCGCTCAGGCGCTGCCCCTGGGCATGGCCGAGCACCTGCTGCAGCACCAGGTCACCTGCAGGAAACGCGTCGGGCTGGCCCAGGCCGCGCAGGGCGATGTACTGCGCCGTCCACGGGCCAATGCCGGGCAGGGCCACGCAGCGGGCGACGAATTCCTCCAGTGCCTGGCCGGGCCCGAAGTCGAGCTGGCCACTGACGCAGGCTGCGGCCAGTGCGCGCACGGTGGCGGCGCGGCTGCGTGGCAGACCGATCGATTCCAGAGGGGCGTCCGCCAATACCGAGGGAGAGGGGAACTGGCGGTCGAACTCCGTCGGCATGCCCGGCAGGTGGGCGCCATGCGCGTCGACCAGCCGGCGCGCGAAGGTGGTCGCCGCCGCAACGCTGACCTGCTGGCCGAGCACGGCACGCACCGCCACCTCGAAGCCATCCCAGCCGCCCGGCACGCGCAGGCCAGGGCGTTCGGCGATGCCGCGCGCCAGCAGCGGCTCTTCACCGAGCGCGGCATGCACCTGCTGCAGGTCGGCATCGAGATCGAATACCCGCCGCACGCGTCGCACGATGTCCGGTATCAGCCGCGGATCGACCGCACCCAACTGCAGGCGCAGTTCCGGCCGCTTCGGATCAGCCGTCACCCGCAGCAGGGTGGGTCGTTCAGGCGTGCCGAGCACGCGCTGGTAGCTGTCGTCGCCGATCAGTTCGATGCCCGGCAGGCTGCGCTTGCGCAGGAACGCCAGCATGCGCGGAAAATCCAGCGGAGGCCGGTAGCCCAGGCGCAGCACCAGGCCACCGTCATCGGCGGCCAGCGGGACGTGTTGGCGGCGCAGCGTGGTCGGCGCCATCCCGCAGCCCTGCAGGAAGGCGGTGTTGAAGCGGCGCAGGCTGTTGTAGCCCGCCGCGAGCGCAACGTCGGTGACCGGCAGGGTGGTTTCGGTCAGCAGCTGCTTGGCCAGCAGCAGGCGGTGGGTGGCGTGGATCTGGCCGGGCGTGGCGCCCAGGTGCTCCACGAACAGGCGCTGCAGCTGGCGTGCGCTGAGGCCGATCTTCGCAGCCAGTCCGGCAACCGGCTGCTCCTGCAGGAAGCCGCCGTGGATCAACGCCAGCGACCGCTGCACGGCTTGGCCGGCCAGCGCCTGCTGTGCCTGCGGCGCCAGTTCGGGACGGCAGCGCAGGCAGGGCCGGTAACCGGCGGCAGTGGCTGCGGCCGCGCTCGGGAAATAGGTGATGTTGCGCGGCTTCGGCGGCGGCGCCGGGCAGACCGGCCGGCAGTAGATGCCGGTGCTGCGCACGGCGGTGAAGAACACGCCATCAAAGCGCGCGTCACGGGCGAGGCGGGCACGGTCGCAGGCAGCGGTGTCGAGGACGAGGGCGGTGTTCATGCGCCCAGTCTAGGCCGCTCATGTGGCGGATACTCGCCGGATTCGGACATGGATGCAGCGGGTCGCGATCCGGGGTCAGAACCGGTTCAGTGCCACGTGCTGAATGCGCGCGCCGGGCAGGTAGACTGTGATCCTTGTTCCTGCGAAATCCGGTTGCCCGATGTCCGCCTTGATCCGCTGGTTGCCCCTGTTGTGCCTGGCCCTTGCGGGCTGCAGCCAGTTGGAGAATCCGGGCAACGTGACCGCGGCTGACAAGGCGGCACGGGCACCGGCCAGCGATGGCGACAACATGGTGTCGATCAACGCCGCCGACGCCCCACCACCGCCGCCCCCGCCGCGCAGCCGCGCGGATCGGCCGTGGCCGCAGGCGCAGCTGGAGAACGGCCGGGCCTGGGTCAGCTGCAGCACCGATTACGCGGCCGAAGGCGGCGACGGCGTGGAGCTGGACGGGCTGCAGCGCGAGCAGATCAGCCAGGCGCTGCAGCCGTGCGCCGAGCGTGGCCTGCTGCGGGTGCGCTACAACGGCAAGATCAATCCCGGGTTCGCCGAAATGATGTGGCGCCTGGCCGTGGTGGCCGACGCGCTGCAGATCCACAAGCGCATCCTCGATCTCGACTCCAGTGGTGGCCAGGTCGAGTCGGCGATCATTGCCGGCGACAGCATCGGCGAATCGGGCTGGACCATCTGGGTGCGCGAAGGATCGATCTGCCACAGCGCCTGCGTGTTCGTTCTCGCGGCCGGCGACAACCGCCTGCTGACCGGCAAGGTCGGCATCCACCGCATGATGCGCATCAGCTCCAAGGCGACCTCGCGCGCCGAGCTCAACCGCGAGCTGCACGAGGTCTACGACAACGTGAAGGATTATCTGCAGCGCAACGGTGTGGCGGTGGGCGTTGCTGATCTGATGATGACCGTGCCCAACCGCAGCCTGCGCCTGCTGACCCCCGAGGAGCTGCGGCAGTTCGGCCTGGATGGCACCAATGCGGTGCAGGACGACCTGGAACGGATCAAACAGATGCGCGCGTGTGGCGACGATTTCGTGCAGCGCAAGGACGCGTTCCTGATCGCCTTCGACCAGCAGTGCAAGCGCGACGGTGCGGACATGGAATCGATCAACAGCTGCGGCCAGTCGCTCAAGCAGCGGTTCGGTTTCCCCGATCCGGTCTGCCCCGAGGAGAGCCCGCTGTCGGAGATCGACGTGGCCACGCTGCCACCGTCTCCTCCGCCGCAGGTTCCGGTGGCGGAACAGCCGGCAGTGGAGACGGAGACCCAGGCCTCACAGGCCGATGCCGAAGCAACCCAGGGCAGCGTGCCGCTGCGCTGACAAACGCCTCACCCGGCTGGCGTAGACTGCGGTTCCTTCCGATGAACCGGTGGTGTCCATGAAGCGCGTGCTCCTGCTGCTGTCCCTGTTGCCGCTTGCTGCATTCGCCCAGGTGCCCGCGCCCGCCACGCCGGCTCCGGCGCCGGCGCGCCCGGCGCCGAGTGCGCCGGCCGCCGCGCCAGCGGCGACAGCGGCACGGCCGCCCGCACCGGCCCTCAGCCCGGCACAGCAGGCGCAGGTGCAGAAGCAGGACGCGGAGATGGGGGCGGCCGCACTGAGGGCCGCGCAGATGGTCGACGCCAACCGCGCGGGCGAGTTGTGGGATGGCGCATCAGCCGTAGCGCGGCGCGCGGTGACCAAGCCGGCCTTCATCAGCCAGCTGACTGCCGACCGCACCCGTCTGGGGGCCTTGAGTGGTCGCGGCCAACCGTCCATTACCCGGGTGAAGTACGCGGCCGGCGCCGCCGTGCCCGAAGGCCTGTACATCAATGTCAGCTTCCCGACCCGCTTCGCCAACAGTGCGCAGCCCGTGCGCGAACTGGTCTCGTTCCGCTTCGATGAGGACCAGGTCTGGCGCCTGGCCGGTTACAGCCTGCGAGCACCCGGACCCTGAAGGAGAACAGCATGGCGGCCGAACTGACAATGCTGGCGTGGTCGACGCTGCTGGGGTTTGTCTACATCTTCGCCACCTCCACGGTGGTGACCCGCGAGCGGGGCATGAAGTGGAACGCGTCGGCACGCGACGAACAGGGCCGGCCACTCAGCCCGCTGGCAGGGCGGCTGCAACGGGCCCAGTCCAACTTCCTTGAGACGTTCCCGTTCTTCGCCGCCGCCGCGATCGCGGTGGTGGTGGCCGGTCGCAGCAGCGAGACCACGGCACTGGCCGCGCAGGCGTACTTCTGGGCACGGGTGGTCTACCTGCCGCTGTACGCCGCAGGTGTGCCCTACGTGCGCAGCCTGGTGTGGCTGGTGTCGCTGCTGTCGATCCTGGCGCTGGTGTTCGCACTGCTGTGAGCCGGGCCTGATCCAGATCAAGGCCGGTCAGCTGCGCGGCGCTATGCTGGCTGCGACTGGATCGATGGTGGGAGGCGCGCATGCGCAGGATGGATGTGGTGGTGGTCGGCGCGGGGCCGGCAGGACTGTGCTTCGCACGCGCGCTGGCCGGCAGCGGGCTGCAGGTCGGGCTGGTCGAAGCGCAGCCACGTCAGGCGCTCGCCGAAGCGGCATTCGATGGCCGTGAGATCGCGCTGACCCACGCGTCGCGGCAGAGCCTGGAGCAGCTGGGGCTGTGGGCACGGCTGCCGGAGGCCGAGATTTCCGAACTGCGCGATGCCAAGGTGATGAACGGCGGCTCGCCATTCGCTCTGACCTTTGCCAGCAGCCAGGTCGATGGCCAGCCGCTGGGTTGGCTGGTGCCCAATCATCTGATCCGCCGTGCGGCGTGGGACGCGGTGCAGCGCCAGGACGGCCTGGAGCTGTTCGACGGGCGCAAGGTGCAGGGCGTGCAGGCCGATGCGCAGGGCCATGTGGTCGCGCTGGATGACGGCAGCAGGCTGCATGCGCGGTTGCTGGTGGCCGCGGACAGCCGTTTCTCCGCAACTCGGCGCATGCTCGGCATCGGTGCGCAGATGCGCGACTTCGGCAAGTCGATGCTGGTGTGCCGCATGCACGTCGAACGCGACCATCACCACACCGCGTGGGAATGGTTCGGCTATGGTCGTACGATGGCGCTGCTGCCGCTCAATGAAGGCCAGGCATCTGCGGTGATCACGCTGCCCCCGCGTCGGATCGAGGATCTGCTGGCGATGGATGAGGTGGCCTTCGGTGAGGCCATCAGCGGCTTCTTCGAGCATCGGCTGGGGGGCATGCAGCCGGTCGCCACGCCGCAGGCCTATCCGTTGGTGGGTGTCTATGCACACCATTTCGCAGGCGAGCGCTCGGCGCTGATCGGCGATGCCGCGGTGGGCATGCACCCGGTCACCGCCCATGGCTTCAACCTGGGCCTGGCCAGTGCCCAGCGCCTGGCGCGGGGCATCGCCGGCCAGCAGCGCCGCGGCGCAGACATCGCCGCGGCCGGCATGCTGGCCAGCTACCAGCGTGGCCATCGGATGGCGGCGCGACCGCTGTACGAGGCGACCAATGCGATCGCCAGCCTGTACACCGATGATCGGCGCCCGGCGCGGCTGCTGCGGGCAGCGGGCCTGCGTGTCGCCCAGGGCGTGGCACCGTTCAGGCAGCTGATCGCCTCGCACCTGACCCAGCGCGTGGCCTGAACAGGATCAGATCAGCCGGCCGCCAGCACCCGGATCTGGCTGTCGGCGAATTCGACCACCTGGCCTGCGCGGATCTTGCAGGCCTTGCGCAGTTCAACTTCGCCGTCGACCCGTACCTGGCCCTCGCTGATGACCATCTTGGCCTCGCCGCCACTGGTGACCAGGTCGGCCAGCTTGAGCAGCTGCTTGAGTTCGACGTAGTCACCGTCGAGGTCGAATTCGAGAATCTGCATGGAGCGGGGGTTCCTGGGAAGGGGCGCAGGCCAGCGGCCGGGCCGGGAAGAGGGCGCGTATTGTGCGCCAGCACGGGGCCTGACGGCACGCGAAGGGAAAACTGTACGCCTCGTTCAGGATCAATGCGGTATCATTCCGCTCTGAGCGAGTGAAATCTCCTCCGACCGAGCAGCGCCAGGGCACGCGATAAGAAGGGCGCCCAAAGCGCGGACCATCACCTTTTTTATCGCACTGCCAGGAAGACGGCAGTGCCTTCGGAGTTCCCCATGTCCCAAGATTCCCAAGCGCAGCTGCAGTTCGCGCAGCTCGGCCTGTCCGAGCCCGTGATGCAGGCGGTCACCGCCATCGGCTACGAAACCCCGTCGCCGATCCAGGCCGCCACCATCCCGGCGATGCTGGAAGGCCGCGACGTGCTGGGCCAGGCGCAGACCGGTACCGGCAAGACCGCCGCTTTCGCACTGCCCGTACTGTCCAACATCGACCTGCAGCAGATCAAGCCCCAGGCGCTGGTCCTTGCGCCGACCCGCGAACTGGCCATCCAGGTCGCCGAAGCGTTCCAGTCCTATTCGTCGAAGATCCCGGGCTTCCGCGTGCTGCCGGTGTACGGCGGCCAGCCGTATGGCCAGCAGCTGTCGGCCCTGCGCCGCGGCGTGCACATCGTGGTCGGTACCCCCGGCCGCGTGATCGACCATCTGGACCGCAGCACCCTGGACCTGTCCGAGCTGAAGACCCTGGTGCTGGACGAAGCCGATGAAATGCTGCGCATGGGCTTCATCGACGACGTCGAAGCCGTGCTGAAGAAGCTGCCGGAGCAGCGCCAGGTGGCCCTGTTCTCGGCCACCATGCCGCCGCAGATCCGCCGCATCGCGCAGACCTACCTGCAGGACCCGGTCGAGGTCACCATCGCGGCCAAGACCACCACCTCGGCCAACATCCGCCAGCGCTACTGGTGGGTGAGCGGCATGCACAAGCTGGACGCGCTGACCCGCATCCTGGAAGTCGAGCCGTTCGACGCGATGATCATCTTCGCGCGTACCAAGGCCGGTACCGAAGAACTGGCCAGCAAGCTGCAGGCCCGGGGCCTGGCCGCTGCCGCCATCAATGGCGACATGCAGCAGGCCCAGCGTGAGCGCACCATCGCCATGCTGAAGGAAGGCAAGCTGGACATCCTGGTGGCCACCGACGTTGCCGCCCGCGGCCTGGACGTCGAGCGCATCAGCCACGTGCTGAACTACGACATTCCGTACGACACCGAAAGCTACGTGCACCGCATCGGCCGTACCGGTCGTGCCGGCCGCAGCGGCGAGGCGATCCTGTTCGCGACCCCGCGCGAGAAGGGCATGCTGCGCCAGATCGAGCGCGCCACCCGCCAGCCGATCGAAGAGATGCAGCTGCCGAGCGTGGAAGCGGTCAACGATACCCGCATCAACAAGTTCACCTCGCGCATCAGCGAAACGCTCGGGGCCGGCGGCCTGGACTTCTACCGCCAGCTTCTGGAGCGCTTCGAGAACGAGCAGAACGTGCCGGCCATCGAAATTGCTGCCGCGCTGGCGAAGATGCTGCAGGGCGACACCCCGTTCCTGCTGCAGCCGCCGGTGCGTGCCCCGCGGGAAGAGCGTGCGCCGCGCGAGCGCTTCGACCGGGGCGACCGTCCGGAGCGTGGCGATCGCTTCGACCGCAACGAACGTGGCCCGCGCTTCGAGCGTGGTCCCCGCCGTGACGACGCCGAAGGGGGTTTCGAGCAGCGTCCGCGCCGTGAAGTTCCGCCGCGCGGTGCGCCGGAGCAGGGCATGGAGACCTACCGCATTTCGGTTGGTCACCAGCATGGCGTGAAGCCGGCGAACATCGTGGGCGCCATCGCCAACGAAGCCGGCCTGGAAAGCCGTTACATCGGCCGCATCGACATCCACGACGACTTCTCGCTGCTGGACCTGCCGGCGCAGATGCCGCAGGACGTGCTGACCCACCTGCAGAAGGTGTGGGTGTCCGGCCAGCAGCTGCAGATGCGTCCGCTGGCTGCCGGTGAAGAGATCAATCCGGCACCGCGTCCGTTCAAGCCGCGCTTCGACAAGCGGGGTCCGGGTGGCCCGGGTGGCCCGCGTCGTGGCGGCCCAGGTGGCCCGGGTGGTCCGGGTGGCGACCGTGACGGCCGTCCGCCGCGTCGTGATGGCTTCAAGCCGCGCGGCCCGCGCAGCTACTGAGCCAGACCTGCCGTGATCGACAACGCCAGCCCCCGGGCTGGCGTTGCTCGTTTGTGGACCCCGGTTTCGCACCGCCCACACATTCAGGGTCATAGGCTGGGCCGGTTCGAAGGGAGGTTGTCACCGCAGCACATTCGGGGGGATCCGGGATGGGTAGGAGTGGCACGGACATTCACAGCCGCCGGGTACCCATGTCCCGTGGGCTGGGGCTGAGGTTTGCGCTGTTGACGGGCATGGCGATCGGGCTGGTCGCATTGTCGGCGCTGATCCAGGAACTGCAGGCGGCTTCGACGGCGTGGATCGCCGGCCAGGGCTACTGGTCGCGTGGCCAGCAGGACGCCACGGCCGCTCTCAGCCGCTACCTGGCGCGGGGGGATGCCCGCGATCTGGAAGACGCCCGCCAGGCCCTGCGCGTGCCGATGGGGGACCTGCAGGGACGCCTGGCGCTGGAGCAGCCGAGACCGGATATCGAGCGTGCCCGACAGGGCTTCCTGCAGGGCGGCAACGCGCGCGCCGATGTGCCGCGGCTGATCTTTTCATTCCGTCATGCCCGTGACCTCGGCGCCTTCCGCGAAGCGACCGCCCTCTGGCGGGCGACCGACGGCGACCTGATGGCCGTGCACCGGCTGGTCGATGAACTGCAGCATCGTCATGCCGACGGTCCACTGCCGGTCGCCGCGCGCGACCGGTACCTGCAGCAGCTCCGTGATCTCGACCGGCGGCTGCAGGTGCAGGCGCAGGCGTTTTCGCAGGCGCTGCTGCGGATGGCTGCCGCGGTAAGGATGGCGACCCTGGTTGTCGGCGGCCTGTCGGTGCTGGCGATCAGCCTGATGGCCGTCGCCCTGGCGCGACGGGTCGGCAAGGATCTGACGGAGCATGAAAGCCGCTTCCGCGCAGCCTTCTACCAGGCCAATGTCGGCATGCTGAAGCTTGATGCCGGCGGCCGGGTGCTGGAAGCCAACCAGGCGATGGCGGACATCCTCGACCATCGCCGTGACGCACTGTTGCAGATGTCGCTGGGTGACCTGCTGATGGAAGGAGAGCTGGTCATCGACGGTGTTGGCCGGATCGACTGGGAGCGGCAGCTGCGGCCGAGCGAGCTGCGCTTCCGCCGTCGCGACGGCAGCCTGGTATGGGGGCGCTGGAGCGGTACCGGCGTGCGCAACACCGGCGGCGGGCTGTCGGTGTTCGCGATTGTCGAGGATGTCAGCCAGAACCATGCGCTGGCCCGCGAGATCGAACACCACGCCAGCCACGATCCGCTGACGGGCCTTATCAACCGGCGCGAGATCGAGCGCCTGCTCGAGCGTGCACTGCTGCAGGTGCGCAGCGAGGGGGGCACGCATGCGTTGTGCTACATCAATCTGGACCATTTCAAACTGGTCAATGACAGCTTCGGCCATGCCGCCGGCGACCAGATGCTGCGCGGTTTTGCCGACTATCTGGTCGCCGCCGTGCGCGAGGGCGACTGGGTTGGCCGGTTGGGTGCCGACGAATTCGCGGTGTTCCTGGCCCATGCGGGCCAGGATGAGGCCAAGCGCGTGCTGCAGCGGGTGATCCGCAATCTTGGCCAGGCCACATTCCCGATCAGCGAAGGCAGCCTGCAGCTGAGCTGCAGCATCGGCGTGGTCGAGGTCAGCCAGGAGGCCCCTGATGTCAACTGGCTGATGAGCGCAGCCGACAGTGCCTGTTACGCAGCCAAGCAGGCCGGTCGCAACCGCGTGCACTGTTTCAACGAGGACCGCATGGCGCTGGACGAACGGCGCCTGGAGGCCGAGCGCCTGCAGGGCGTGAGCCGGGCGATGGCCGAGAACCGCATGCTGCTGTACGCGCAGCGCATCGCGCGGGTGGGTGACCCGGGCTATCTGCACTACGAGGTGCTGGTACGCATGCGCGACAGCGACGGCACGCTGCATCTGCCCGGCCAGTTCATGCCGGCCGTGGAGCGCTACGGCATGGCGGTGACATTGGACCGGCATGTGCTCGGCCTGCTGTTCCGGCACCTGCAGGTATGCCCGGCGCATGTGCGCCAGCTCGGCCTGTGCAACGTCAACGTGTCCGCACAGTCGATCGCCGAACCCAGCTTCCTGGCCTTCGTCTGCGACCTGCTGGAGCGTAACCGTGTACTGGCGTCCAAGCTCTGCTTCGAGATCACCGAGACGGCCGCGATCAGCAATCTGAGCCAGGCGCGGGCGTTCATCGATGCGGTGAAGGCGCGTGGCTGCCGGCTGGCGCTGGACGATTTCGGCTCGGGTCTGTCCTCGTTCGGGTACCTGCGCCAGTTGCCGGCCGACATGCTGAAGATCGACGGCGCATTCGTGCGCGACATGGATGTCGATCCGGTCAGCCATGCGACCGTGCGCGCGATCACCGAACTGGGCCGCGAACTGCAGATGGAGGTCGTGGCCGAGTGGGTGGAGAGCAGCGAAGTGGCAGGGGCACTGACCCGGCTGGGCGTGCAGGGTCTGCAGGGCTATGCGATCGAGCGGCCGCAGCCGTTGGAGCGGATGACCCTGACCGACCTGCGGCCGGTCAGGCTGAAGGCGGTGAAAGGCCCGCCGGCCGCAGGCTGAACGCTGGTCCGCGACGATTGTCTACACCTGCATGCCACGGACGGCTGCGATAATGCACGCCAGGGGCGACGCGCAGTGGGCGCGGGCGTAAGCAGAACAGGATGTGGCGTGGTCGTCAGGCAGTGGCAGTACGGAACTGGGGTGGTGCTGGTCGTGCTGCTGGTGTGGTTGGCAATGCCGTGGCCTGCGCAGGCCGGTGCGGCGATGCACGGTCGCGACTACCTGCTGGTGGGCGTTGCCACCGCCGAGCCTACGCCCCATCGCGCCTGTACTGCGCAGATGCTGGCCGGGCCACGCCAGCAGGTGCGGGTGCCGGCGCCGCCGGCGGGCTGGTCGGGCGAACCCCAGGCGCTGGATGTGTTCAATGTGTTCGCGGGCGAGGTCCAGGTACGGCACGGCGACCGCGAGATCTGCGGGGACATGCATGACGCGCGTACCCGCGACTCGCGTTTCCGTGCCGGCGTGGGCCTGGTTGCCGTGCCGCCGGCCGGCAGTCACGAGCCATTCCTGGTCTCGTGGCAGACGCCGCTGAAGGATCGTTGGGTACCGACGCTGCGGCTCGGCGCACCCAGCCCGGTGCAGCAGAACGACACTGCGCGGCTGCTGGTCCGCGCGGCCTGCATCGCGGTGGCGCTGGCCTTGGCGCTGTCGGCGCTGATGGCCTATCTGACCACCCGTGATCGCAGCTTCCTGGTGTACATCGCGGGTACCGGCGTGCTGGTGCTGTGGCAGGCCATCCTCGGGGGCCTCAGCGGTTATCCGGAGCCGTGGCTGCCGGTCGGCACGCGTGGCGCCTGGTGGCTGCTGGCGCTGACGGCAGCAAGCCAGGCACTGGTGCTGCCGGCCCTGTGGTGGCTGAACGGTGGCGACCGGTTGTGGCCGAAGTCACGCCTGCTCCAGCAGATGGTCCTGTGCGCCCTGCTGGGCGTAGCCGCGCTGGTGCCGTGGCTGCGCTGGGATCAGCTCGGATGGGTCGCGCAGGGGCTGCAGGTGACCTACCTGGCCGGCTGCGGCGTCTCCCTGCTGATGGGGATAGGGGCGCGGTGGCGTGGCGACCGCTGGGCACTGGCTGGATTGGCGGCGCTGGCGCCGATGCTGGTGCTGATCGGCGCCGACGCCTGCGCTGCGGAGTGGCTGCTGGAGTACCGGGTGGAGGCGCTGCAGCTGGCGATCACCTGGCTGCTGATGATGGCGGCCTACGCCCTGAACCTGCGGCTGGGACGCCTGCGCCAGCAGCGTGACGAGATGCGCCAGCTGGCCGAGACCGACGGCCTGACCGGGCTGCCCAACCGCCGCGCCGGCCTGCGCGAGCTCGGCCATCATCTGGAACGGGTGGATCGTGAGCGTGGCCCGATGGTGATCGGCTTCCTCGACATTGATCTGTTCAAGGACATCAACGACCGCCACGGGCATGAGGTGGGTGACCAGGTACTGGTCGCCGTGGCCCGTGCGCTGCGGGCCGCCGTGCGCAGCCAGGACCAGGTGGTGCGGATGGGCGGCGAGGAGTTCCTGCTGCTGATGCCGGGGATGCCGCGCGAGGCGGCGGCGGCGCGGCTGGATCGCCTGCGCCAGCGCATCACCGAGGCCTGCCAGGCCCTGCAGGTGCCGGGGCTGGAGGTGACCGCCAGCATCGGCCTGGCCCAGTGGCGGCCGGGCGAGGACGACCTGGCCGCGCTGCTGCGGCGGGCCGACCATGCCATGTACGTGGCCAAGCGCGCGGGCCGCAACCGGGTGTTCGACGGCGAAGAACTGGATCCACCCGCACCGGCATGAACCTGACAGGGCGGTGATGCCGGATAATAGGGCGATGACCACCCGACTCAACAAACATATCGCCGATACCGGCTTCTGCTCCCGTCGCGAGGCCGACCGCCTGATCGCCGCCCGCCGGGTCACCGTCAACGGCCATCCGGCCGGCACCGGTGCCGTGGTCGGCGAGGGCGACCAGGTGCTGGTCGACGGCCAGCCGCTGCGTGCCCGTACCGCACGCAAGCCGGGGGCGCGCCGCCACGTCTACATCGCGCTGAACAAGCCGGTCGGCGTTACCTGCACCACCGAAAGCTCGGTGAAGGGCAACATCGTCGACTTCGTCGGCCACGAGCAGCGCATCTTCCCGATCGGCCGCCTGGACAAGGAGTCGGAAGGACTGATCCTGATGACCAGCAATGGCGACATCGTCAACCAGATCCTGCGTGCCGAGAATGGCCACCAGAAGGAGTATCTGGTGGCGGTGAACAAGCCGGTCACCGACGAGTTCCTGCGCGGCATGGCCCGTGGTGTGCGCATCCACAACCAGATGACCCTGCCTTGCCGCACCTCGCGCATCGCCAAATTCGGGTTCCGCATCACCCTGGAGCAGGGCCTGAACCGGCAGATCCGCCTGATGGCGGCGGAATTCGGTTACCGCGTCACCCAGCTGCGCCGCGTCCGCATCGACAACATCAAGATCGGCGCGCTGAAGCCGGGCCAGTGGCGCAACCTGACCGAGCAGGAGCTGCACGGCCTGCTGCCGCAGCAGCAGGACTGGTAAACGACAGCGGTCGGACGTCGGCCCGGCCGCGCATCGGATAGACTCCGCCGAGACCTGCCGGAACATGACGCTGCATGATCAAGCCCGACAAGCCCGCCAATGAAGCGCTTCGCCTGGAAGCGCTGTACCGCTACCGCATCCTTGATTCGGAACGCGAGAGATCGTTCGACGATCTGGTGGTGATCGCCAAGGCGGTCTGCGGCACGTCGATGGCGGCCGTCACGCTGATCGACGTTGAACGGCAATGGTTCAAGTCGATCCAGGGCATCGATGCCACCGAGAACCTGCGCAGTGAATCGATGTGCGGCCATGCGATCCTGCAGCCGCAGGAGGTGATGGTGGTCGAGGACGCACTGCAGGACGTGCGCTTCCATGACAATCCGGTGGTGGTGGGCGATCCGCACATCCGCTTCTACGCCGGCGCGCCGCTGATCAGCTCCGACGGACTGCCGCTGGGGACGCTGTGCGTGTTCGATGCGCGCCCGCAGCATCTGGAACGGGCCAAGGCCGAGGCACTCAGTGCGCTGTCACGGCAGGTGATGCTGGTGATGGAGCTGCGCCGTTTTGCACTGGACATCCAGAAGCACATGCTGGAACGCGACGACTACGAACGCCTGTTGTCCGAGTATCACGATGTGCTGCTGGCACAGAACGCGGATCTGGCCGAACAGAGCCGTACCGATGCACTGACCGGGCTTCCGAACCGGCGGGCGATGGCGGTCGCGCTGGAAGAGTCCCTCGCCGATGCCGATGGCCAGCCACGACAGGTTTGCGTGGCATTGCTGGACATCGACCACTTCAAGAGCATCAATGATTTCCACGGGCATGCGACCGGTGACCGTGTGCTGGCCGAACTGGGGGCATTGCTGCGCGCGCATTTCGCCGGCGGCGGAACGGCGGCGCGGTATGGCGGCGAGGAATTCGTGGCGGTGATGCCGGACACGGATCTCCACGCGGCAGGCGTGCAGTGCGAGTTCCTGCGTATGGCCGTGGGCAACCTGCCGCTCGGCTTTCCGGTCACGGTCAGCATCGGCGTGGCCATGCATCGCGCCGGCGACAGTGTCGACCAGACCCTGGCCCGTGCCGACGCGGCGCTGTACCGGGCCAAGGGCAACGGACGCAACCGCGTGGAGTTCGCGGACTGAGCCGGCCGCCCGCAACCGGCGGCCCCATCGCTGCATGGCGCCGGGTCGCAGCGGGTGCGAACGCTCCGGGTCACCATGGTTGCCTTGTTTCCAAGGATGACCACCATGCTGCAGACCCTGGCCGTCGCCAATTATCGCTCGCTGCATACGCTGGTGCTGCCGTTGCAGCAGCTGAACGTGATCACCGGCGACAACGGCAGCGGCAAGTCCAGCCTGTATCGGGCGCTGCGCCTGCTGGCTGAAACCGCCCAGGGCGGGGTGGCCTCAGCGCTGGCGCGCGAGGGTGGGCTGGGCTCGGCGCTGTGGGCAGGGCCCGGCAGGATCGACCGCCGGGTAGCTGCAGGCGAGATTCCGCTGCAGGGAGGGCCGCGACAGGAGCCGGTAGGCCTCAGACTGGGTTTCACCACCGATGACTACGGCTACGCCATCGACCTCGGTTACCCGCCGCCCAGCCTGTCGGCATTCGCCCTGGACCCGCAGATCAAGGCCGAAGCAATCTGGGCCGGTCCCTTCCTGCGCACAGCCAGTCAGCTGGTGGATCGCCGGGGCGGGATGGTGCGGCAGCGCCATGCACGTGGCTGGGATGTGCTGGACGACCGGTTGTCGCTGTTCGACAGCCTGTTCACCCAGGTAGCTGATCCGCAGCGCATGCCGGAGACCTTCGCCCTGCGCGAGTACATCCGGCGCTGGCGCTTCTACGATCACTTCCGCAGCGATGCCGATGCCCCGGCACGGCAGCCGGCGATGGCCACGCGTACCCCGGTGCTGCACCACGATGGCCGCGATCTGGCCGCAGCGTGGGTGACCATCCTGGAAAACGGTGACCCGGTCGCGCTGGCTCGCACGGTGGACGATGCCTTTCCCGGGGCTTCGGTGGGATTCGAGGTGCTGGATGGACGGATGGTGCTGCGGTTCCACCAGCCCGGCCTGCTGCGGCCGCTGTCGATGGCCGAACTGTCCGACGGCACGCTGCGTTTCCTGCTGCTGGCCGCTGCCCTGCATACGCCGCGGCCGCCGCCGCTGATGGTGCTCAACGAACCGGAAACCAGCCTGCATCCTGACCTGCTGCCTGCGTTGGCGCGGCTGATCGTGGCGGCCAGTTCACGCAGCCAGGTGTGGGTGGTGTCGCACGCCAGCCGCCTGATCGCCGCTCTGGAGCAGGCGCCCGCATGCCATTCCGTGCATCTGCACAAGGAACACGGCCGCACGCTGCTGAGCGGGCAAGGCCTGCTGGACGCGCCGGCATGGCACTGGCCGCGGCGGTGACGTGCCCGCTCAATCGGCGACGTTGCGGGCCTCCGCGGTGCCGAGGATTTCCGGATGCTGCAACGGCTTGCGGCGGTTCAGCAGCGGATGCAGGAAGACCGCACCGACGATGATCGCCACGCCCAGGTAGAACCAGGGAGTGACTTCGTGCTGCTCGCGCAGCAGCAGTACCGCCAGCAGCACCGCATACACCGGTTCCAGGTTGGTCACCAGCTGCACGGTGTAGGCGCTGAGGTGGCGCAGCGCGACCAGGGCGAGGGCGAACGGCAGCAGGGTGCAGATACCCGCCAGTACCAGCAGCAGGATGCCGTCGTGCAGGTCCGGCACCACCCACAGCGGGCTGGCCAGGGCCGGCAGCAGGTAGGGCATCAGCGGCGCAAGCAGGGTCAGCGTCAGGGTGCCGGCCCCCAGTTCAAGCGCAGTCACCGTCAACGGATCGGCGTGGCTGACCATGCGCTTGTTGAGCGAGCCGAACACCGCCACCAGCAGTGCAGACAGCGCGCCAACCAGAACCCCCAGCCGCATGCCATCCGGCACGCCCCCCACCACCAGCGCCACGCCCGGCAGAACTGCCAATCCGAAGGCCAGTTCGCGCAGCTGGAACGGACGCTTGGCCACCCACGGCTCGATGATCGAGGTGAACACCGGTGCCAGCGCGATGCAGGTCGCCGCCACCGAGGCATTGGCCAGTTTCACCGCACCATAGAACGTCAGCCAGTGCAGGGCGACCAGCGCACCGATGCCGGCGTATCCGGCCACCACCCGCAACGGCAGCGTGCGCAGGCCGCGCCACACCCGTGGCAGCAGTGCCAGCATCGCCGTCACCAGCAGCATGCGCCACCACACCAGCGGCAGCGCCGGCAAGGTGATCAGCTTGCCCAGGATGGCCGTGATGCCCCACAACAGGACACAGAAGTGGATCTGCCAAAGTGCTTTGCGGGTGTCGGGCGTGCTCATCCGCCTATTGTGCGGCAAGGCGGTGACCGCTGGGCGTCGGCAGCTCGATCCTGGCCGCGTTTACCGCCCCTGAGACACGAGCAGGTCGTCCAGCCGCCGCTGCAGGGCCATCGCCGCGGCCGGATTGCGTGCCTTGCCGGCACCGATGCAGAGCAGGTACACCTCTCGTGGCGTCGATGGGGCGGATCCGGCAAGGCATGGCAGGTCGTCGACCGGCTCGCCGACGGCCCAGCGCCGGGCGCGTTCGGCCCAGCGCTGCTGCGTGGCGGCAGGCAGCCCCTGCAGCAGACGGGCCTGGCTGCGCTTGATGCGCGCGTAGACGAAGCTGGCGGTGACGTCGCCGTGCAGCGGGGCTTCGTCGCTGTCTTCGATGACCAACGCCACCCCGTGCCTGCGCGCGACAGTGACCAAGGATGCGCTGTGCACCTGCGGATTGCGGATTTCAACAGCGTGCTGCAGCGCCAGGCCATCGAGCTGCTTCGGCAGCTGGGCCATCAGCGCGTCCAGTGCCCCGGCATCGGCAGGATGGCGGGGATCGAACTGCCACAGCAGCGGCCCGAGGCGGTCGCCCAGGGCGATCGCTGCCTGCAGGAACGGCGCGGCGGCCTCGACGGTGCCGGACAGGTCGCGACGCTGCACCAGATAGCGGGGTGCCTTCAGGGAGAAGCGGAAGCCGGCCGGAGTCTGCGACGCCCACTGCGCGCACTGGGCCGGGGTCGGGGTGCGATAGAAGGTGCCGTTGATCTCGATGCAGCGCAGGGCACGGCTGGCGTGCGCCAGTTCCTCCCGCTGCGGCAGGCCGGGCGGATAGAACATGCCGCCGCGCCATTCCGGGAACACCCAGCCGCCGATGCCGCAGCGGATGGGGGCGGGTGCCGGCGCGGTCACTGGCGGTGGTCCGCGCGCCAGGGATCGTAGCTGCCGAACCACCACACGTAGCCTTCCGGATCGGCACAGGCGTAGCCACGGCCGCCATACGCCTGGTCAGCAATGTCGATCACGATGCGCGCGCCGGCCGCCTTGGCCCGCGCATAGTGCGCGTCGGCGTCGCTGACGATCACGCAGGCGCTCTGGGTCTGGCGGCCCCCTGTTTCGTCAGGCATCACCGCCAGCTTCGACCACGCGCTGTCGTTGCTGGTCGAACCCAGCATGATCATGCCGTGCCCGAACACCAGCTGCGCGTGGAACACCACGTCGCCATCGGCGTACACCGCCTGCGCCTGGAAGCCGAACGCGCGCTGCAGCCAGTCGATCGCCGCCAGCGCGTCGCGGTAGCGCAGGCATGGAATGATGGTGGATCCACTGCTTGATCGGCCGTTCTCGTCCATGGCACCCCTCCTATGGCACAGGGCACGATGCGCCGGCGACCGTTACCATCCCGCGAAACCCCGGTGATGGCCTGCACATGGCCGCGACCCCTGCTCGGAGATGGTTCTGGATGAATACCTGGATTGGAGGAGCCGTGCTGCTGGCCTGCACGACCATGGCGAATGCTGCAACGCCCCCGCAGCTGCAGGATCTGGATGCGACCGTCGAGCGCGTGCGTGCGCAGTTCGACGTGCCGGGTATCGCCGTTGCCGTGGTCAAGGACGGCAAGGTGGTGCTGGAACGCGGCTGGGGCGTGCGTGAGCAGGGCAGGCCGGATCCTGTGCAGGCCGATACCCTGTTCGCGATCGCCTCCAATACCAAAGCGTTCACCGCCACCTCGCTGAACCTGCTGGCCGAGGACGGCAAGCTGAAGATGGACGACAAGGTGATTGACCACCTGCCGTCGTTCCGCATGTCCGATCCGTTCGTGACCGGGCAGATGACGATCCGTGACCTGCTCTCGCATCGCAGCGGCCTCAGCCTGGGCGCGGGCGACCTGCTGTTCTGGCCGGCCACCGCCTACAGCAATGCCGAAGTGGTGGAGCGGCTGGGCAAGGTGCCGTTGAAAGGGGGATTCCGCGAGAGCTATGCCTACGACAACATCCTGTACGCCGTCGCCCAGCAGGTGATCGAGCACGTTTCCGGCATGAGCTACCAGCAGTTCCTGCAGACCCGCATCTTCGACAAGGTGGGCATGGCGGGCACGCGCTACAACGCCGACCACCTGCGGCCCGGCGACAAGGCGGCCGTCGGACACGCCAAGTACGATTTCAAGGATCTGCGCACCGTCGCACCGCTGACCTGGTCGAACAATGCCGGGGCCGGCGGCATCTATTCCAGCGCGCACGACATGGCGCGCTGGATGCAGGTGCAGCTGGCCGAGGGCGCGCTGGCCGATGGCAGCCCGCTGTTCACCGCGAAGAGCCAGCAGCAGATGTGGCGCATGATCACGCCGCAGTCGATTCCGGCGCCGAGCGTGCCGGAGCTGGCACCGGCGCGGCCGAACTTCGCCGGTTACGGCGAAGGCTGGAGCCTGAGCGATTACCGCGGGCAGAAGCTGGTCTGGCACACCGGTGGCTGGCCGGGCATGGTCTCGCGGCTGACGCTGGTGCCGGGCGAGAAGCTGGGGGTCGTGGTGCTGACCAACCAGGAAGTGGGCGCCGCGTTCAACGCGATCACGCTGAGCGTGCTCGATGCCTATCTGGGTGCGGAGAAGCACGACTGGGTGGACGCCTATGCCAAGGCCGTGGCCAAGGGCCAGGACAAGGCCGATGAGGCCTGGGCCAAGCACCAGGCAGCGCGTGTCAGGGGCAGCACTCCCTCGCTGCCGCTGGCCGGTTACACCGGCACCTTCCGCGACCGCTGGTATGGCGACATGCAGATCAGCACGGAAGGCAAGGGGCTGCGCCTGCGCTTCATGAAGACCGCGCAGCTGAGCGGCCGGCTGGAGCACTGGCAGCACGACACCTTCATCGTGCGCTGGGACGACCGTTCGCTCAATGCCGATGCCTTCGTGAACATCAGTCTCGACCCGGATGGCAAGGTGCGCGAGGTGCGCATGCAGCCGATCTCCGACCTGACCGATTTCAGCTTCGACTTCCAGGACCTGCTGTTCACCCCGGTCAACTGACGCCGCATGATCGGTAGCGCCGGGCCATGCCCGGCGAACACGGGCCGGCGCTACCGGCACCGCGCATCGTCGGTTGGCGTACACATCCGGCATGGGATACTCCGTCGGTTGCAAGAGGCGAGGGAATGCGATGTTCCGTTGGTTTGAATCCCTGATTCCGGTGTTCCCGCCCGTGGACGGGCGGATGCCGCCGCGCAGGGTGCTGCCGTTCTACCTGCACTACCTCCGGCCGGTGTGGCCGGTGCTCTTGGCCACGCTGATCGCTGGCCTGCTGCTGGCGCTGGTGGAAGTGGCGATGTTTGATTACCTGGGCCGCATCGTCGACATGGTCGCCGAGCAGCCCGGCGCCGGCTTTTTCAAACGTCACGCCAATGAGCTGGGCTGGATGCTGTTCATCACCGTGATCGCGCGCCCGGTGCTGGTCGGCCTGCACAACCTGCTGGTCAACCAGGCCATCGTGCCAGGCCTGAGCAATCGTTCGCGCTGGTTGATGCACAACTACGTGGTACGTCAGAGCCTGAGCTTCTTCCAGAACGACTTCGCAGGCAGCGTCGCCAACCGGGTGATGCAGACCGGCACGTCGCTGCGCGAATCGGCTGTGCAGATGGTCGACTCGCTCTGGTACATCGTGGTCTATACCGGCACCGCGCTGTATCTGTTCGCACAGGCCGACTGGCGATTGATGATGCCGTTGCTGCTGTGGCTGATTGCCTATGCAGTGATCATGGTCTACTTCGTGCCGCGCGCGAAGGAGCGGGCATGGATCGCCTCGGAAGCACGCTCCAAGGCGATGGGTCGCATCGTCGATGGCTACACCAACATTCCTACGCTGAAGCTGTTCGCCCATGGCGGCCGCGAGCAGGCCTACGTGGCCGAGTCGATCCAGGAGCTGGCGGTCAAGCACCGCGCGCAGACCCGGGTGACGACCGGCATGGACCTGGCCATCGCCATCGTCAACGGCTTCCTGATCGCCGGGACCTGTGGCCTGGCACTGTGGCTGTGGAACGGTGGCCACATCACCGTCGGCGCGATCACCTTGGCGACGGGCCTGGTCATCCGCATCCACAACATGTCGGGCTGGATCATGTGGACCATCAACGGCATCTTCGAGGACATCGGTACGGTGCAGGACGGCATCACCACCATCGCCCAGCCGCTCACCGTGCAGGACCGTGAGGACGCCGTGCCGCTGCAGGTCACCCAGGGCGGCGTGCACTTCCAGGATGTCCATTTCCACTACGGCAAGAAGGGCGGCGTGATCGCCGGCCTTGACCTGGTGGTGAAGCCGGGCGAGAAGATCGGCCTGGTCGGGCCCTCCGGTGCCGGCAAGTCGACCCTGGTCAATGTGCTGCTGCGGCTGTATGACCTGGAAAGCGGCCGCATCCTGATCGACGGCCAGGACATCGCGCATGTCACACAGGAGAGCCTGCGCCAACAGATCGGCGTGGTGACCCAGGACACCTCGCTGCTGCACCGCTCGATCCGCGACAACCTGCTGTACGGGCGCCCGGATGCCACCGATGATCAGTTGCGTGCTGCGGTCGCCAAGGCGCGTGCGGAAGCGTTCATCGACACGCTGGTGGACGGGCAGGGGCGCCGTGGCTACGACGCACATGTCGGCGAGCGTGGGGTGAAGCTGTCCGGCGGCCAGCGCCAGCGAATCGCCATTGCCCGCGTGCTGCTGAAGGACGCGCCGATCCTGGTGCTGGACGAGGCGACGTCGGCGCTGGATTCCGAAGTGGAAGCCGCGATCCAGGACAGCCTGGACGAACTGATGGGAGGCAAGACGGTGATCGCGATCGCGCATCGGCTGTCGACCATCGCGCGCATGGACCGTCTGGTGGTCATGGACCAGGGCCGGATCGTGGAAACCGGCAGCCATGCCGAGCTGATCGCGGCCGGTGGCTTGTATGCGCGGCTGTGGGCACGGCAGACCGGCGGGTTCGTGGCGGCCGACCAGTAGCCGTTTCGGCTGCGGCCGTTCCGCGCAGGGCGTGGATGCGGCGCAAAGAAGAACGGCCCGGTTGCCCGGGCCGTTCATCATCCACATCCAGCGCAGCCGCTTACTCGATGGGCTGGTCCAGCATCAGCTGGCGGGCGAAGCGCACCGGCGGTGCGCCGTAGGACAGCATCTGGTCGTGGTAGGCCTTCAGGTTGAACTTGTCGCCCAGCTTGTCCTGCATCGCCTTGCGGGTGTCGAAGTGCTCCTGCGCGCCCACGAAGTAGGTCGGCAGCTGCGCCGAGGTCAGCTGCGCGCGCACCCACTTGCCGGCCGCTTCGCTCTCCTGCTGGAACGCGTCGTGGGTCATCAGGTGCATCGCCTTCTCGCGATCCCAGTTGTCCACGTGCACGCCCTGGTCGAGGATGGCGTTGGAGATCGTGCGCAGGTAGAACTTCAGCTGCACCAGGTGGAACAGCGGATCGTTGTCGAGGTAACCCTGCTCCTGCATCATGCGCTCGGTGTAGACCGCCCAGCCTTCGGCGAACAGGCCCGACCGCAGTACTGCGCGCAGGGTGGAGGGGAACTTGGCCGAATGCCAGCCTTCCAGGTAATGGCCCGGCGTGCCCTCATGGATGCTCAGCAGGTGGATCATGCGCGAGTTGTACTCACGCAGGAAGGAATCGACCTGCTTGTCGTTCCAGTCGTCGGGAATCGGCGACACCGCGTAGAAGGTCTTCAGGTTCTTGTCCAGCGGGCCCGGCGAATCGCAGTAGGCCACGGCCACGCCACGCTGGAATTCCGGCATCAGGATGATGTCCACCGGCGCATCCGGCAGCGTCATCAGGTCGTGCTCGCGCACGAACGCGGTGGACTGGTCCAGCGCGGCCTTGGCGTCGTCGACCACCTTGTCACGTGCCGGCTTGTCGGCGTAGGCCAGTTCCAGCGCGGCCTCGATGGCCTTCTGCTGCTGCTCGTCGGTCGGCTGCGCCGGCATCTCCGGCGCGCCCGGCTTGTCCTTCAGCACCGTCTGCGCGATGCCGTACATGTCTTCGCGCACGCGCTTGAGCTCGGCACGCGCGCGCTCACCGATCTCCTGCCGCGACAGCGAAGAACTGAGGGCGAACTTGAGCTTCTGGTCGTACTTCTCCGCGCCGATGCGGAAATCACCCTTCGCGTTCGGCACGAGGGTCTTGTCCAGCCAAGTCTGCTGCTCGTCCACGGCCTTCTTCAGGCCATCGATGGCGGCCTGCAGGCGCTGCTGGTCGGCCTGCGGCAGTTCGCCGATATGCGGGGTGATGAAGGTATCGACGATGCTGAGAATGCCCTTGTTCTGCTTGGCCACCGTCTCGGCATGGATCTTCGGCACACGCGCCGGATCGAGGTTCTCGCGGGCCTGGGCGAAGATCGCCGGCAGCTTTTCCATGCGCGCGGTGGCCGACTTCAGCCGTTCCGGCAGCGGCGCGAACTCGCGTGCCATCAGGCCGTAGATCGCGCTGCCGGCGATGCCGTTGTACAGCTGCGGATCCCACTTGCCGGACTGCAGCACTTCGGCGTTCCAGATTTCCGACTGCAGCTGGTTGCGCAGGATGGCGGCATCGACCTGGTTCTCCCGGCCCAGCTTGGCCACGTCGATCCTGTCCAGCTCGCCCAGCAATGCCTTGTAGGCGGCGACAGTCTTCTGCTGGCCGGCCGCACTCAGGTCGTCGATCTCGCTGTCGTAGCGGTGGTCGCCGATCTGGGTGGCGCTGACCGGGGACAACTGCATCCAGGTGTCCAGGGCGCGCTTGGACAGTTCGGCAAAGGCCGCATCGGCTGCCGCGTCACCGGCCTGCTGGCTGGCGGCGGAGGTGGAACCGGCGGTCGGGGCGTCGGCCTGCTGGCAGCCGGCGAGGGCGGCGACCAGGGCGAGGGCAAGAAGATGCGGGCGCATCGGCATTCCTGTACGGGGTCAAACCCCGAGCATAGGCCGCCAGGGCTGCTTTGTCCCCGTGCCATAGGATTACCATTGGCACCTACACGGACCCGCCAGCGGAGAAAAGGACATGGAATACCAGGGAAGCTGCCATTGCGGCAGAATCGCATTCACGGTGCAGGCCGAGGCCCCGATCAGCGACGTCATCGACTGCAACTGCTCGATGTGCCGCCGCCGCGGCAGCCTGCTGTGGTTTGCGCCGCGCGAGGCATTCCAGCTGCAGACCGATCCAGCCGATGTGGCCACCTACCAGTTCAACAGGCACCACATCGACCACCACCATTGCCGCGAGTGCGGCACTGCACCGTACAGCGAGGCCGTGGATCCGCGCAGCGGTGCGGCCATGGTGGCGGTCAACGTGCGCTGCCTGCCGCAGGTCGACCTGGCCGGCCTGTCGGTGACCTCCTACGACGGAGCCGCAGCGTGACGGTCCGTCATGGATGGGTGGGCGCATTGACCGTGCCGGCACTCGTGCTGGCCCTGGCGGCCTGCGCGAAGGTGGAGCACGCGGCCGGCGGCGGTGGTGTCACAGCCGAAGCCGTGGCGTCGCCCGAAGGCGCCTTCCTGGCCTATGAACACGACGTACAGGTACAGCTGGACGCGGAAGCGATCGCGCCGCGCATCCAGCAGGTCGCGCAGGCCTGCCAGAGTGCGAAGTTCGGCGACTGTGCGGTGCTGCAGGTGGACCAGCGCAGTGGCGATTCGCCCAGCGGCGAGGTCCGTGTGCGCATCGCGCCGAAGGGCGTGGAGCCCCTGATCGGCCTGGCGGGCGAGGGCGGCACACTGCAGTCGCGCACCACCCGCGCCGAGGATCTTGCACAGCAGGTGGCCGATACCGCGTTGACCAAGGCACGGTTGGAGAAGGAACACGCACGTCTGCTCGCCTACCAGGACCGTGGCGGTCTGAAGATCGAGGATCTGCTGGCGATCAGCACGCGCCTGTCGGAGATCGAGGCGGGGGTGGAGCAGGCCAGCAAGGACGCCGCGCAGCAGCGTCGCCGCATCGATACGCAGCTGCTGACGCTGCACTTCGGTACCACCTCCGGCGAGCGCGGCCGCAGCGAGATCGGCGATGCGCTGAGCGAGTCGGGCAGCATCCTCAGTACCAGTATCGCCTTCCTGATCCGTGCGGCGGCTGCATTGCTGCCGGTCGCGGTACTGGTACTGATCGCAGGATGGGGTGTGAGGGCGGGGTTGCGTCGCCGCCGTCGGACGCCGTAACGCGCGGGTTCGCCGGGCCACGCCCGGCGATGCTCAGCCTTCGTCGGTCTCGTATTCGACGAACACGTCCAGCTCCAGCGCAAGCTCCTGCACCGCGTCACGAACCTTCTGCGCGGTGCTTTCGTTGCCCACTTCCACTTCCAGTTCGTGGATGCCCGGACCGATGTCATCGGACAGTCCTGCCGAACTGGAGTCATCGTCGTCCATGTGCGGCATCAGATCGTCGGTTTCCTCGACATGTTCGATGCCTTCCAGGCCCAGCAGCAGGTCGCTGATCGCACGGGCGTCGTCTTCGGTTCCAGTAATGCGCATTCGCAGCAGGGCCATGGCAGATGCAGGTCGTTGTGGAGGTATCCGCAGCGTAGCCAGCGATGGGCAAAGACCGGGTGAGGGCCTGGTCAGCCGGGCGTGGGCGCGCGGCCGAGCAGACTGTCGGGCAGTGCCGGGATCGGTGTGCGGTCGTCCTGTGCCTGGGCCAGCAGCCAATCGATGAACAGGCGTGCGGCAGGGCTGGGCGGCTGGCCTTCGGCATGCACCACGTAATACGCATAGCGGGCCTTCAGGGCGGGCCCAGGCAGCCGCACCACCTCGTAGCGCTGCAGGTAGGGTTGGGCGATGTGGGTGCGCGCCAGCACCGCGCCCATGCCATACACCGCGGCCCGCATCGCATCGGTGCTGTCGGCGAAGGTGTGCATCGGCGGCAGCGGCGAGGGCGGGCGTACGCCCGCATGACGGAACCAGTCGCGCCAGCCCTGCGGCGAGAGATCGGTCAGCAGCGGCAGTTCGGCGATGCGCGCCGGATCGTGCAGGGCTTCCACGCCCGGCAGCGCCGGCGAGGCGACCGGGAACAGGCTGTCGTCCATCAGGTGTTGCGCATGCAGCCCCGGCCACTGGCCCAGGCCATAGCGGATGCCGACCTCCGGTCCGTTGTCGTCGTAGCGGTCCAGGCCGCTGCCGGTGTGCAGTTCCACCCGGATGTGCGGATGCGCCTGGGTGAAGCGCGGCAGGCGTGGCAGCAGCCAGCAGTACGACAGCGAGCGCAGGGTGGTGATGCGCAGCGGCACGCTGTCCGCATCCGGATGCAGATTGTGGGCGACGGCGGCGACATCGGTGAACGCCGCACTGGCGGCGTCGGCCAGCTGCCGGCCTTCGGCGGTCAGCCGCACGCCGCGGGCATGGCGCAGGAACAGGCGGGTTTCCAGCACCTCTTCCAGGCGGCGGACATGGTGGCTGACCGCGCTGGCGGTCAGGTGCAGTTCCTGCGCGGCCTGGGCGAAGTTCTGGTGGCGCGCGGCGACCGCGAACACGGCCAGGGCAGGGAGCAGGGAAGGGCGTAGCTGCATGTCCAGCCTCAAACGATATTTGTGGCTGGCAGCGATACTACGCGCTTGTGCGGCGGGCGTCTGCGTCTGATCCTGTTGCACCAACCGAGGAGTGGATGATGGACGGAGGCAGGGCATGAATGCGGTCCCACAGGCGGCCGAGCGCGACTGGCGCACGCCGCTGGAGTTGACCCTGCTGGGCGCCATCTGGGGGTGCTCGTTCCTGTTCATGCGGGTGGCGGTGCCATCGTTCGGCCCGTTCGCCCTGGTCGAGGTGCGTCTGCTGCTGGGGGCACTGGTACTGCTGCCGTTCCTGTGGCGCGCGCGGGCGCAGTTCCCGCCGCGGCGCTGGCTGTGGCTGGCGCCGATCGGCCTGGTCAACTCGGCGTTGCCGTTTGTGCTGTTCGCCTACGCCGCCGAGCACGCACCGGCGGCGATCGGTGCGATCTGCAATGCGATGACGGTCCTGTTCGCCGCGCTCATCGCCTTCCTGTTCTTCGGCGAGAAGATCGGTGTGCGTCGCGCGGGTGCGTTGCTGGTCGGCTTTGCCGGCGTGGTGGTGCTGGCGACGGCCAAGGTGTCCGGCCTGGGCATCGGCACGGCCGTGCTGGCCGGTGCCGCGGCATCGCTGCTGTACGGCCTGGGGGTGAACCTGGTGAAGCGGCACATGGCAGGCCTGCCGTCCGCTGCCGCAGCGGCGGCGACGCTGTCCTGCGCCTCGCTGTGGATGCTGCCGATGGCGGTGAGCCATTGGCCGCAGGCCGCGATTCCGCTCAAGGCGTGGGGCGCGGCGATTGCCTTGGGCGTGGCCTGCACCGGGCTGGCGTTCCTGATGTTCTACCGTCTGATCGGCCGCATCGGCCCGTCGCGTGCATCCACGGTGACCTACCTGATTCCACTGTTCGGTGCGGCGTTCGCGTGGCTGTTCCTGGGTGAGCCGGTGACGCTGCAGATGCTGATTGCGGGTGCGTTGATTCTGGGTAGCGTGGCGGTGAGTCAGAAGGGCTGAGCGGTTTCGCGCGTGACGCGTGCTGAAGGTGCTTCACTGTTCATGGGCGTCACTTTTCTTTTCGCGCGAAAAGAAAAGTAACCAAAAGAAACGCGCCGCCAAGCCGCGAGCCGCCGTGCTTCGCACGTCGGTCCCCTGCGCTTCTCGGTGAATCAGGGGACGGTGCCGAACTCGCTGCGCTCAGACATCGGCACCTCTTCGCCCCTGATTCCCCTGCGATGCTCGGCTCGCTCAAGGCGGACTGAAGATCAAGTTCAACGGCAACAGCAACAGCAACAGCAACAGCATCCACGCTTGACGTGGATCTGCTGGGTGCAGCTGTGGACTTTGATCTGGGTCCGCCTTGAGCGAGCCGAGCACCGCAGGTCCGGCGAGGGCGAAGAGGCGCGGGTGTCTGAGCGCAGCGAGTTCCCGCGCCGTCCCTCGACGGGCCGAGGAGCGCAGGGTACCGATGCGCAACGCGCATCGGCTCGCGGTCGGCGGAACGTTTCTTTTGGTTACTTTTCTTTGCGTACAAAGAAAAGTAACGCCCATGAACAGTGAAGCACCTTCAGCACGCGTCACGTGCAGGAACCCATCACCGCACCGGCACCGGAACATTGCACAGATCGATATGCCCAGCCGGACGCTTGTAGAAATCATCCACGCGATTGCGTCGCGCCTCCACCGTATCGGCGAAAGTCTTTGAATCAGTACGCAACACCTGGATCGGCGTGCGTTCGGCGGCCGCCACGTCGCTGGCACGGCGGATCGAAATGATCGGCGTGCGCAGCTTCGGGTCTTCATAGAAGCCCATCGGCGCCGGGCCGCGCGGGATCGCGCTGAGCAGTTCCATGCCCTTCAGGACGCGACCGACCAAGGTGATGTTGCGGTCCAGCTGACGTGGCGACTGCCCGGTCACCACGTACAGTTCGGCACCGATGCTGCTGTCCTCGTCGTTGTTGCGACCGGCCCCCAGCATGCCGTAGCAGTGCGCCAGCCAGGCCTTGCCGGCCTGCGGATCCTGTCCGACCGGGAAGCCATCGACGAAACCGGTCTGCGCCGCCCAGCCATCGCGGTCCGGCAGCACGCTCACCTTCAGGCCGGCGCTGGCACGCTCGAACTCGGCCGGCAGCTTGCGCGCGGCACTGCCGAACGGCCTGGCCTTGGCCGGGTCATCGGCGTCGGCATCGCCGAACTGCACGACGAAGTTGTCCTGGGAACGATAGATGCTGGTGCCGTCCCAGAAGTGCTCGTGGGCGAACGTCTGGATGTTGGCGACATGGCGTGGGGCGAACTGGGGTGCCAGCTCGATGATCACCCGCCCGGACGGCAGGTCCATGTACAGCAGGTTGGCCGGGTCCGGGGTGCGCCAGTCGCTGGCCGCCGACGCATCGAGAATCTGCTGCGGGCTGCGGTAGGGCGTGGCGGCGCTGGCCAGCGAGGGCAACAGGCAGGCCAGGGCGAGGGCGGTCAGGGCAAGGCGACGACGGTGCGGCATGGGAACCCCGGAACATGAACGAGGGTTCGATTCTGCGCGACTAGAGACCACATCGCCAAGCGGCATGTAGGGCGATCGCGTCAGCCTGCGCACGGCCTCTTGGCCGATCCAATCGGTCTGGTATCAACGTCTATCTTTCTTCTGCAAGTAGACCGGAGTAATGGCCGAAGACAGGAACAGGCTCGTAGTTGCCTACTGGGTCGTGCGTAGTCGAACACTCTTCCAGATGATGGGGCGAAAAATTTTCCTTGGTTATGGTCAGCCGACCATCTTCGCTGAAGATATAGCAGGTTCCTTCAGCAACGTTGTCGCTCTTTCCAGTGAATTCCCGGTGCACCACCATGCTCAAGAACAGCCTGTCCGGTGTCACTCGTTGGAACTGATACGTCAGACGTTCCCTTAGATGCTCATCCAGAAAGTCAACGCCAATCATTTCTTTGTCCAACAGCATTTGGATAAACGCTGATGGAGTGGTAGGGGAGCCGACGAGAACCGTATAGGGAGCCAGGCTCTCATGTCTCGATTTGGCCTCGGATTCACTGATCATGTTTCGCGCGGATTTCCTTGCAGCAAACCAGAAGTCGCAATAATAAAACTCGGTCATAAGTGGATATTCCCAGGATCGTCTAGCTTGCAGGAGCTGGATCAGCCACTGCGCTGCTGGAAGGGGACGGTATGTCGCGCCAGGAGGGGCAAGCAAGGCAAGAGTGTGACGGCCAGATGGTCTGCCGACCGATCCAAAGGCAGTGTGACTAACGACACATTCGCTATACCGAACTTCGCACTACTGTGGACTTCAACGTAGTGGAGGGCCGGGCATGTCGGAAGACGACATCCACCTGAAGAAGTTCCAGAAGGAGCTCAGCGCCGGAACGGTGTCGCTGGCCCTGCTGGCAGTGCTGGCCCGTACCGGCGAGCCGCTGTACGGATATCTCATCGCCAAGGAGCTGGAGCGCGTGGGCGAGGGCGTGCTGAGTGGCAAGCAGAGCGCGCTGTATCCGGTGCTGCGCAACCTGGAGAGCGGCGGCCTGCTGGAGAGCCATGTCGAGCCCTCCAGCAGCGGGCCTCCCCGGCGCTACTACCGCATCAATGACCGTGGCCGCGAAGTGCTGGCGCAGTGGCGCCAGGCCTGGCAGGCCACCCGTGATTCCGTCGATTCCGTGTTGGAGGGGGTACCGCAATGAACGACCCGAGCCTGGCAGGCCGCGCCCTGCCGACCACCATCCCGCAGTACCTGGCGCAGCTGCGCGCGGCGCTGCAAGGCGCCGATCCGGCGATGGTGCAGGACGCGCTGTATGACGCCGAGGAATACCTGCGTTCCGAGCTGGCCGCCCAGCCCGGCCGCAGCGAGGCGGAGGTGATTGCCGATGTGGCCGGCAGCTACGGTGCGCCAGATGAAGTGGCGGAGATCTACCGCGAAACGGAAGTCACCGTGAACCGCGCATTGCGCACGCCGCGCGCCGACACCGCGCCGGTGCTGCGTGTGGCAGCCGAGGCCAGTGGTGTGGAACCGGCCGCGGCACCGCCGGTGCCGGTGCCGCGCTCGCTGCTGTCGCGCTTCTTTGGCGTGGTGGCCGATCCGCACACCTATGGCGCGCTGTTCTACATGCTGCTGTCGCTGGCCACCGGCATCTTCTTCTTCACCTGGGTGGTGACCGGCCTGTCGCTGTCGCTCGGCCTGCTGATCCTGATCATCGGCGTGCCGTTGACGGTGCTGTTCTTCGGTTCGGTGCGCGGGCTGGCACTGCTGGAGGGGCGCCTGGTCGAGGCGCTGCTGGGCGAGCGCATGCCGCGGCGGCCGCGCTATACCGACCGCAGCCGCAGTTGGCTGCAGCGTATCGGCGACATGTTCACGGACGGCCGCACCTGGCTGACGCTGTTGTACTTCGTGCTGATGCTGCCCTTGGGCATTGTCTACTTCACCATCGCGGTGACGCTGCTGTCGCTGTCGCTGGGACTGATCTGGGCGCCGGTGGCAGCGATCTTCAGCGGGGAAATCCCGGGCGTGTACGTTGATGGCGTGAACGTGCTGCCGATGGCTGCCTCGCCGCTGGTCGGGATCGTGGTCGCCGCGGCGGGTGCCCTGCTGCTGCTGCTGACGCTGCACCTGGCACGCGGCATCGGCAGGCTGCATGGCCTGATCGCCAAGAACCTGCTGGTGCGCCTGTAAGCGACAAGGGGTGGGATCCCTGTTCGCAGAACAGGGCTCTGACTCCGTTCGAGCGGGGTGCCGGGGTCAGAGCCCTTTCTGTTGGAAAGGGATCCGACCCCCGGCGCGGGGTCAGCCCGCCTTGCGGCGCAGCGGGGTGACGTTGCTCTTCTTCTTCGCTTTTGCCGCTGGCGCTTCTGCGTGCGCTGCGAAGAAGTCGCGTACCTTCGGGTACACCACCTCGCGCCAGCGGCGGCCGCTGAAGATGCCGTAATGGCCGGCACCTTCGACGATGAAATGCTCGCGGCGCTCGGCCGGGATGCCCGTACACAGCGCCTGCGCAGCTTCGGTCTGGCCGAGGCCCGCGATATCGTCCAGTTCGCCTTCGATGCTCAGCAGCGCGGTATCGCGGATCGCCGAAGGGTCGACCTTTTCGCCGTTGACCACCCACTCTCCGCGCGGCAGCAGGAAGTCCTGGAAGACCACGCGGATGGTGTCCAGGTAGTACCTGGCAGGCATGTCCAGCACCGCGTTGTACTCATCATAGAAGCGGCGGTGCGCGTCGGCGTCTTCCAGATCGCCCTTGACCAGGTCGGCGTAGAAGTCCCAGTGCGAGCTGAAATGGCGGCTGGGATTCATCGACAGGAAGCCGGCGTGCTGGAGGAAGCCCGGGTACACGCGACGGCCTGCGCCGGGGTAGCCGGCCGGCACGCTGTGGATGACGTTGTTCTCGAACCAGGACAGCGGGTTCTGGGTCGCCAGATTGTTCACCGCGGTGGGGCTGCAGCGTGCGTCGATCGGACCGCCCATCATCACCAGCGTGCGCGGGGTGGGCTCGCCACGGCTGGCCATCAGTGATACCGCAGCCAGCACCGGTACGGTCGGCTGGCACACGCTGACCACGTGAAGGCGCTCGACGCCAAGGTGGCGGATGAACTCCTGGATGTAGGCGATGTAGTCGTCCAGGCCGAAATCACCTTCGCTGGCCGCAACCATGCGCGCATCGACCCAGTCGGTGACATAGACACGATGGTCGCGCAGCAGCGTGCGCACGGTATCGCGCAGCAGCGTGGCGTGATGGCCGGACAGCGGCGCCACCACCAGCACGAAGGGCTGGTTGAGCATGGTGTGCAGCTGGTCGGCTTCGTTGCTGTGACGCTTGAAGCGCAGCAGCTTGCAGAACGGCTTGCTCACTTCCTCGTGCACGACGATCGGCACGCGTTCGCCTTCGACCTCGATTTCGTTGATGCCCCACTCGGGCTTCTCGTAATCCTTGCCGATGCGATGGAACAGTTCGTTGACCGCCGCCAGGCGTTCGGCACCCGGCATCTGCGACCACCAGTGGCCGGGATTGGCGAAGAACTTGGCGTTGGCCTGGGCCTGGTGCACCCAGGGGGCGAGCAGGTTGCGGGTCAGTTCGTGCAGTTGATAGAGCATGACGACCGAATATGTATGGTCATATGTTGCCGCGCAGCATATCCCATCCGGGTGTCCCGCAGGTTAAGTTGGCTGAAAATAATGAATCCGGATTCACATCCGTTCCAGCGCGGCCGCATCGCCTGCCAGGGCGGGGCCGAGCCAGCAGTGCGACCCTGCCGGCTGTAGACCGTGCCGGGCCAGCGTCCGGCGATACCAGCCTGCCGGGCGGGCCTGGAAGCCCTCATGGTCGCCCTCGAATGCGTCCTCCGCGGCGAAGCTCTCCAGGAACGCGATGCCGCCGGTCAGCTCGGCCACGCCGGCCAGGCCGGCGCGCAGCTCGCGGTCGGGCACGTAGTGCATCACGTCCGAGCAGACCAGCAGGTCCACCGGCGCGCACGGCCGCAGCCAGGCAAAGTCGCCGAAGCGGGCCAGATGCAGGTTGCGGGTCCGGCCATAGCGACGCACAGCGTACTCGCTGCTGTCGAAGCCCAGATACTCGACCTTCGGACGCAGTTTCCGCAGCGGCGCGCGCCAGGCCCCCTCGCCGCAGCCGATGTCCAGCACGCTGCGGATCGGCCGCTCCAGGTAGTACTCGGCAGTGGCCACCGCCAATGCCACCTTGCGGGCGAGGCGGGCGCTGCCGCCGATGTCGGCCTGGCGGTACCAGCGCTGGAAGTAGGCGGCGTCGTAGGTCTTGTCCACGCAGAAGGAGGTTTCGTTGAAAACGGTGCCTATCGTACGGCGTTGCCGCTCGCCGTGCGTCGATCGGTCGCGCCGACCGCAGCCGGTACACCGGCACGCCATGCGAGAATGGCCGCCACCTACGCCAGCCGCTGGAGCGAGCGCATGCAGAGCTACTACTGGGTCAAGACCTTCCACATCGTGTTCGTGGTGGCGTGGATGGCGACGGTGTTCTATCTGCCGCGCATCCTGGTGAACCTGGCCGAGGCGGTGGGACAACCCGCGGTGGTCGAGCGCCTGCAGCTGATGGGCCTGCGTCTTTACCGTTTCGGCCACTCGATGTTCGGCCTGGCCTTCGTCCTGGGACTGGTGTTGTGGCTGGGCTACCGGGTCATTCCGGACTTCCCGACGATGGTCGCGCCGGGCGGTGCCGGCTGGCTGCATGCCAAGCTCGGCCTGGTGGTGCTGCTGCTGGTCTACTTCGGCTGGACCGGCCGCCTGCTCAAGGGCGTCGCCAAGGGCCGGCCTCTGCCGTCCTCGCGCGCGCTGCGCTGGATCAACGAAATCCCGCTGCTGGCCTTCATTCCGATCGTCTGGCTGGTGCTGGCCAAACCCTTCTGAGCCGGCGCACATCGCGCACCTCCAGATGAATCGCCGCGTAACCTGACGAGCGGCGCGGCGCTCCTTGCAACAAATTGCATGGGCCCCGCCCGTGCGTCTCCAGATACTGCGCGTCTTCGACACAGCGGCTGCCTGCAACAGTCCCGTCATCGCTCCGCGTGGGTGCGGGCTGGATCGCCAGGTACTGCATGCACGCTGTGCCGCTTACGTGCCCTCTCTGGAGATCCGTCATGAAACATACCCATCGTTCCGCCGCAGGCGGGCGTTCCCTTGCCCTACGTCCGCTCTCGCAGTGCCTGCTGCTGGCACTGGCCCTGCCGTTGGCGCAGCACGCGTTGGCCGGCAACCTCAACGACGAGGACCACGAGGTGGTGCAGGGTGACCCGACCGAAGCATGGTGGGTGACCAATGGGTCCAACCTGACGGTGACCGACGCGTCCACCTACGGCATCAATGCGACCTACGGTTCCAACGTCGTGCTCACCCGTACGGACGTGCTGGTCCGCAACGAGCATGAGAACGTGCACGTGCAATCGGGTTCCAGCCTGATCGCCCATGACAGCCGTTTCGATCTGGGCATGACCCAGTTCAACATCTCGGTTGATTCGTCGGCACGCCTCTACAACACGCGGATCGATTCCATCGGTGGTGCCATCGCCCTGTTCCCGGACTTCCGCGGTGGCCAGGGTGACGTTTACCTGCTGATGGACAATTCGCACCTGGCGGTGGCACACCGCGACAGCACCGCCTGGTACCACAACGTCGGTCTGAGTATGGGCGCGGGCAGGGCTGACATCGTCAACGGTTCGACGGTCCGGGCCAGCCGCAACGGCGCGGTCATGTACTTTGATTACCGCGGCGCGGACAACCTCGTGTTGAACGTCGACAATTCCACCCTGGAGTCGCAGACCGGCCCGGCGATCTGGGTCAATCCCGATGCCGACGTCGACGGCGAATCCGCCGAGATCAACATCCGCAATGGCGCGCGCCTGATTGCCGGTGACGGCACGCTGCTGCTGGTCAAGCACGGCGAGGAAGGGCAGGTCGGCAACGCCGCGGTGCGCTTCAACGTGGAGAACGCGGCGCTGACCGGCGACATCATTGCCGATCGCGCCTCCTACACGGGCCAGCTGGATGTCTCGCTGCGCAACCGCGCCACGCTGATCGGCCGCATCGTCGATGCGAGCTCGGTGGCGGTGGGTGAGCAGAGCACCTGGCAGCTGACCGGCGACAGCAGTGTCGGCCGTCTGCAGCTGGATGCGGGCAGCATGGTCAAGCTGGGCGATGGTGCGGGCGGTTTCAATACGCTGTCACTCGATGAGTTTGTTGGTAACGGCGGCACGCTGGTGTTCAACACGGTGCTTGGCGAGGACGACTCGCAGACCGACCGCCTGGTGATCGCCGGTGATGCGACCGGGCAGGCCAATGTGCGGGTGCTCAACGCCGGCGGCCAGGGCGCGCAGACTGACAAGGGCATCGAGCTGATCGAGATCAACGGCGCGTCCGACGCGCAGTTCGACCTGGTCGGCCGTGCGGTCGGCGGGCAGTACGAGTACTTCCTGTTCAAGGATGAGGCCGACGGCAACTGGTACCTGCGTTCGGAACTGCCGGTGACGCCGCCGGATCCCTGTGACCTGGATCCGTCGCTGCCCGACTGCGACCCGACCGGTCCGATCAATCCGGATCCGAAGCCGGTGCTGCGCCCGGAGACCGGCGCGTACCTGGCCAACCAGTACGCCGCAGGGCAGTTGTTCCGCCTGCAGCGCAGTGATCGCGACGGCAATGCGGCCGTTGCCGAGGGTGTGCACGGCTGGGCACGCGTGGACAGCCAGCAGGCGCGCCTGGGGGCCATGCAGGAGCAGCTGGATCTGCGCACGCAGCGCCATGTGGTGCAGGTGGGCGCAGACGTGGGGCTGTTCGATGAAGGGCGTGGCCGCCTGGGCGTGATGCTCGGTAGTGGGCGTGCTGACAGCACCAGCACCTCGGCGCTGACCGGCTTTGCGGCACGCGGCAAGGTCGCCGGCGTGGCCGCAGGGGTGTACGGCAGCTGGAACAATGACCGCGCCTATGTGGACAGCTGGGTGCAGCACGGCCGCTTCAACAACCGGGTGGAAGGCGATGGCCTGGCCGCGGAGCGCTACGACAGCGACCTGTGGCAGGGTTCGCTGGAGGCGGGTTACCGCTTCGGCGTCGGCACGCTGGGCGACAGCAGGGTCAGCCTGCAGCCGGAGCTGCAGCTGGTCTACACCAACGTCAGCACGGATCGACATACCGAGCAGAACGGCACCGTGGTGCGTGGCCTGGGCGAAAGTGGCCTGTCCGGCCGCCTCGGCCTGCGCCTGGAAGCGGAATCGACCGGCACGCATGGCGCCGTGGTGACCCCGTACCTGACCGCGAACTGGTATCGCGACGCCCGCACGGGTGGCATGGCGTTCGATGACGTGGCCATGGACAGCGACGCGCCGCGCAACCGCTACGCGCTGGGTGCAGGCGCGCGGGTGGAATTCACCAAGGGCTGGACGGGCTGGGGCGGTCTGGACGTGAGCCGCGGTGACTCCGGCTACCGCGAAGTCAGCGCCACGCTGGGCATGTCCTACAACTGGTAAGCAGATCGGCGTACGGCGGGTCCGTACGCGCAGGAACAGGGACGTATCGCCACACGGATGTGGCACCTCTGAAGCCGGGCATTGCCCGGCTTCAGGCGTTACCGTGCAGCGGAAGCAGCGATTACGCGGCCTCGTAGGTGCCGTAGCTGCGCAGGCGCTTGTAGCGCTGCTCCAGCAGTTCCCCGGTGGACAGCTTGTCCAGCGCGTCCAGCTCGTTCAGCAGCACGGCCTTCAGGCGCCGGGCCATCTGCGTCGGGTTGCGGTGGGCGCCGCCGGTCGGCTCGCGCACGACCTTGTCGACCAGGCCCAGGCTCTTCAGGCGCGGGGCGGTCAGGCCCAGCTGTTCGGCCGCGTCCTTGGCCTTGCCGGCGTCCTTCCACAGGATCGAGGCGCAGCCTTCCGGGGTAATGGTCGAATACACCGCGTACTCCAGCATCACGGTGCGGTCGCCCACGCCCAGTGCCAGCGCGCCGCCCGAGCCGCCTTCGCCGATCACGGTGCAGATCACCGGCACCTTCAGTTCGGCCATTTCCATCAGGTTGCGCGCGATCGCTTCGGACTGGCCGCGCGATTCGGCGTCGATGCCCGGCCAGGCGCCGGCGGTGTCGATCAGGGTCAGCACCGGCAGGCCGAAACGCTCGGCCATCTTCATCAGGCGCAGCGCCTTGCGGTAGCCCTCGGGCTTGGGCATGCCGAAGTTGCGCTTGATCTTCTCCTTGGTGTCGCGGCCCTTCTGGTGGCCGATGACCATCACCGCGCGGCCATTGATGCGGGCCAGGCCGCCCATGATGGCCTTGTCGTCGGCAAAGGCGCGATCACCGGCCAGTTCCTGGAACTCATCGAAGATGATGCGGATGTAATCGGCGGTGTAGGGGCGCGACGGGTGGCGGGCCAGCTGCAGCACCTGCCAGGAGGTCAGGTTGCGGAAGATCTGTGCGGTACGCATGCGCAGCTTGTCCTGCAGCGCGTGCACTTCGGCCTCGACATTGACCGCCGGACCGGCACTGGCGTTGCGCAGCTCCTGGATCTTCGCTTCCAGGTCGGCGATGGGTTGCTCGAAGTCGAGGTAGTTCGGATTCATCGGAAGCCGTCGTGTAAAGAAGGAGGAAAGTGTAGCCGAACCCGGTGAAATTCCCCGTACGCCCCTGTCTGGAGCGTACGGAGGGGCTGGCCGGCAGGCAGCGCGCTGCCTTGGCCGCGCCGGCTGGACGCGGGACCTGGCGGGGCGGGATCAGCTGGCCCAGGGCGGGCTGTAGCGCACCTTCAGGGTGCGCACGGCCGGGTCGGCGCGCAGCGCTTCCATCAGCTTCGAGTCGATGCGCACGGCGCTCTGTCCGGAGACGTCGAGCATGCCGGCGATACCGCCGTGCGGGCCCTTCAGCAGCAGGTCCAGGCGCAGGGGCGTGCGGCCGGGGCGATGGCGGTCGAGCAGGGCATCGATGCGCTCCCACACCGGCCGCTGCTGGCGCAGGTCCAGCCGCAGCGACAGGCGCGTAGCGTAGTTGGCGCAGACCTCATCGAAATCCCAGCACTGGCGGATGCGCAGGGCGTAGCCACCGTTGAATTCGTCTTCACGAAGGCCGCCCTTGACCACCAGGATGCGGTCCTTGGTCATCAGGTGGCCGAACTCGGCCAGGGTGTCGGAGAACGCGCTGCACTCCACGCGTCCACGCCCGTCCTCGAGCTGGATGAAGATCTGGCTTTCGCCCTTGCGGCGAACGCCGACCACCTGGCCGGCCAGCACGGTCTGCACTTCCGGCCGCCACCGCTTCTCACCGCCACCACCACCACCGCTGTTGGCGCTCCAGATCTTTTCCACCGCGCCCAGATCGTTGCCGACCAGATCGCGCACGTCGTCGCGCCACGGATCGAATGGATGGCCGCTGAGGTAGAAGCCCAGCGTGTCGCGCTCGCCGTTCAGGCGCTGCAGCAGGGGCCACTCTTCGGCCTCCGGCAGGTCCAGCTGGATCGTCGTCGCGGTCGGGTCCGGCCCACCGAACAGCGAGTTCTGCCCGGAGGCGCGCTCGCGTGCCATCTGCTCGGTGGCCTTGATCACTTCCGGCAGCTGCAGCATCAGCGAGGCGCGGTTGCGGCCCAGCTCATCCAGTGCGCCGCAGTTGATCATCGCTTCCAGGGTGCGCCGGTTGAGCTTGGCCGAGCCGACGCGGGTACAGAAATCGAGCAGGTCGGTGTAGTTTCCGCCCCGCAGCCGCTCGTCCACCACCGCTTCGCAGGCACCCTGGCCGACACCCTTGATCGCACCCAGGCCGTACTGGATGGTGTCCGGCGTGGCTGCCTCGAACATGAAGGCGGACTGGTTCACCTTCGGCGGCAGCACGGTCAGGCCGAGGTTGCGCACCTCGTCGAGGAAGCCGACCACCTTGTCGGTGTTGTCCATGTCCGAAGACAGCGTGGCCGCCATGAACTCGGCCGGGTAATGGCGCTTGAGCCACGCGGTCTGGTAACTGACCAGCGCGTAGGCAGCGGCGTGCGACTTGTTGAAGCCGTAGCCGGCGAACTTCTCCATCAGGTCGAAGATCTCGTCGGCCTTGGGGCCGTCGACGCCGCCCTTGGCCGCACCCTCGCGGAAGATCTCGCGGTGCTTGGCCATTTCCGCCGGCACCTTCTTGCCCATCGCACGGCGCAGCAGGTCGGCGCCGCCCAGCGAGTAGCCGCCGACGATCTGCGCCATCTGCATCACCTGCTCCTGGTACACCATGATGCCGTAGGTGTCCTTGAGGATGGCTTCGGTGCGCGGATCGGGATAGATGATTTCTTCCTGCCCGTGCTTGCGCGCGTTGAAGGACGGAATCAGGTCCATCGGGCCGGGGCGGTACAGCGACACCAGCGCGATCAGGTCTTCGAAACGGTCGGGGCGTGCGTCCTTCAGCAGGCGGCGCATGCCCGAGGATTCGAACTGGAAGACCGCACCGGTGTTGCCGTTGGCGAAGATGTCCTTGTAGGTCGGCGCGTCGTCCAGCGGGATCGCCGCGATGTCCACCGGCGGGATGCCGGCGCGCGCGTGGCGCTTGTTGATCGCCTTCACTGCCCAGTCGATGATGGTCAGCGTGCGCAGGCCAAGGAAGTCGAACTTCACCAGGCCCACTTCTTCCACGTCGTTCTTGTCGAACTGGGTGACCGGATTCTTGCCGATGCCGTTCTCGTCGTGTTCGGCGTACAGCGGGCAGAACTCGCTCAGCGGCTCGGGGCCGATCACCACGCCACCGGCGTGCTTGCCGGCGTTGCGGGTGAGGTCTTCAAGCTGCAGCGCCAGATCGATCAGGTCACGGACATCGTCTTCGGTTTCGTAACGCTGGATCAGCTCGGCCGATGCCATCTCCGAGCCCGGGCCTTCCTTGCCCTTGCCGAGCGCATCCTTCAGGTGGATGCCGAGGATGTTCGGGATCAGCTTGGAGACGCCGTCAACCAGGCCATAGGGGAAACCGAGCACACGGCCGGAATCGCGCACCACGGCCTTGGCGGCCATGGTGCCGTAGGTGATGATCTGGCTGACGCGTTCGCGCCCGTATTTGCGTGCGACGTAGTCGATCACTTCGTCGCGGCGGTCCATGCAGAAATCGATGTCGAAGTCGGGCATCGACACGCGTTCCGGATTCAGGAACCGCTCGAACAGCAGGTTGTAGGGCAGCGGATCCAGGTCGGTGATCTTCAGCGCCCACGCCACCAGCGAACCGGCACCGGAACCACGGCCCGGGCCGATCGGGATGCCCTGGTTCTTGCCCCACTGGATGAAGTCGGCCACGATCAGGAAGTAGCCGGGGAAACCCATCTTGATGATGGTATCGAGCTCGAATTCGAGGCGCTCGAAGTACTCCTCGCGGGTCTTGCCCGGCGCCAGCGGATTCTTCTGCAGGCGTTCTTCCAGGCCGTCGCGCGACATCTTCTGGATCCAGGTATCCAGGGTCTCGTCGTCCGGCACCGGGTAGTTGGGCAGGAAGTAGGTGCCCAGCCGCATCTCGATGTTGCAGCGCTCGGCCAGCGCCAGCGTGTTGTCGATCGCATCGGGGATGTCGGCGAACAGCGCGCACATCTCCTCGGCCGACTTCAGGTACTGCTGGTCACTGTACTCGCGCGGCCGCTTGGGATCGTCCAGCACGCGGCCAGTCGAGATGCACACACGTGCCTCATGCGCGCTGAAGTCCGACGGTGCAAGGAAGCGCACATCGTTGCTGGCCACCACCGGCAGGCCGCGCTGGCCGGCGGCCATCAGCGCGAAGCGGTTGAAGGCCTCCTCGCCATCGCGGCCGGTGCGGGTCAGCTCCAGGTGCAGGCCATCGCCGAACACCCGCTGCCAGTCGGCCAGATGCTGCTCGGCAAGGTCGTGCTTGCCGTCCAGCGCCAGGCGCCCGGCCAGGCTCTCGCGCCCGGCCAGCGCGAACAGGTTGGCGTTGCCCGCCTTCAACCAGTCCGGATGCACGGCGACGCCGCCTTCCGGACGATGGCCCTCCATCCAGGCACGGGTCAGCAGCCGTGACAGGCTCAGGTAGCCTTCGCGGTCGCGGCACAGCAGGGTCATCCGCCACGGGTCCTGGCCCTCCTCGGCGATCATCACGTCGGCGCCGGCGATCGGCTTGATGCCCACGCCTTCGGCTGCCTTGTAGAACTTGATCAGGGCGAACAGATTGTTGAGGTCGGTCACCGCCAGCGCGGGCAGGCCCAGCTCGACCGAGCGTGACAGCAGGTTGGCCTGCTTGGCCTTCTTCGGGTCGGCCTGGTCCGGCTTGGCCGGCACACGGATGGTCGAGTCCGCCAGCGAGAACTCGGTGTGGACGTGGAGATGTACGAAACGGGAGTTGGACATGCCGGACCAGGTTGGAGCGCGGGGGCCCCGGGTGCCGACGGGAGTTCGTCGCCGGGGTCGGGAAGCGCTGGAATGCCCGGTCAGGGTAGCGAGGGCAGGGGGAGGCGACAAGCTCTTGACGGCGCGTCGATTGCGCGAACATGCCGCCGGGCATGGCCCGGCGCTACCGCGGCAATGTGGGCGCACGATGCCGCCGGGCCATGCCCGGCGGCGGTTGTTCAGGCGATGGCCGCGGCCGCCGGGTTTTCCAGGCATTCACGCACCGGGGCGAAACTGCGCCGGTGCTCGCCACAGGGGCCGTGTTCACGCAGTGCCGCCAGGTGGGCCGGAGTGCCGTAGCCCTTGTGCTGGTCGAAACCGTAGTGCGGATGCTGTACGTGCAGGTCCTGCATGTACCGGTCGCGCGACACCTTGGCCAGGATCGAGGCCGCCATGATCGCGCGGTCGATGCCATCGCCACCAACCAGCGCCTGCGCCGGCAGTACCAGCCCCTTCGGAACCACGTTGCCGTCGATGCGGGCGAAGCCGGCCACGTGGGCCACGGCCGCCACCACGTCGCGCATGCCCTGCAGGGTGGCCTGGTAGATGTTCAGGCGGTCGATCGCTGCTACGTCCACCAGCACCACATGCCAGGCCAGGGCGCGATCGATGATTCGATCGTACAGCTGCTCGCGGCGCGCGGCGGTGAGCTGCTTGGAGTCATCCAGGCCGTTGATGCGCGGGCGGGCAGGATCGAATACCACCGCCGCGACGGCGACCGGCCCGGCCAGCGGGCCACGGCCGGCCTCATCGACACCGGCGACCAGGCGGTCCGGTTCAACCCGCAGTGAACCGTCGAACAGGGCCAGGCTGGCTGCGGCGGCGTGGCGGCGGCTCATGCCTTGTCCAGCTCGCGTACCAGCAGCTCGCCGACAGCGTCGGCGGCGCGTGCCGAGGCATTGCGGCGCAGGCGTTCATGCAGGCGCGAATAGGTTCCCTGCAGGTCGGCGGCCCGTTGCGGATGGTCGAACCACTGCTGGATGGCGGCGGCCAGCTTGTCCGGCGTGCAGTCGTGCTGCATCAGCTCCGGTGCCAGGTCCTGGCCGGCCAGGATGTTGGGCAGGGCGAAGCGGTCGACCTTGATCAGGCCCAGCGCCTTGACCAGGCGGTAGGTCAGTTCGTTGACGCGATAGCCGACCACCATCGGCCGCTTCACCAGCATGGCTTCCAGGGTCGCGGTACCGGAGGCGAGCACCACCACGTCGGCGGCGATCATGGCGTCGCGGGCCTGGCCATCAAGCACATGCGAGTAGGCGACCGGCAGCGCCGAACGCGACAGCTGTTCCTCGATCAGGCGACGGCAGGCGGCATTGGCGGCAGGCACCACGACGTGCAGCCCCGGAATCCGTTCGGAAACCTGCCACGCGGCCTCGAAGAACGGCTCGCCCAGGCGCGAGATCTCGCCCAGGCGGCTGCCCGGCAGCACCGCCAGCACCTTCGCCGTGGCCGGCAGGCCCAGCGCGGCACGGGCTTCGTCGCGGTTGCCCTGCAGCGGAATGTCATCGGCCATCGGATGACCGACAAAGCGCGCGTCGATTCCGTGCCGGGCGTAGATGGGGGGTTCCATCGGGAACAGGCACAGCACGAGGTCGGCACTGTTGCCGATCTTCTCGGCGCGCTTCTCGCGCCACGCCCAGACCGAAGGGCTGACGTAATGCACGGTGCGCACGCCACGCTGCTTCAGCCAGCGCTCGATGCCCAGGTTGAAGTCCGGCGCATCGATGCCGATGAACACGTCCGGCTGCCACTCGAGCGCGCGCTGGCGGAAGGCCGAGCGCAGCTTCAACAGGCGCGGCAGGTGGCGCAGGACTTCGGTCAGCCCCATCACCGCCAGTTCGCTGGCGTCGTGCCAGGTCTGGCAACCGGCATTGCGCATGGCATCGCCGCCGATGCCGGCGAACTCGGCGTTCGGGAAGCGGGCCTTCAACTCGCGCACCAGGCCGGCACCGAGCAGGTCGCCGGAGGCCTCACCGGCCACCAGTGCGATCCGCAACGGCCGCTCGCTGAGCACCCGCTGTGCAGGCACGCTGCCGGCCAGGGAGGCCAGCGGAATGACAGCGGCGCCGGCCGGCGCCTGGCCGGGCGTGCTGCTCATCGCAGCAGGGGCCTCTCTGCGTGTTCGATGAACTCCAGCATGGACTTCACGTCCTCGCTGTCGCGCGCCTGTTCAACCAGCTGCTGCTTGGCTTCGGCCAGCGGCAGGCCGGCCACGTACAGGGTCCGGTAGGCACGCTTGATGGCGGAGATGCGTTCGGCATCGAAACCGCGGCGCTTCAGGCCTTCACTGTTGATGCCGCGCGGGCGGCCCAGCGAATCGGAGCCCACCATGGTGAACGGCGGAACATCGCCGTTGGTCAGCGCACCCATGCCGAGGAAGGCGTGGGCGCCGATGCGGCAGAACTGGTGGGCACCGGCGAAGCCGCTGATGATCACGTAGTCGCCGACAGTGACGTGGCCGGCCAGCGTGGTGTTGTTGGAGAACACGCAGGCGTTGCCGACGTGGCAGTCGTGTGCCACATGCGTATAGGCCAGCATCCAGTTGTCGTCACCGATCGTGGTGATGCCACCGCCGCCGCCGGTACCGCGGTTGACGGTGACGAACTCGCGGAACACGTTGCGGTCGCCGATCACCAGTTCGGTGCGTTCACCGGCGAACTTCTTGTCCTGCGGCTCGCCGCCGATGGCTGCGTGGCCGATGAAGCGGTTGTCGCGGCCGATCCGGGTCGGTCCGAGAATGCTGCAGTGTGGGCCGACGACCGTGCCTGCGCCGATGTCCACATCGGCACCGATCAGGGTGAAGGCACCGACCTGCACATCGTCGGCCAGCCGGGCGGACGGGTCGATGACAGCGGTGGGGTGGATCCGTGGGGCGTTGTCAGTCATTCCTGGCTCCGTTATGGCTCAGCCCTTGGCACCGGCGCACATGACCTCGGCAGAGGCCACCACTTCGCCGTTGACCTTGGCTTCGCCGTAGTACCAGCCCATGTTGCGGATCAGCCGCTTCATCTGCACGTCCAGCAGCAGCACATCGCCCGGCACCACCTGCTTGTTGAAGCGGGCGTTCTCCACCTTGACCATGTAGAACAGCTTGGACTGCGCATCGCGGCCGAGCGAGAGCTGGGTCATCACACCGCCGGCCTGCGCCAGTGCCTCGATGATCAGCACGCCGGGCATGATCGGGCGGCCCGGGAAATGGCCCTGGAAGAACGGCTCGTTGATGCTCACGTTCTTCTGGGCAAGGATGCGCTTGGCGTCCACATCCAGCTCGAGGACCTTGTCCACCAGCAGGAACGGGTAGCGGTGCGGGATCAGCTCCTGGATCTGGAGGACATCGATCGGAAGCTGCAGCGTGTCGTTCATTCTTTCTCCTTGCTCACAGCCAGGATGCGCCGGGCCAGCGTATCGAGCTGCTTGAAGCGCGCGGCGTTCTTGCGCCACGTGCGGTTGTCGGTCAACGGGGTGCCGGACGAATACTCGCCCGGCTCATGGATGGAGTTGCGCACCACCGATTTGCCGGTGATCACGACCTTGTCGCAGATCTCCAGGTGGCCGACCACGCCTACGTGGCCGCCGAGCAGGCAGTAACGTCCGATCTTGGCGCTGCCGGCAATGCCGGTGCAGCCAGCGATGGCCGAGTGCGCGCCGATCTGCACGTTGTGTGCGATCTGCACCAGGTTGTCCAGGCGCACGTCTTCGTCCAGCACGGTGTCTTCCAGCGCGCCGCGGTCCACACAGGTGTTGGCGCCGATTTCGCAGTCGTCGCCGATGCGCACGCCGCCAAGCTGCGGCACCTTGATCCACCTGCCCGCGTCCATCGCCAGGCCGAAGCCATCGGCGCCGAGCACGGCGCCGGGGTGGACGCGCACCCGCTTGCCCAGCCGGACGCGGGTGACCAGGGTGACCCGCGCAATCAGTTCGCAGCCCTTGTCCAGGCTGCAATCCTCGCCGATCACGCTGCCGGTGCCGATGATGCAGTTCTCGCCGACCACGCTGCGGGCGCCGATGGACACGAACGGACCGATATGGGCGCTGGCTGCGACCTGGGCGGTGGGATCGATGACGGCGCTGGGATGGATGCCCGGCGGGCGCGTCGGTGCGATGTCGAACAGCGCGGCGATCTTGGCGAAGGTGGTGTACGGGTCCTTGGCCACGAGTGCGGCGCCGGGAGCCGCCTCGGCATCGTCGGCACGCAGCACCACCAGCGAGGCCTGGCTGTCGGCCAGCTGGGTGCGGTAGCGCGGATTGGCGAGGAAGGTCAGCTGGCCAGGGCCGGCATGGGCGAGGGTGGCCACGCCATGGATGGCGGTGGCGGGGTCGCCATGGACCTGCAGGCCGAACTGCTCGGCGAGTTGCTGGGCGGTGTAGGAGGGAGTATTCACGGCGGGAGTTTAACGTGTGACGCCATTGCGGTCATGCGGGGGGGCAGTTGTGCAGCCAACGGCGGGGCCCCTCGCGGCCGGCAGAGCCAGGCTCTTGGGCTGGGTCGGACGGGTCGGGGCTGCGGGGGACGGCGCAAGTACGTCCATGTAGCCTTGATCGCCGCATCCATGCGGCTCACACCCCCGCAGCCCCGACCCGCCCGACCTCTGACAGCGTGGCGCGAGTGCCAGCCGCGGAAAACAGAAAAGATCAAAAGCAGATCGTGCGCTTCAGCCATCCGGGTTAAACGAAAACGCCGGGCAGAGCCCGGCGCTTCGTACCCCGTCTGGTGGAGAGCCCCCCTTCTGTTAAGGGGGGCGCGCCAGCGGCGCGGGGGATAGGGGGTAGGTCGGGACCCGCTGCTTGCGCAGCAAGCCGCGGCGCACCTTCGGTGGTCAGTTCTTAGAACTGCCCGCCGAAGGTGAATTGCAGGCGCTCGATCTTGTCGTCGTCTTCCTTCTTCAGCGGGAACGCATAGCTGATCGAGATCGGACCGACCGGAGCACGCCACAGCAGGGCCACACCGGTGGACACGCGCAGCTCGTTGGCCTTGAAGTTCTTGGTGCCGTTGTAGACGTTGCCGAAGTCGACGAAGGCCGACACGCGCGCCGAGGGGCTGTCGAACAGGCGCGGGAAGTAGGCTTCCACCGAGCCGACCGTCTTCACCGAGCCGCCCAGCGGCTGGCCCTCCGGATAGCCGGCAGTGACTTCGCGCGGGCCCAGCGTGTTGTCCTCGAAGCCGCGCACCGAGTTGGTACCGCCGGCGTAGAAGTTCTCGTAGAACGGCAGGCCGCTGGCGGTCACCGTCTTCACGTAGTCCGGTGAGTTCGGGTTGCAGTTCACGGTCTGCACCGGGTTCGGGTTGGCCGCGGTCGGCTCGGTGTAGCAGAGATCACGCGAGGTGTCCTTGCCGTAGCTGTCGCCGTAGCCGATTTCCGCGCGCGTGTTGATCACCAGCGACGGCATGATCGGCCAGTACTTGGAGATCTGGTAGTTCAGCTTGTAGTACTCGATGGTCGAACCCGGCAGCGTGGTCTCCAGGCCGATGCGCTGGTAGGTACCGCGGGTCGGCATGAAGTAGTCGTTGCGCGAGTCGCGTGCCCAGCCGAGCTCTGTGCGCCACGCATGGAAGGTGCGGCGGCCGACGGCGTTGATGTAGTCGATGATCGATTGCGGCGTTGCGTTCTGGTACGTCGAGATCTGGTTGCTGTCGATGCCGAACATCAGCGAGACCGAGTCGGTTTCGGTCAGCGGCACGCCGAACACCACCTGCGCGGCACCGTTGGTGCTGTTGTACTGCGCGGTGTTGAAGTCGGAGTAGTCCAGTTCGCGCCAGGACAGGTTGTAGCCCAGCGACACGCCGTCATCGGTGAAGTACGGGTTGGTGTAGCTGAAGCCGTAGCGCTGCAGGTAGCTGCTGCGCGAGGCTTCCACCGACACGCGGTTGCCGCCGCCGAGGAAGTTGTTCTGCGACAGCTGCACGGAGGTGGTCATGCCGTAGGACTGCGAGTAGCCCAGGCCGAACACAAAGCTGCCGGAGGTGGTTTCCTTGACGTTGTAGACGACGTCGACCTGGTCGTTGCTGCCGCTGACGGCCGGGGTTTCCACATCCACCGATTCGAAATAGCCCAGGCGCTGCAGGCGGATCTTGGAGCGGTCGATCGCGGCCTGCGAGTACCAGCTGTTCTCGAACTGGCGCATTTCGCGACGCATCACCTCGTCGGAGGTGCGGGTATTGCCGCGGAAGACGATACGACGCACCGACACGCGTGGGCCCGGCACCACCTGCATGTTGATGGCAACGGTCTGGTCAGCACGGTTGGTGGTCGGGATCGGGTTCACCTTGGCGAACGCGTAGCCGATGTTGGACAGCGAGTTGGTGATCGTGTCCGAGCTGAATTCCAGCAGCGCCCGCGAGAAGGTGTCGCCGGACTTCTGGATCACCATGCGCTCCACGTCCTCCTGCGGGAGGATGGTGTCGCCGCTGACCTTGATCTCGGAGATCTTGTACTGCTCACCCTCGGTCACGCCGGCGGTGAGGAACATGTCGCGCTTGTCGGGGCTGATCGACACCTGGGTGGAGTCGATGCTGAAGTCGACGTAGCCACGGTCGAGGTACCACGAGTTCAGCTTTTCCAGGTCGCCGGACAGCTTTTCCTTGGAGTACTGGTCATCGCGGCGGTACCACGAGGCCCAGTTGTGCTCCTTGGATTCCCAGGTTTCCAGGATGTCCTTGCTGTCGTACTTCTCGGTGCCGACCAGGTTGACATGGCGGATCTTGGCCGCCTTGCCTTCCTTGATCGCGATGGCGATGTCCACACGGTTGCGGTCCAGCGGGCTCACCGTCGGGGTGATCTCGACGTTGTACTTGCCGCGGTCGTTGTACTGGCGGCGCAGTTCCTGGGTCACGCGGTCCAGGCTCAGGCGATCGAAGGTGCCACCTTCGGTCAGGCCGATGTCGGACAGGCCCTTGAGCAGCTGGTCGGACTTGATGTCCTTGTTGCCGGTCACGGTCAGCTTGTTGATCGCCGGGCGTTCCTTGACCGTCACCACCAGGATGTTGCCCTGGCGGTCCAGCTGCACGTCCTCAAAGAAGCCGGTCTTGTACAGGGCGCGGATGGTTTCGCCGACCTTGCTGTCGGTGACCGTCTCGCCACGCTCCACCGGCAGGTAGGTGAATACCGTACCCGAGCTGATGCGCTGCAGGCCGTCGACGCGGATGTCGCTGACAGTGAAGGGCTCGGCTGCCTGGGCCAGGGCGGGAGCGCCGGTGACGGCGGCGAGGGCGAGGGCCAGCAGGCGGCGATTGGGGAGTCGCGTCATGTCACGTCCGGTAGGAAGGTCGATTTCATTGGTGCGGGATGCCGACGCTGTAGACGGCAACAACGTGGAAAAGTTCATCGCGGGACCAGGCCGAGGATGTCGTTGTAGAACGCCAACCCCATCAGCCCGGCCAGCAACGCCAGGCCGATGTATTGGCCGGCGGCGATGGCACGCTCGCTCAGCGGGCTGCCCTTGACCAACTCGATAAGGTAATACAGCAGGTGGCCGCCGTCCAAGATCGGGATCGGCAGCAGATTGATGATGCACAGGCTCAGCGACAGCAGCGCGAGGAACTGCAGGAACCAGTCGAGCCCACGTTTGGCCGATACATTGGCCACACGGGCGATGGTGACCGGGCCGGAAACGTTCTGCAGCGAGGCCTTGCCGGTCACGATGCGGGCCATCATGCCCAGCGAGTCGGCGGCCAGCCGGCCGGTTTCACGCACCGCCACGGTGACCGCGTCCAGTGGCCCGTAACGCAGCAGGGTGTCGTAGGCCGGGCTGTAGGTCGTGGGGAAACCGACGCCGATCTGCCAGACCGGCTCGCCCTTGCCGTCCTTGCCCTGGCGCGGAGTCACTTCCAGTGCCAGCCGCTCGCCGCCACGCAGGACTTCGATCATGCCGGGGCCGCCGGTGCGGCCCAGGGCCTGGATTTCGCCGATCACCTGGTCGACGCTGTCAATGCGCTGCCCGTCGATGGCCACGATGAGGTCGCCCGGCTGCAGCTGGCCCGCAACAACGGAATCCGGTGTGAGCCTGTCGACCAGGGCGGGCTGCAGCCATGACTGCCAGTACAGGCCCGCCAGGATCGGCACCCGCCGTTCATCGAAGCCTGCCGGCAGCTGCGACAGCGGCAGGGTACGGGCATGCACCTGATCGCTGCGGTCGATCACGTCCAGCGTGACATCACGACGGTCCATCGCTGCCGCGGTCAGGGCCATGCTGGCCTCGCCCAGGGTGCTGACCGGGCGGTCGTCCACGCGCAGCACGCGGTCACCACTGTTGAGCCCCGCCGTCGCCGCGATGCCGCTGGTGCGGCCGAGGGTGGGCGAATAGTCCTGCTTGCCGATCACGAACATCGCCCACAGCAGCAGGATGCACAGCAGCAGGTTGGCGACCGGCCCGGCAGCAACGATGGCGATGCGCTGCCAGACCGTCTTGTGGTTGAACGCCTGGCCGCGTTCCTGCGGATGCACCTCGACTTCGCGCTCGTCGAGGAATTTCACATAGCCGCCCAGCGGAATCGCAGCAATGGCGAATTCGGTTCCATGCCGGTCGCGCCGTGACCACAGCGGCCGGCCGAAGCCGACAGAGAAGCGCAGCACCTTGACTCCGCACAGGCGGCCGACCCAGTAATGCCCGAGCTCGTGGAAGGTGACCAGCAGCCCCAGGCTGACAATCATCCACCAGACCGATCCGATGAAGTCAGTCATGCAGGCTCACGTTGGCGGGCAGGGGCGGCGTCGTCATGCAGGGCTGGGCAGGCGGGCGGTTCAGGCGGCGTCGATGGCGTTCAGGGTCAGCAGGCGTGCGCGCTGGTCGGCGGACAACAGGACCTCCAGTGTATCGGCTGGCTCGGTCGGCAGTGTTGAAAGAGCGTTAGCAACCAGCGCCGGGATGGTCAGGAAACCGATCCGGCCCTGAAGAAACGCTGAAACGGCCTCTTCGTTGGCGGCGTTCAGCATCGCCGGGGCGGTGCCACCGGCGCGCATCGCCTGCCAGGCCAGCGCCAGGCAGGGGAAGGCCTCGGTATCGGGCGCCTCGAAATCCAGCCGGCCCTGCGCCAGCAGATCCAGCCCGGCCACGCCCGAGGCGATGCGTTGCGGCCAGCCCAGGCCAACGGCCAGGGTGGTGCGCATGTCCGGCAGGCCCATCTGCGCCAGGGTCGAGCCGTCGACGAATTCGACCAGCGAATGGACCAGGCTCTGCGGATGGACCAGCACCTCGATGCGTTCACCCGGCACGGCGAACAGGTGGTGGGCCTCGATCACTTCCAGGCCCTTGTTCATCAGGGTCGCGGAATCGACCGAGATCTTCGGCCCCATCGACCACTTCGGGTGGGCCACGGCCTGGGCCGGGGTGACCTGCGCCAGTTCGGCGCGGCTGCGGCCACGGAACGGGCCACCGGAGGCGGTGAGCAGGATCCGGCGCACCCCGGCGCCTTCGAGGCTGGCGTCGCGCGAGCGCAGGCACTGGAAGATGGCGCTGTGCTCGCTGTCGATCGGGATGATCTCGGCCCCGGCACGTTCGGCGGTACGGGTCAGCAGTTCGCCCGCCAGTACCAGTGATTCCTTGTTCGCCAGCAGGATGAGCTTGCCCGCGGCGGCGGCGGCCAGGGTCGAGGACAGCCCTGCCGCGCCGACGATGGCGGCCACCACGGTGTCGCAGGCGTCACTGGCGGCCAGCTGGTCAAGCGCTGCCTGGCCGGCGTGGGCCTGGGTCGCCAGGCCGGCCTCGCGCAGGCCGTCGCGCAGCGCAGGGTACAGGGCCTCGTCGGCGATCACCGCGTGCAGGGGCTGATGCTGGCGGCACAGCGCAAGCAGCGCCTGCACCTGGCGGCCGGCGGCAAGCACGGTGGCCCGGTAGCGCTGCGGATGGCGCGCGATCACATCCAGGGTGGAGGCACCGATCGATCCGGTGGCGCCGAACACGGCGACCCGGCGCAGGTCTGCTGCTGCATGCATGGTCAGAATCCGAAGATTTCCTTGCCCAGCGCGAACACCGGCACGGCTGCCAGGACGCCGTCGACACGGTCGAGCACGCCACCGTGGCCCGGGATCAGGTTGCCCGAGTCCTTGGCACCGGCATGGCGCTTGATCAGGCTCTCGAACAGATCGCCCAGCACCGAGGCCAGCACGGCGACCACGGACGTGATCAGCAGGCCCGGCAGGTGGGCCAGGTCGATACCGGCCAGCCAGCCCAGGCCGACGGCCACGGCCACGCCGGCCAGCAGGCCGCCGACCAGGCCTTCCCAGGTCTTGTTCGGGCTGATGCGCGGGGCCAGCTTGTGCCTGCCGAAGCGGCGGCCGGCAAAGTAGGCGCCCGAATCGGCGGCCCAGACCAGCGCCAGGGCGGCCAGCAGCCACAGATGCCCCTGCTGGCCGGGCGGGTCGCCGCCGGCGTGGATCAGCACCAGCGCGGCCCAGGCCGGCACGATGGCCAGTGTGCCGGCCAGCAGCTTGAGGATGCGCGCGGGGCTGCCCGGCTGTGCACCGAAGTTGAAGAAGCGCAGCCAGACCAGCGCCGCCAGCCACCAGGCGACGCCGACCAGCGTGGTGATCTGGAACAGCACCAGGGTACTGCCGTCGGCCCACACCAGCAGCACCATCAGCAGCAGGTTCAATACCAGCAGCACGGTGCGCGCCAGGGTGTCTTCGACGTCGGCCAGCTTCAGCCATTCCCACAAGCCGATCAGCAGGACGGCGGCGGCCGCGGCGGCCAGCCATTGCGTCGGCAGCAGCAGGATCGCGGCAATGGCGAGCGGCGCCATGATCAGCGCGGCGAGGACTCGGGTCTTGGTCATGGGCTGGACGTCTCGGTGGCCAGGGCGGCGATCTGGGCGCTGGTCAGGCCGAAGCGGCGCTCACGGCCCGCATAGGCATCCAGCGCCTGTTGCAGCATCGCGGCGTCGAAGTCCGGCCACAGTGCCTCGGTGAACCACAGCTCGGTGTAGGCCAGCTGCCACAGCAGGAAATTGCTGATGCGGGTGTCGCCACCGGTGCGGATGAACAGGTCCGGTGCCGGCAGGTCGGCCAGGGCCATCTGCCGGCCCAGCAGCGCCTCGTCGATCTGTTCGGGCAGCAGGCGCCCGGCCGCCACTTCGGCAGCCAGTGCGCGCGCCGCGCGGGCGATGTCCTGGCGGCCGCCATAGCTGGCGGCGATCGACAGGGTCAGCGTGGTGTTGCCGGCGGTGCGCTGTTCGGCCAGCTGCATGCGGCTGACCAGCGAGGCGCCGAAGCGCTCGCGCTCGCCGATGAAGCGCACGCGCACGCCGCGGCGGTGCAGCTCGTCCACTTCGCGGTCGAGCGCACCCAGGAACAGCTTCATCAACGCATCGACTTCGTCCTGCGGCCGGCCCCAGTTCTCGCTGGAGAAGGCGAACAGGGTCAGCGCCGGGATGCCCAGTTCAAGGCAGCGCTCGATGGTGCGGTTGACCGCGCGCGCGCCGGCACGGTGGCCGATCACGCGCGGGCGGCGGCGCTGCTGTGCCCAGCGTCCGTTGCCATCCATGATGATGGCGACGTGGCGGGGCAGGGCGGCCGGCAGGGGAGGCGGGACTGAAGGCATCGACTTCAGACCGACAACAGTTCCTTTTCCTTGTCCGCGACGACCTTGTCGACATCCTTGATGTTGCTGTCGGTCAGCTTCTGGATATCGTCTTCGCCGCGCTTCTTCTCGTCTTCGCTGATCGCCTTGTCCTTGACCAGCTTGGCGATTTCCTTGTTCGCGTCCTGACGGATGTTGCGGATCGCGATCTTGGCGCCTTCGCCTTCCTTCTGCACCTGCTTGACCAGTTCCTTGCGGCGCTCTTCGGTCGGCGGCGGCATGTTGATGCGGATCGCAGTGCCCAGCGTATTCGGGGTGAACTCGGCGTTGTACAGCCCCTTCTCGATCTCCTTGATCATGCTCTTGTCGAACGGCGTGACCAGCAGCGAGTGGGCGTCGGCGTTGGAGATCGAGGCGACCTGGTTCAGCGGGGTGCTGGCATTGCCGTAGGCATTGACGGTGACGCGGTCCAGCAGGGCCGGAGTAGCACGCCCGGTGCGGATCGAGGTGAGGGTGTGCTTCAGAGCGTCGATGCTCTTGGCCATGCGCGTCTGCGCGTTGTTCTTGATGTCGTTGAGCATCGCCCGGGTCCTGGATGTAACTGGAATCGGGCGATTATAGGCGAATACGGGACGCTGCCGGGCCTGGATCGGCCCGGGCGTCGCCTTGCGCTCAGGCTCAGGCCGGGTCGCGGCCCTGGACCAGGGTGCCGATGTTCTCGCCGCTGAGGATCTTCAGCAGCTCGCCCGGCTGGCCCATGTCGAACACCCGCATCGGCAGATCGCTGTCGCGGGCCAGTGCGAAGGCGGCCGTGTCCATCACTTCCAGGCCGCGGCGGATCACTTCGTCGTAGCTCAGGCTGTCGAAGCGGACCGCGTCGCTGTGCTTGTTCGGATCCTTGTCGTACACGCCATCGACCTTGGTGGCCTTGAGCAGCAGGTCCGCACCGATCTCGATGGCACGCAGGGCTGCGCCGGAATCGGTGGTGAAGAAGGGGCTGCCGACGCCGGCGGCGAAGATCACCAGCCGGCCTTTTTCCAGGTGGCGGATGGCGCGGCGGCGGATGTAGTCCTCGCACACGTCGTTGATCTTGATCGCGCTCATCACGCGGGCCTTGGCGCCCAGCTTCTCCAGGGCGTCCTGCATGGCCAGCGCGTTGATGACGGTGGCCAGCATGCCCATCTGGTCGCCGGTGACCCGGTCCATGCCGCCGGCAGCCAGGCCGGCGCCGCGGAAGATGTTGCCGCCGCCGATCACCAGTGCCACTTCGGCCCCTGCCTGCTGGGCCTCGATCACTTCACGGGCCAGGCGGTTGATGACCTTCGGGTCGATGCCGTAGTCCTCGTCTCCCATCAGCGCCTCCCCGGAGAGTTTCAGCAGGATGCGGCGATAGGCGAGCTTGGACATGGGGACCTCGGGTGCGTGGAAATCGCGGGCGATTCTACGCGCATGCGGCGCCCGGCCAAAGTGTTTTGTGCACTGCGGCGCAAAATCGGCTGGATCGCCCCGCTCATCGGGGCGTCCCGTTCAGCCCGCTTCGAGGCCGGCAGTGGCGGACAGTTCGTCGTGGCCCAGCGCGCCGGGGGAGCGGGCGATCACCCGGTTGCGGCCCAGGTTCTTGGATCGATACAGCACGTCATCGGCGGCGCGCAGCAGGTCCTGCACGTCGGCGAAGCGTTCGTAGCCCCCCTGCGTGGCCACGCCGGCGGAGAAGGTGACGAACAGCGGCCCTCCCTCGAGTTCGGCCATCGGCGTGGCGACGATGTTCGCCAGTACGCGCCGGATCACCTCCAGCGCTACCGATTCGCTGGTATTGGGCAGCAGCGCCACGAACTCCTCGCCACCGAAGCGGGCGACGGTGTCGCTGTTGCGCAGCTGGCCCTGCAGTTTGCCGGCGAAGGCGCGCAGCACCTCGTCGCCGGTCAGATGACCGTGAGCGTCGTTGATCTTCTTGAAGTCGTCCAGGTCGATGAAGGCCACCGACAGCGGCCAGCCATGCCGGCCGGCGCGCAGGAATTCCTGCTCCAGCACCGCTTCCAGCTGGCGCCGGTTGAGTACGCCGGTCAGCGCGTCGCGGTGGGCCTGGTCGGCCAGCCGCTTGGCGCGCGCCTCGAATTCATCGGCGCGTCGGCGTGCCTGGTCGGCATCCTGCAGTTCGCGCAGGTTGCGCAGGGTGGCCAGCTCCTGTGCGTGATCGATCAGTTCGTGCACCCGCGCCGGAGAATTCAGGCCGGCTTCGAACAGGCTGGCGATATCGGGCAGGGCATCGCTGATGCGGGCCAGGACCTGGTCGAAGCGGGCGCTGTCCAGATCCAGGCGGTCATGCACCTGCTGCAGCGCCCGTTCGCGGGCCGCGTCGGCGTCGCCGTCCAGCCAGATGTCGGCGACCGCGCCGGACAGCTGCACGCACGCCTGGAAGGGCGAATCGGCGGCGTCCTCGTCTTCGCTGTGGCTGATGCTCTCCACCAGGTAGCGCGGCAGGCCCCACTGCTCGGCCACCCAGGCGCCGACATCGGCGTGGCTGCAGCCCAGCACGTCGCGCTCGCGGGCAACCAGGTCGAGGTTGTCGCGTGCTTCACGCAGCAGGGGCAGGTAGCGCTCGGCTTCGGCCTGGGCCAGGCACAGCACGCCCATGTCCTGCAGCAGTCCGGCCAGCATCAGTTCTTCCAGGCGGCGCAGCCCGCGCGCCTGGCCGAGCTGGCTGGCGGCCAGTGCACTGAGGATGCTGCGCTTCCAGGCCCGCTGCCGAAGGTCGTGATCGGCACCGCTGCCGGTCAGTCCCTGGGTGACCGTGAAACCCAGCGCCAGACTGATGGTGGCGTTGAGGCCCAGCATGGTCAGTGCCTGGCCGAGATTCTCGATGCGCCGCCGGCTGGCATACAGCGGCGAGTTGGCGATGCGCAGCATGCGGGCGCTGAGCGCCATGTCGATGGCGATGATGTCGGCGGCGGTGGCGATGTCCGCTTCCGGATCCTGGGCCAGTTCGATGATGCGCAGGGCAATACCGGGTGGCGAGGGAAGGTTGCGGCAGAGCGCCAGGGCAGCTGTCAGCTCGGGAGGCATGGCGGATCGTTCAATTCCATTAGGGCAAGAATACCTAGGAATTCATCACAGTCTGCGACTTTCTATCCTGCTATGTGACTGAGGATTCCCTGCGCCGAGTATCGGCCTGATTCGCGCGCAACGCAAAGTTCACCGACGGCATAAAAAAAGAGCCGCGGTTCCCCGCGGCTCCTTCTGGTCGCTTCACAGCCGGAAGGCTGGACTCAGACCTGCATCGCCTTGGCAACTTCGGCGGCGTAGTCTTCCACCACCTTCTCGATGCCTTCGCCGACGACCAGCAGCTGGAAACCAGCGACGTCGGCACCGGCGGCCTTGACCACCTGCTCGACGGTCTTGTCGCCGTCCAGCACATAGGCCTGGCCGTACAGGGTCACTTCGCTGACGATCTTGTTGATCTTGCCGCTGATGATCTTTTCCAGGATATCGGCCGGCTTCGACTTGTCCTTCTCGGACATCTTGGCCAGTTCGATTTCCTTTTCCTTCTCGACGAAGTCGGCCGGAACGTCGGCAGCCTTGTTGTGCGGCGGCTTCAGCGCAGCCACGTGCATGGCCAGGCCGCGGGCCAGTTCGGCGTCGCCGCCGACCAGGTCCACCAGGACGCCGACCTTGCCATTGGTGTGGACGTAGGCACCCACGGTGTTGTTGCCGTCGACCTTGGCGATGCGGCGGATCTGGATGTTCTCACCCAGCTTCTGCACGGCCAGGGCGCGGGCTTCTTCGACGGTCTCGCCGGAGGCCAGCTTGGCGGTCTTCAGCGCTTCGACGTCGGCAGCGCCCGATGCCAGGGCGGCAGCGGCAACGGCGTCGACGAAGGTCTTGAAGTTGACGTCGTTGGCGACGAAGTCGGTTTCCGAGTTGACTTCGACCAGCACGGCCTTGCCGCCGTCCTGTGCCAGGCCCAGACGGCCTTCGGCGGCCACGCGGTCAGCCTTCTTGTCGGCCTTGGCAGCGCCGGACTTGCGCAGCAGTTCCGCCGCAGCGTCGATGTCGCCGGCGGCTTCGGTCAGCGCCTTCTTGCATTCCATCATGCCGGCGCCGGTGCGCTCGCGCAGTTCCTTGACCAGGGAAGCAGTGATTTCCACGGGATTACCTCACGAAAGAAAGGGGTTGGGCCGGCATGGTGGCCGGCCCGTATGACATGGTCCTGTCACGCGCCGAGGGCGGCATGCAGGAGGGGTGGGCGCTGGGGCCCACCCCGGGGCCTGGATCAGGCCTGGGCTTCGTCGCCCTTCTTGGCGGTCTTCTTGGCCGGAGCGCGACGGGCCGGCTTCTCTTCGCCTTCAGCGGCGGCTTCAGCGAACTCTTCCTCGCGCACCGAGGCGGCGTGCGGAGCAGCGGCCTTGCCTTCCAGCACGGCGTCGGCGGCGGCACGGGCGTACAGCTGCACGGCGCGGATGGCGTCGTCGTTGCCCGGGATGGCGTAATCGACCAGCTCCGGGTTGTAGTTGGTATCAACCACGGCGATCACCGGGATGCCGAGCTTCTTGGCTTCCTTGATGGCGATGTCTTCGTGGCCGATGTCGATGACGAAGATGGCGTCCGGCAGACGGTTCATGTCCTTGATGCCGCCCAGCGAGGCTTCCAGCTTGTCGCGCTCGCGACGCAGGCCCAGCACTTCGTGCTTGACCAGCTTCTCGAAGGTGCCGTCGGTTTCACCGGCTTCCAGTTCCTTCAGGCGGGCAACCGACTGCTTGACGGTACGGAAGTTGGTCAGGGTGCCGCCCAGCCAACGCTGGTTCATGAACGGCATGCCGCAACGCTCGGCTTCTTCCTTGATGGTTTCGCGGGCGCTGCGCTTGGTGCCCAGGAACAGGACGGTGCCGCGCTTCTGGGCAACCGACGAGATGAAGTTCATCGCGTCGTTGAACAGCGGGACGGTCTTTTCCAGGTTGATGATGTGGATCTTGCCGCGGGCGCCGAAGATGTACGGAGCCATCTTCGGGTTCCAGTAGCGGGTCTGGTGGCCGAAGTGGACGCCGGCTTCCAGCATCTGACGCATGGTGACCTGGGGCATTGCAGTACTCCTGATATGGAACCAGCGATTCCGCCCGCGGGACAGGTATGCGGGACGCGTGGAAGCGCGATTGGTTCCGGGGTTGGGCTTCCCTGTTGCCTCCGTGGCCGAACTCCTTGCGGAGCACCCCGGCACGGATGGGGGCAGCAGGTGTGGATTCACCGGTGACGTCCGGTGTGGACGGGGTCCCGCGCACGGAGCGTGCAGGACATCCCGGCGATTATAGCCCGGCGGGCGGGTTCACCGCAATTGACGGGTCCCATGTGTCCAGAACGACCTCCCGGCCGTCCTGCAGGCGGGCCCGGAAGCGGCCGCCGAAATAGCCGTCGGGGCGTGCCGGCAGCATCCAGCGCCTTTCCCGTCCTGCCAGCACATAGCCGGCCAGGCCCGGCAGCAGCACGCTGCGATGGCCGCCGGCGGACTCGAATGAAAGCCCGTCCAGGCGCGCATGCAGGCGGCCCGGGTTGTCCAGTCGCAGATGAGTCTGCGACCCGTTGGTTTCGACGCGGGCACGCACGGCCGGGCGCGCTGACGACGCAGCCGCACCCTGGAACAGCGGCAGCGAGTAGCGTGGCAGGCTGCTTCTGCCGGGGGCAAGCACGATACGGTAGGCCTGCTCGGCAGCGACCGGTACGGCGCTGCGGGGCAGCAGCCAGACCCGCTGGCGGGCGCCGGGCGCCAGATCCAGTCGGGTCGGACTGGCCAGGATGCGGTCGCTCGGCTGCAGCCGTTCGGCGTCCAGCTGCTGCTCCCACGCCAGGATCTGCACCTCGCCCTGCCAGCGCTCGGGGCCGGGGTTGTGCAGCCAGAGTTCGGTGCGGCCCCCTTCGGCGGGCAGCTGCAGGGTCGTGGGCAGCAGGTCCAGTGCGGCGGCAGGCAGCCCCGGCAGCAGCAGGAACAGGGCAAGGAGTGCGCGCATCGGCATCAGTAGATGAATGTCGGCGCGGCGGAAGCGTCGTCGGTGGGCGAGGCTGGCGCGGGGGCGAGTTCACGCAGCTGTGCCGGCAGCTGCGGGGCATCGCTGCGCTGGTGCGGAACGGCACACGCGCGGCCGCCGGCATCGCCCTGGCAGGCTTCCACTACGACCAGGCGCACCTGCACCGGGGCTGCCGGCTCGGCCCAGGCCAGGGGGGCGGCGAGCATCATCGCCAGGATCGGAACTGCGCGAACCACCTGTCATCCACCGTGCCGGGATACCTGCTGGACGCTATCGGCCGGGCGCGCCGGATCTGTAGGGGCAGGTGCTCCCGGCACCGGATTAGTAGGTGATCGTCACCTGCACCACATCGTTGTAGGTACCTGCCGGCGGCTGGCCGGTGACCGGCGGCACCCGGCCGTAGATCGTCAGCTGCTGCGCACTGCCGGTACCGGTTCCGCTGGCGGTATCGACCGTGAGCGTGTTGCCCCAGCGCTGGTTGCGTGCGCTGTCGCGGTACAGTTCATAGGCCAGGTAGTAACTGCTGCCCCCGATGGTGGTGCGCATGCGCCGGGTCGGGGTGGCCGGGGGATTGTTCTGGCCGTTGTCCAGGCCGATCTGGAATGCCGTGTTCTTCAGGCAGGTCAGGGTCAGGGTGGCGGTCCGGTCGATGTTGCTGGTGATGCTGCCGGTGACGTTGCCGAAGTCCAGAGGGGTGGTGAGGTAGCTGCCGCACTGTGGCAGCACGGTCGCGGTCGCGGTGAAGCTGAAGGCCGCGCTGGCGCTGTTGGTACCGGTGGCGCCGCCGTTGCAGGTGGCCGGTACGGTGGCGTTGCCGAGCAGCACTTCGTTCCAGGCCCAGGTCAGCACCACGTCGGCGCCGCTGAAGGTGCTGCTGTAGTTGCCCGCGGCCAGCACCTGGTTGGCCGGGATCTGTGCGAACAGCTGGGTGGACTGCGCGCCGCTGCCGCCGACCACCAGCGGCACGTTGTAGGTCATGGTCAGCTCCTGCGCTGGCGGCGTACCGCGGGGAACCAGGCCGGTGACCTGGCTGTAGCCGGCATTGTTGTAGAGCTGGAAGTTCAGGGTGTCGGGAGGGGTGCCGGTACTGGTGCGCAGGGTCCGCCAGGTGCTGCTGCTGCCACCGCCGCTGCCGGCACCGATGCCCACGCACACGCGCACGCCGGTGGTGGCCAGCAGGCTCAGCGCCGCCGTCGTGCAGGTGACGGTGATGTTCAGCGTGGCCGAGGTGGGGCCGGGGGCATTGCTGTTGACGTTGCCGAACGGGAGGGTGGGGTTGGCGGTGGCCGTGCACACCGCCGCCGCGTGCGCCGGTGTGGCGGCCAGCAGGCCGAGCACGAGCAGCAGGCCGAGCAGGGGCACCTTCATGGCGCCACCTCGGGAATGCACGGTACCGGTGCCGGGCGGGGCCGGGCGCCGCTGGCAGCCACTTCCGGTGTGGCCGGCACCTTCACCCGGCACTGGCTGCGGCTGGTGGTGATGTACAGCACGCTGCCCGGCGCCACGTCCTCCAGGTACAGCAGGCCGTCGTAGCCTACGGTGGCCTGGCGACCCTGCGGCAGCTGCACTTCGCTGCCCACCTCCAGCGGTTGTCCGGCCATGTCCTGCAGGACCAGGGTCAGCGACGGCCGCGAGCGCAGATGGAACGTCACGCCGGTGCCGGCGCGCTGGCGGGGTGTCACCCAGTCCTCGACGCGGTCGGCGCGCATGTCCGCCGGCAGGTCGAGAGTGTCGATGGAGACCCGGTTGCGCTGCCACGACAGCAGGGGGCTGACCAGCAGCAGGCCACGGTCGTCGGTGACGCCGATCAGGCGGTTTTCCAGCCGTACCGGGACACCGGCGACGCCGCTGGTGCTGACCACCGCGAAGGCGTCGGAGACCTCGCGGGTGGCAAAGGTGTGCCCGTCCATCCACACCAGGCTGCCGCTGGCGCTGGCATAGGCGTAGTCAATGCCGGCCTGGCGCGATGCGCCGAGCGCGTAACGCCCCACGTCGTTGAGGATGCCGACCTCGGCCAGGCCGCCTGTGCCCTCGTCGCCCCCGCGCACCTGCGCGCGCCAGCCGATGCCGCCGGCACTGCCATCGCCGGGGACCGGCTGGGTGATGTCGGCCACCCAGGCCTGGCTGTCGCCGTTGCGCTGGCTGGAGAGGCTGGCCTGGCGGTTGTTGCCGAGGCTGGCGCTCACTGACAGGTAGATGTTGCGGTCGTCGCTGCTGTCCAGGTTCTGGTTGACCGACAGGTAGGCCGACCAGCGCTGGCTCCAGGTGCGCGACCAGAACAGGCTGGCATAGCGGTTGTCGTCGCCATCGGGGTAGCGCAGCCGCAGGTAGCTTGCGCTCAGCGTTCCCAGCCCCAGCAGATCGAGACCGGCAGTGGCCTGTTCGCTGATGCGCGGGGGCAGGTTGTCCTGCAGCGCGCCCAGATCGCGGTAGTCGCCGTGGGTGCGTACGCTGCGCACATTGAAATTGAAGCGGCGGTTGTTCCAGCTGTAGCCCAGTGCCCATTGGCCGCCCTGCAGGCCCTGCAGGCGGCTGTGCGCGTAGGCGGCATTGAACACGCCGGCCTCACCCGCCAGCCACCAGCCACCGACGCCGGCCTGCAGCAGGCCGCCACCGCCTTCGGCGTGCGCTTCGCCGGTAAAGGTGTCGCTGATGCCACCACGCCAGCTGGCACTGGCCACCGTGCGGCTGTCGTACTCGAAGGAGCGTTCGCCGAACGCTTCGCGCAGTTGTCCGGCACCGACCGACCAGTCCGACAGGCCCTTGGCCAGCAGCTGCTGGGTGCCATAGAAGCTGAAATCCAGCGTCTGCATGCGGCCGAAGGCATCGGTCACCACAACCTGCGCGGTGCCGGTGCCGCTGATGCCCGGCTGTGCCGCCAGCTGGAACGGTCCGACCGGCACCTGGCCGCTGTACTGGCGCAACCCGTCGACGTACAGCTCCACCGTTGACGGCACCACCGCCTCGCCCAGGAAGCCGGGCGTCGGTGTCAGCACGCGGTAGGGCTGCAGCCCGTAGTTGCGTCCGACCTGCACGCCGCCCAGGCGCACCGGCCGGGTCCAGTCGACAAAGCCGCTGTAGAAATCACCTATCTCCAGCGTGGTCGCCGACTCGGGAAAATCCAGTGTCCAGTGCGTATCCAGGCGCACGCTTTCGCTGCGCCAGTGACGGTCGTCCGGCTGCTGGTAGCGACGGGTGACCGCCGTGTTCTCGAAGGTGCCGCTGCCGATGCCGAACAGGCGCAGTTCCGAGCTCAGGGTAAGGTTGCCGAGTGCTTCGATGCGGCTGCCGTACACGTCGTAGTTGAGCAGCAGGCCCGGCGAGGCGCTGCCGGCCGGCGTACGCACCTGCGGGCGGCCGAGCAGGGTGGTGGGCAGGGTCAGCTGGTCCAGCGGCACATCCAGCGCCAGTGTCTGCAGCTGGGCGTCGTAGCGCGCGACCACGCCGCTGATCTGATCCAGAAACACCGGTGCATCGCCGGTGGCGCTGAAGCCGAGCTGGCGCAGCACCTCCGGACTGGCCTGCAGGCGGCCACGTGCTTCAGTGAAGGGCAGCAGGCCGCGCGGCGTGCTGTTCAGTGAGACGTCCAGGTACAGCGTCTGGCTGGCCGTCAGCGGTGTCGGGGGAGGCAGCAGGGCATCGGCGGAGACGCCGGAGATGCCGGACACGTCGGCGGCCGGAGCCGCGGGAACCCACGCGGCAGCGAGCACCGTGCCCACCACCGCCTCAGCGAGCCGGTGGCGGCGATAGCGGTGTCTGCGTCGACTCGCCATTGATCTTGGCCGTGATCTGGTCGTTGTCCCGGTCGACAGCCGTGCGCTCCACGGGCCAGCGCATCACCTGGCCGGGCAGCACATAGCCCAGCAGGCCGGGGTGGACGATACGCGGGCGTTCGACACTGCCCAGCGCCAAGTCGGCGATCTGCGCGTAGCTGTCGCCGGAATTGCCGATCTCGACGCCGCTGCGACCATCGTCCAGCCGCAGCAGGCGTGCCTGCAGGCGCGGTGCCGGCGTGCCCCCAGCCGGCTGGATGAATACCGGGATCGAATAGCGCAGCACGAACTGCATGCCGCTGGCGCGGGTGGCCAGGTCCGGCACTTCGTCGACGATCAGGCGGTAATGCTGCTGGGAGGCCGGTGCCTCGCTGTCCGTGCGCATCACCCGCACCAGCTGCTGCTGGCCTGCGGCCAGTTCCTGCATCGGTGGGGTGGCCAGCAGTCCATCGGCAGGCAGCAGCTGCTCATTGCCATCCTGCTGGACCCAGCGGAACACCCGCACCTGCAGCTTCACCGGCGAGGTCCCGCTGTTGGTCAGCCACAGCTCGGCGGCACGCTGGCGGGGCTCCAGCTGCAGGGTGGTGGGCGCGACCTGCAGACTGGTGGCGGCGGAGGTGGCCATGGCGCTGGCCAGCAGGCAGGCGAGCAACGCCACGCCGGCGGCGCGCCACAGGCGGGGTCGGGACATGGAGGCGTGCTCCATCAATAAGTGATCGTGGCGGTGATCGTATCCAGGTAGTTGCCGGCGGCCGCGTTGTTGGTGCTCAGGTTCAGGATCTGGCCGTAGACGATGTAGGGGACCGCCAGGCCCGTGCCGATGCCGGCCTGGGTATTGGTGCCGGTCGTCGACCCCCAGACCAGGCTGTGTGCCGCGTCGCGGTACAGCTGGTAACCGACGTAGTTGTTGGCGGTCACCGCCGCGTCGGTGTTCTTCATGCGCCGGGTGGTGACGTCGCCGGCCGTACCGGCGTTCGCACCCGCGTTCAGCGCGATCGTATACGGGGTCAGCGCAGAGCACTGGGCGGTCACCGTGCCCTGGCCCAGAGTAGGTATCGCGGTGGTCGATGCGGCGGTACCGAAGTCGACGTTGGTGGCGGCCGCGGCCGTGATGGTGCAGGCCTTGGTGACCACGAGGGTGACGTTGAAGGTGGTGGTATCGGCCGCCAGCGCCGGGCCGGCCAGCAGCAGCGCGGTCATGGCCCCGGCAAGGGAGGAGCGCAGTGGGATTCGCATGGACAACCTCCTTGACCCGAAGGTCCGTTGAACAAGGCGAAGGCGGCACGTTCGGGGCCGCTTCGGCGACGCTGGCGCCAGCTTAGGACCGCCAAGTGTCTGTAATCCGTGATAAACAGGGGCTGCGGAATGTGGGCGCGATCACGCTTTCGCTCGCCTTGCCGGAACTGTGCATGGCCGGGAACGTCCAGTTGGGTGGCGTTCGTTCAGATTGCGGCCGGATCGGCGATAATGGGCGCCATGAGCGTGAATCTGAAAACCCCGCAGGAAATCGAGATGATGCGCATCGCCGGCCGCCTGGCCAGCGAAGTGCTGGACATCGTCACCCCCCACGTCAAGCCCGGTGTCACCACCGAGGAACTGGACCGCATCTGCCATGACCATATCGTCAACGTGCAGGGCGCCATTCCGGCCAACGTCGGCTACCGCGGCTTCCCCAAGACCGTGTGCACCTCGGTCAACAATGTCATCTGCCACGGCATCCCGAGCGAAGGCAAGGTGCTCAAGGACGGCGACATCGTCAACATCGACGTGACCGTCATCAAGGATGGCTGGCACGGCGATACCAGTCGCATGTACTTCGTCGGCACACCGTCGGTGATGGCGCGCCGTCTGGTGGAGACCACCTACGAAGCGATGTGGCGCGGCATCCGCGCGGTACGTCCGGGGGCGACCCTGGGAGACATCGGCCACGCGATCCAGAGCTATGCCGAAGGCGAGCGCTTCAGCGTGGTGCGCGAGTACTGCGGCCACGGCATCGGCAAGGTCTATCACGACGAGCCGCAGGTGGTGCATTACGGTCGCCCGGGGCAGGGCCTTGTGCTGCAGCCGGGCATGACCTTCACCATCGAGCCGATGATCAACGAGGGCACCCGCTACAACAAGGTGCTGCCGGATGGCTGGACCGTGGTGACCAAGGACCGCAAGCTGTCGGCGCAGTGGGAGCACATGATCGCGGTCACCGAGACCGGCGTTGACGTGCTGACCCTGTCGCCGGGCGAATCGCAGGTCTCCTGAGGATGCTGCCGGCGAGTTCGCTGCTGGACACGCCGGCCGCGTCGCTCAACGACCCGGACTGGGCTTCCGCTGCACGGCAGGCCTTGCAGCAGGCCGATGCGCGGCTGTACCGCCGTTTCGACCAGGGCGACAACATCGAGCGCCTGCTGGCGCTGCGCGCGCGCGCGGCTGATCACCTGATCCGGCTGGCGTGGCAGCGCTGCCTGCCGTCCGACAGCGGGCTGTCCCTGTTCGCAGTGGGCGGCTACGGCCGTGGGGAGCTGTTCCCACGTTCTGACATCGATCTGCTGGTGTTCGGCGCGCCGCCAGCGCAGCTCGCCCACGAAGCGGGCCTGGCGCGGTTGTTCGCCCTGCTGTGGGATTGCGGATTGGCGGTCAGCCATGCCGTGCGTTCGGCGGCGCAGTGCCGCGAGGCGGCCGCCGACCAGACCGTGCTGACCGCGCTGATCGAAGCGCGCCCGATCCTGGCCGACGATGCGGCGCGCCGGGCGCTGCGCGAAGCAACCGACGACGACAGCGGACTGTGGCCGGCCCGCACCTTCTTCCTGGCCAAGCTGGAGGAACTGCGCAACCGCCACCAGCGTTTCGGCGATACCGCCGACAACCTCGAGCCCGATCTGAAGGATGGCCCCGGCGGGCTGCGTGATCTCAATACGCTGGGGTGGATGGCGCTGCGCGCGTTCGGCGTTCGCGACCTTGAGGCGCTGGTCGGGCTGGGCCATCTGGGTGCCGACGAAGCCGCGGCGCTCCAGCGGGAGCGCGCGGTGCTGGCGCGCCTGCGCTTCGGCCTGCACCTGGTGGCACGGCGGCCGGAGGAGCGCCTCCGCTTCGATTACCAGAAGACACTGGCCGCGCGGCTGGGTTTTGAGGACGACGCCGAGAACCTGGGCGTCGAGAAGATGATGCAGGGGTTCTATCGCGCCGCTTCGGTGGTGCGCCGGATCAGCGACCGCCTGCTGCAACGCTTCGAGGAGCAGTTCGACGGCGAAGCGCTGCCGGAACCGCTGACCGTGGGTTTCTCGCTGCGCCGCGGCTATCTGGCGGCGAACGAGGCGGCGTGGCCGCGCGGCGACATCGGCCAGGTGTTCGCCCTGTTCGCCGGCTGGGCCAACAACCCGCAGGTGCGTGGCCTGCATTCGCTGACCGCGCGCGCACTGGCCGAGTCGCTGCCGCTGCTGCCCGCCTATGACCAGGCCGATGCCGATGCGCGTGAGCAGTTCATGGCGCTGCTGCGTGGCCAGCGCCCCGTCGACACGCTCTCGCGGATGGCCCGGCTGGGTGTGCTGGGCGAGTGGATTCCCGCGTTCGCCCAGGTCAGCGGGCGCATGCAGTTCGACCTGTTCCACGTCTACACCGTCGATCAGCACACGCTGATGGTTCTGCGCAATATCGGCCAGTTCGCCAGCAGCCGTGCCGACGAGCGCTTCTCGATCGCGCATGAAGTGTGGCCGCGGCTGCGCAAGCCGGAACTGCTGCTGCTGGCCGGGCTGTTCCATGACATTGCCAAGGGCCGCGGCGGCGATCATTCCGAGCTGGGAGCGGTGGATGCGCGCGCGTTCTGCCAGGCGCATGCGCTCAGTGCCTCGGATACCGAACTGGTGGCGTGGCTGGTCGAACAGCACCTGCGCATGTCGGTGACAGCGCAGAAGCAGGACATCGCCGATCCGGCCGTGATCCATCGTTTCGCAACCCTGGTCGGCAGCCGCGACCGCCTCGACTACCTGTACCTGCTGACCTGCGCCGACATCGCCGGCACCAGCCCCAAGCTGTGGAACGCCTGGAAGGACCGGCTGCTGGCCGATCTGTACTTCGCCACGCGGCGCGCACTGCGTGAGGGCCTGGAGCATCCGGTGCCGGCCGCCGAGCGCGTTGCCGAGGCGCGTGACAGCGTGCGCGCGCTGGTACGCGAACAGGGCTATGACGACGCCACGATCGACCGCCAGTTCGCCGTCATGCCTGATGAAGGCTTCATCCGCCTGCGTCCGGAGCAGCTGGCCTGGCAGGCCGCTGCGCTGGTCCCGGTGAAGCAGGGCCAGGCGCTGGTGAAGGTGCGCCGCATCAGCGTCGACGACCCCGCGCTGGAAGTGTTCGTGCATTCGCCGGATCGCGACGGCCTGTTTGCTGCCATCGTGATGACGCTGGACCGCAAGGGCTACGGCATCCATCGCGCACGGGTACTGGACGGCCCCGCGGGCACCATCTTCGATACCTTTGAGGTCAGCCCCGCCGATACCTTCGCCGATGGCAGCAGCGCCAACCTGGAAGCTGCGCTGCGCGAGGCGCTGGCCGGTGACCTGGGCCGTCTGCGCCCGTCGCGGCGGGTGGTGCCGCGGCAGCTGCGTCACTTCCGCTTCGTGCCGCGCATCGAGTTCCGCGATGAGCCCGGCGCAACCCGATTCGCCCTGGTCGCACCCGACCGCCCCGGCCTGCTGGCCGACGTGGCGTTCGTGCTGCGCAACCAGGGCCTGCGCGTGCATGACGCGCGCATTGCCACGTTCGGCGAACGCGCCGAAGACACCTTCGTGATCAGTGACGAACACGACCTCCCCCTGACCGAACCCGCCCGGCAGCAGCTGCATGACGCGATGCTGGCCTGCCTGGACCCTGATCGAAACGCCGGAGACCCCACCTGATGGCCACCAAGCCTGCAAAGAAGACCGCCGCGACCGCCAAGAGCGCGGCGGCCCGAAAGACCACTGCCGCGACGGCCGCAAAGAAGACCGTTGCCCCGGTGAAGAAGGTGGCTGCCGCGAAGAAGCCGGCGCCGAAGAAGGCCCCGGCCAAGAGCGCGGAAGCCGCGCGCGCCGAGACCATCGCCCGCAAGTCGCTGCGCAGGCCGGCCGCGCCGGGCGTGGAAGAACTGAAGTTCGGTATCGAAAGCGCCTTCGAGCGCCGCGCGACGCTGACCCTGCATGAACTGGAGGGCTCGACCCGGGTGCTGGTCAACCGCGTGATCGACGGCCTGGAAAGCGGCGAGTTCCGTGTCGCCGAGCCGGACGGGCAGGGGGGCTGGAAAGTCAACGAATGGCTGAAGAAGGCGGTGCTGCTGTACTTCCGTGTCAATGACATGGCAGTGGTCGACGCCCGTCCGGCCCCGTTCTGGGACAAGGTCGAATCGCGCTTTGCCGGGTACGACGAAGCGAAGTTCCGTCGTGCCGGGGTACGCGTGGTGCCGGGCGCGATCGCGCGCCGGGGTACCTACTTCGGCAAGGATGTGGTGCTGATGCCGAGCTTCACCAACATCGGCGCCCATGTCGGCGAGGGCACCATGGTCGATACCTGGGCCACCGTCGGTTCCTGTGCGCAGATCGGCCAGCATTGCCACCTGTCCGGTGGCGCCGGCATCGGCGGCGTGCTCGAACCGCTGCAGGCCAGCCCGACCATCATCGAAGACCATTGCTTCATCGGCGCGCGTTCGGAAGTGGTGGAGGGCGTAGTGGTCGGCCACCACAGCGTGATCGGCATGGGCGTGTTCCTCAGCCAGAGCACCCGCATCTACAACCGCGCCACCGGCGAGATCACCTACGGCTACATCCCGCCGTACAGCGTGGTGGTGTCGGGCTCGCTGCCGAGCAAGGACGGCACGCACTCGCTGTACTGCGCGGTGATCGTCAAGCAGGTCGATGCCCGCACCCGCAGCAAGACCAGCGTCAACGATCTTCTGCGCGGCCTGGCGGACTGACGATGGCTGCGCCGGACGACCTGGCGCAGTCCGCGATCTACCGGCATCCGTTCGACAACGTGTTCGCGCGGATGCTGCCGCGCCTGCTGCGCGCACCGCGCTGGACCCGGCTGCGCCGCGCGCTGTCGCGGCGCTGGCCGATGCCTGCGCTGGCCAGCGATGTGCGCGATGTTATCTACGCCAGCTGGTGGGTCGATGTGCGTCATGCGCCGTCACCGCCGCCTGGCCATCACTACGTGGTCCATGCCGGTCGTACGCCTTACACCATCCTCAGCTATCGCCACGGCCACTTCGGGCCGGCCCTGGCCGGCCCTCTGCGGGCGCTGATGCCATCGCCGCAGCAGAGCAACTGGCGCTGGTACCTGCGCCGCGACGACGATCCGGACGGCACCCCGGTCGTGCTGTTCGACCGCAACGTGATGGATCAGCTGGCCTTCGTCGCCGGTGCGCGTGCCTTCAGCGATGCCATGCAACCTCATCTCTCCGTGCGCTTCGCACATGTGCTTGGGGCCGATGGCGGCGGCCATACCCTGATCGAAGGTGGGCACGGCAGCGCGCCGGCGCTTCGACTGCAGTGGCAGGTTGCCGCAGGCTGGGACGATGCCACGTGGTCGGCGGCCTTTGGCGGCCATCACGCCCTGCTGCGTTTCCTGACCTGCCAGGACGAGGCCATCGCCCGTACCTGTGACGGGCACTGGGCCAGCACCCGCATCGACCTGCCGGTGGAGCTGACCCATCTGCGGCCGCTGCACCTGCAGGGTACGCTGCAGTGTCCACGCCTGCAGGCGATGGGCGTTGCGCTGCCCGACGGGCTGGCCTTCCACCTGCCACGCGTGCCGTTCCGGGTCGTGTCCGAGCGTCTGTTGTGAGATTCTGCCCCTCTGTTTTCCAGCATTGCCGATGGCCATGAGCACCACTGTCTACGGATTGAAGAACTGCGATACCTGCAAGAAGGCTACCAAGTGGCTGGACCGCTTCGGCGTGCCATACACCTTCGTCGACTACCGCGAGACCAAGCCCGGCCCGGAAACGCTGGTCGAGTGGGCCGCGCAGCTGGGCGGCCTCTCCGCGATGGTCAACCGGTCATCGACCACCTGGCGGCAACTGCCGGACAACCGCAAGGCGGCCGCCTCCGATGCCGAGTGGAAGCTGCTGCTGCGCGAGTACCCGCAGCTGATCAAGCGCCCGCTGGTGGTGACGTCCGACGGCAAGGTCAGCCAGGGATTCAGCGACAACGGGTTCAAGGCGCGCTTCGGCGTGGGTGGCGCGTGAGCGCGGTGCTGGACCTGGCCAGCGAGCTGATCGCACGGCCATCGGTCACGCCGGACGATGCCGGCTGCCAGGCGCTGCTTGCGGAGCGGCTGCAGCGTGCAGGGTTCGACTGCGAGCACCTGCGCCTGGGCGACGTCGACAATCTTTGGGCGACCCATGGCAGCGGTGCGCCGGTGCTGGTCCTGCTGGGCCACACCGACGTGGTGCCACCGGGACCGCGCGAGGCCTGGCAGAGCGATCCGTTCGTCCCGCAGATCCGCGATGGCGTGCTGTACGGCCGTGGCGCGGCCGACATGAAGGGCAGCGTAGCCGCGTTCGTGATCGCGGCCGAGCAGTTCGCCGCAGCCCACCCGCATCATGCGGGAACGCTGGCGGTGCTGCTGACCAGTGACGAGGAGGGCGATGCGATCGACGGCGTGCGCCATGTCGCGCGCCTGTTCGCAGAGCGTGGCCAGCGCATCGACTGGTGCATCACCGGCGAACCCTCGTCGACCGCAACGCTGGGCGATCTGCTCCGCGTCGGCCGCCGCGGCAGCCTGTCGGCGAAGTTGCGCGTGCAGGGTGTGCAGGGCCATGTGGCCTACCCGGAGAAGGCACGCAACCCGATCCACCAGGCGGCGCCGGCGTTGGCCGAACTGAGTGCGCGGCGCTGGGACGAGGGTTACGAGAGCTTTCCGCCGACCAGCCTGCAGATCTCCAACATCCATGCCGGCACCGGTGCCAACAACGTGATTCCGGGCGAGCTGGAAGTGGATTTCAACGTCCGCTACAACCCGCATTGGGATGCGCCGAAACTGGAAGCGGAGATCAGCGCGGTGCTGGACCGTCACGGCCTGCAGTACACGCTGAAGTGGCACCGCAGCGGCGAGCCGTTCTACACGCCCGAAGGCACGCTGCGTGCCGCCGCGCGCGCCGTGCTGGCCGATCACATCGGCGGTGCGCCGGAAGAAAGCACCGGTGGCGGAACGTCCGACGCCCGCTTCATCGCGCCCTTGGGCGCGCAGTGCATCGAAGTGGGACCGGTCAACGCCAGCATTCACCAGGTGGACGAGAACGTGCGTGTGGACGAGCTTGAGGCCCTGCCGGGCCTGTACCTGCGGCTGGTCGAGCGCCTGCTGGTGTGAGGCACGACGCCGGGCATGGCCCGGCGCCGCCCTTGGCCGACGGTAGCGCCGGGCCATGCCCGGCGTACGACGCACCTGGTTGCCAACGCAACTGTTGCGCGGCCCCGGAAACCGGGTTAGGGTCGGGTCATGTCGATCCGCCTGGCCACCGCCGTCAACAACAACCGCAATAATCTGCGCGCGAATAATCGTGCGCGGCCGATGCGGGACTGCGCCCTGGGTAGATAGACAGCAACACACGCCCGGACACCAGAAAACCCGCATCGGCCGATGCGGGTTTTTTTGTGCCCGGGCGCAGCGCTACCCGGGCCTGGATGGCCGGTCGAACACCTTGCCCCTCGTAGAACCGACAACAGGAGTTCCCCCATGTGTTCGATCTTCGCAATCTTCGGCCTGCAGGCCGGTGATGATCTTCCCGCCCTGCGCCGGCATGCGTTGGAGCTGTCGCAGCGGCAGCGTCATCGTGGCCCGGACTGGAGCGGCGTCTACCTTGATGACGGTGCACTGCTGGTGCACGAGCGGCTGGCCATCGTCGATCCGGCGGGTGGCTCGCAGCCGCTGTTGTCGGCGGACGGTCAGCTGGCGCTGGCGGTCAACGGCGAAATCTACAACCATCAGCTGCTCAAGGCCGCGCTGGCCCACCCCTACGACTTCCAGACCGGCTCGGACTGCGAGGTGATCAACGCGCTGTACCGGCAGGGAGGCTCGCCGTCCCGCTGGCTGGAGCAGCTCAACGGCATCTTCGCCTTCGCGCTGTGGGACCGCGATGCCGGTCGCGTACTGGTGGCGCGCGATCCGGTCGGCGTGGTGCCGCTGTACTGGGGGCACGACGCGCAGGGGCGCCTGCGGGTGGCCTCGGAGATGAAAGCGTTGGTGGATACCTGTGCCGACGTTGCCCAGTTCCCGCCGGGTCATTACTACGACAGTGCCAGTGGCGAACTGGTGCGCTACTACCAGCAGCCCTGGCGCGAGTATGCGGACGTTGAAGGGCGCCAGGCCGATCTGGCCGAGCTGCGACAGGCCTTTGAACATGCGGTGGAACGCCAGCTGATGAGCGACGTGCCGTACGGCGTGCTGCTGTCCGGTGGATTGGATTCGTCGCTGGTGGCCGCCGTCGCCGCCCGCTATGCCCGCCGCCGCATCGAGGATGGCGGCCAGAGCGAAGCCTGGTGGCCGCGCCTGCATTCGTTCGCGATCGGGCTGAAGGGATCGCCCGATCTGGCCGCCGCCGCCGTCGCCGCCGAAGCGCTGGGCACCGTGCACCACGGCTTCGAGTACACCTTCGAGGAAGGCCTCGACGTGCTCCCCGAGGTGATCCGCCATATCGAAACCTACGATGTCACCACCATCCGCGCGTCCACGCCGATGTTCCTGCTGGCACGACGGATCAAGGCGATGGGGGTGAAGATGGTGTTGTCCGGCGAAGGCAGCGACGAGATCTTCGGCGGCTACCTGTACTTCCACAAGGCACCGGACGCGCGCGAATTCCACCAGGAGCTGGTGCGCAAGCTCGATGCCCTGCACAACTACGATTGCCTGCGTGCCAACAAGTCGATGATGGCCTGGGGCGTGGAGCCTCGCGTGCCGTTCCTGGACCGCGACTTCCTCGATGTGGCGATGCGCATCGACGCCGCGCACAAGATGGTAGGCAGCGGCTTCGGCGGTCGCCGTATCGAGAAGGCGGTGTTGCGTGAAGCGTTCGATGGCTATCTGCCGGACAGCATCCTGTGGCGCCAGAAGGAGCAGTTCAGCGATGGCGTCGGCTATGGCTGGATCGATGGATTGAAGGCGCACGCCGAGGCGCAGGTCAGCGACCGGGTACTGGCCGCCGCCGACAAGCGCTTCCCGCACAACCCGCCGCAGACCAAGGAGGCGTACTACTATCGCCACCTGTTCGAACAGTTCTTCCCGAGCAGGGCCGCGGCCGAAACGGTCCCGGGTGGAAAATCGATCGCCTGTTCCTCGCCGGCCGCGATTGCCTGGGACGCGAGTTTCGCCGCAGCGGCCGATCCGTCCGGCCGGGCGATTGCCGGGGTACACGAGCAGGCCCTGGCGTGACCGGCAGCGCCGGGCCACGCCCGGCGGGCGCGCAGCGTCGGCGCAGGCAAGGACGTATCATCGCCCCCCTGCACATTGGGGAATGTTCATGGACGTACAGAGCGAGGGCCGGGCGCCGCCGATGAAGTGGGGGTGGCGCTACGTGGCCTGGGCCGGGCTGCCGTTGCTGGCCGGCCTGCTGCTGGCGCGGTATGCCGGGCCGGCGGCGCCTGAAGCGGTCGCACGCGCCACGGTTGCCGACGAAGGCAGCTGGGCCCGGCATCTGTCATCGCCGCTGGGCCTGTTCCTGCTGCAGCTGCTGGTCCTGCTGCTGGTGGCCAAGGGCGCGGGAGCGCTGCTCAAGCGCTTCGGCCAGCCGGCGGTGATCGGCGAAATGGCGGCAGGCCTGATGATGGGCCCGTTGGTGCTGGGCAGCCTGTTGCCGCAGTTGCATGGCGCGCTGTTCCCGGAGGCGTCGCTGGCGCCGTTGGGCCTGCTCAGCCAGCTGGGTGTGCTGATGTTTCTGCTGGTGGCCGGTGCCGAACTCGACCTGGCCGCACTGCGCGGACGACGGCGGTTCGCGTTCACCGTCAGCCATGCCGGTATCGCCGTGCCATTCATGCTGGGCGTGGCCCTGGCGATCTGGCTGTACCCGCAGCACGGTCCGCAGGGCGTGGGCTTCACGTCCTTCGCGCTGTTCGTCGGGATATCGATGAGCATCACGGCATTCCCGGTGCTGCTGCGGATCCTCGCCGATCGCGGCATCACCCATACGCCGCTGGGACAGACCGCCATTGCCTGCGCGGCACTCGGCGACGCCACGGCCTGGTGCCTGCTGGCGCTGATCGTGGCGGCTGCACAGGCCGGTGGCTGGCTGCCGGCAAGCCTCAACCTGCTGGGCGTGGTGGCCTTCGTGGTGCTGATGCTTGGCCTGGTGAGACCGTGGTTTGCCCGCCAGCAGGTCGTGGCAGGACGCGAAGGACGGTGGTTGCTGGGCATCCTGCTGTTGTCGCTGGCCAGTGCGCTGGTGACCGAGATGCTGGGCATCCATGCGTTGTTCGGCGCATTCGCTGCGGGCGTGGCGGTGTCATCCAATGCGCCGCTGCGCGCACTGCTGATGGCCCGCGTCGAGCCGTTCGCGGTGACCCTGCTGCTGCCCCTGTTCTTCGCCATGACCGGCCTGCGCATGCGCGCCGACGCACTGCACGCCGGCGACATCGTGCTGTGTCTGGTGGTGATCGCGGTGGCCACGGCCGGCAAGCTGCTGGGCACATTCAGTGCCGCCCGCAGCACCGGCCTGCCTGCCCGCGAGGCATGGCGGCTGGGAGCGCTGATGAACACGCGCGGCCTGATGGAACTGATCGTGCTCAACCTGGGCTATGAGCTGGGTCTGCTCGGGGATCGCCTGTTCGCGGTACTGGTGATCATGGCACTGGTGACCACTGCGATGACCGGGCCGTTGTTGAACCTGATCGAGCGCCGCCGCACCTGAGCCGGTAGCGCCGGGCCATGCCCGGCGGCTTTGCTGTCCGTCCGCGCTGCGCGCTCGCCGGGCATGGCCCGGCGCTACCCCTCTATCTCGCCGGCACCAGCGTCATCACGTGCTGGGCCTTGCCCGGTAGGAACGGCGAGGGGCGGCCATGCACCCAGTCTTCGTGGCCCGCGCCCCAGTAGGGGGACAGCGGGTGGCCGCTCTGGCCACCGGGCATGTGCACGATGCCGTCGGCTTCGTGACCGGGGGAGACCACCATCCGCTGCGAAGCACCGAAATCCGGGGCCTGCACCCGTGGCATGTCGCGGTCGCCGGGCAACGGCTCGGCCGGCATGCACAACGCGCGGCGTGCGAAGGCGGGCAGGGCGCGACTGACCGGGTGGCAGATCGACGCGGTGTTGCGCTCTCCCCAGCGGCGCTGGGCCAGCGGTCCCTGGCCGGCAAGATCTGCTTCCAGCTCACGTGCGGCCTTCGCCAGCAACGCATCCCAGCTGTCGATACCGGGTGGCAGCAGATGTGCCGGGCGCTGTTCCAGCATCGGCCAGACCACGCCTTCCAGCTCGGGCAGCCGCGGCGGCAGGTAGTCGGCGCCCAGCTGTGCGCGGGCAGGCGCGAGCAGCGCGCCTTCGACCGCATCGAGCACCTTGCCACGGAAGCCGCGGGTGATGCGATAGCTCACCGAGTCCACCGATGCCCGTCCTTCCCAGTGCGCATTGGCTTCATGCAGGCGCTGCAGTGCAGGGTCGCTGCTGTGTGCGGTGATCTGCTGCAGCAGCGCCCACCAGCGTTGCAGCATTACCGCGCGGTCATCGAGCTGGATCGCCAGCAGGTCGTGCTCATCGAAACGGTCCTGGACCGCCAGCAGGTCGCGGATCTGCCGCGCGCGGGCGCCAAGGTCGTAGCCGCCATTGCCGGCCACTGCCAGTGCGGCGCCGTCCAGCACGCGGCCGTTGGCGGTCCACAGACGGTGGTCGGCGGGATCGATCAGTGCGGGGGCAGCGTCGCTGCGCAGCGACCAGGGTGCGCAGGCGTCATTGCGCGCTGGCGCGTAGCCGGCCGCCGCACATCCGGGGCCACGGTCCGGACGGGCGCCGATCAGACGCCAGGCGATGCGCCCACTGCGGTCGCCGATCACCAGGTTCTGTGCAGGAATGCCGGCGCGGTCGGCCACGCGCAGGGCCTGGTCCAGGTCGCCCGCGCGGGCCATGTCGGCGAAATCCAGGCGCACCGCGCCGGGCAGATGTGCGACCCAGCGCAGTGCGTCGCCGCTGCCATCGGCGTGGGTGTGCAGGATCGGCCCCCAGGCGGTCTCGCGCACCGGGAACACCACGTCATCCTGGCCGGCCACGGCGATGCGCTCTTCGTGCACCGTCACCGGGGCAGTGGCCGGTTCGTTGCGGAAATCGGCGGTGTCGATGTAGCTGTTGGTGAATCCCCAGGCGATGTGCCCGTTGCTGCCGACGATGACGGCCGGTAGACCGGGCAGCGAGAAGCCACTGATGTCGACCTGGCCATCGGCCGCCTGCGGATCGGGATAGCGCAGGCGCACGCGGAACCAGAGACCGGGTGCACGCAGGCCCAGGTGCATGTCGTCGGCAACGATCGCACGGCCATCGGCAGTGAGGGCGCCGGCCACGGCGAAGTTGTTGCTGCCCACTGCGCCGGTTTCCACCGGCACGGAGGCGGGCGAGGCGGCCAGCGTGCGCAGATCCAGTTGCCCTGCATCGGGCAGCAGGGCATTGCCGCGCGGCTCGCCGAACAGGGGCGCATCCCATTCGCTGCCCTGGTGCGCGATCAGCGCATGCAGCGCCGGTGGCACCACCGCCTGGATGCGGCTGAGCGCCAGTTCAGTCCGGTTGCCCGGATCCTGCAGATCGGCGTACATGGCCAGCCCCGCCAGCACGCTGTCGCTGGCGGTCCACGGCTGCGGCGCCTGCCGCAGCAGCAGGTAGGCCCACGGGCGCACGAAGAGATCGGCCAGGCCCTGGTTGACCCCATCGACATACGCGTTCACCGCCGCGGCGTTGCTGCCCAGGGCGGCCTCCAGATGGGCTCCGGTCCGCGCGCGCAGGCGATGAACCCGCATGCGCTTGTCCACCTCGATGGCCTTCGGGCCGAACAGCGCAGCCAGTTCGCCGGCCGCGCTGCGCCGCATCAGGTCCATCTCGAAGTAGCGCTCCTGAGCGTGGACACGGCCGAGCGCACGCATGGCGTCGGCCTGGCTGCCCGCGGTGATGGTGACCACGCCCAGCGCGTCGCGCTCGACAGTGACTGCTGCGCTTAGGCCGGGCAGGGCATGTTCACCTTCCAGATCGGCCAGGCTGCCGCGCAGCAGCAGCCACGCTGCCAGGGCCACCACCAGCAGGGTGGCGATCAGCACGCCGAGCAGCCAACGCCATGTACGTCGCATTGCAGGTCCTTTCCGAACGCCGGGGCCGATTGTAGCCGCAGGCGCAACTGCGACTGATTCCGATTAGATCACCGTATCCCGAAATGGGGCACCCTATGCCGCATCGATTCACAGGAGCCCCCCATGAAAGGCAACCCGGACGTCATCGCCTGCCTGAAGGAACTGCTGCGCGGCGAGCTTGCCGCGCGTGACCAGTACTTCATCCACTCCCGCCGTTACGAGGACCAGGGCCTGTTCGCGCTGTATGAGCGCCTGAACCACGAGATGGAGGAAGAGACCCAGCATGCCGACGCGCTGCTGCGCCGCATCCTGTTCCTTGGCGGTGATCCTGACATGCGCCCGCACCTGACCGAGCCGGGTACGACGGTGGAGGAGATGCTGCAGAAGGATCTGGACACCGAGTACGCCGTGCGCAACAACCTCGCCGCCGGCATGAAGCTGTGCGAAGAGAAGGGCGACTACGTGAGCCGCGACATCCTGCTGGCGCAGCTGAAGGACACCGAAGAGGACCACGCCTGGTGGCTGGAGCAGCAGCTGGGCCTGATCAAGCGCATCGGCCTGGAGCTGTACCAGCTGAGCAAGATCGACGGCAGCGGCGCCCCGGCGCACTGAACCGGTACCGTCGCCCGCCAGCACCGGAGCATCGCTCGCCAGCCTTTGCCCGCCAGCCGACAACGAAAAAGCCGGGGAATGACCCGGCTTTTTCGTGTCTGGTGCTGCGTTTCGGTAGCGCCGGGCCATGCCCGGCGGGCAGAGCGGGTCGACCGAGGCCGATGTAGTCGGGGCCGGGATCGGATCCGTTTTCAACGAGAACGGCTCTGACCTCGTTGCATTTGAGGCGGTGATCTGACTTAGGTGGGTCATTTCCACTGCCTCAAATGTCATGCGCGCTGGCACAAGTGATGACGGGCGGAGTGGTTGCGGAAGTCTGGAGTTGAAAGCCGATATCCCCTTGAAATCTAGGTTGACAGGAGAGTCCGTGAGGATTGACCCGTAATGCGGGTTTTGAGACGCTCTTAGCTGCATATTCAGGGAGGGGGTATGGTTGCGCAGTCGATTGAGGACATCAAGGCAAATCTCGAAGGTATTGATGACGATGTAGATGGAGTGGATTCGTCGAAATTGAAAGGTCAGACCTTTGGAGAAGAACTGGAGTTCAGCGCGAAGTCTCTTGTCGCTGGTGTCCGTGCAATAGTCGCAGACATCCGGGGGCAGCTTGGGAAGCCGGAAAGGTTTTTTAGAATTACGACAGTTGCTGAAAGACGATCAATTGCTTCCAATGTTGCAGTCCTAAGAACTGCCTTGCAGCAACAGCAGTTCGGGTCGGTCGCGCAAACATTGCAAGAGCTGAAGGTTGTACTCCGGCCGTTTCAGTTGAGAGGGTCTCCGGAGACAAGAGAACAGTTGGAGAGTGCTGTCGATGATCTCCATCGGCAGATTGCTGCTATTAAGGATGAGCGAAAAAAAATTGCCGAAGAGCAGGCGAAGCTGCTGGATCTTTCTGCTGAAGTATCAGCCAGGCTTGAAGAGTCTGGAGTGCGGCTTAAAGGGATAGAAGATTCCGGATCAACGATGAGTGATGCGCTGACCGAAGCGCAGCAAAAGTTGGATGAGATTGATGAGCTCAAGAGCTCAGCAGCATCTGCTTCGCTGAGTGCGGAGGAGTCTCAGGCGAGCGCAGCGGTAAATAGGCAACTGATCGATGAGTTCGCTAAGAAGATCGCTATGCGAGAGGCTCAACTGGTTGATCAGCAGGTAAAGACAGTGGAGTTCACGGACGCGCTTGCACAGCATCGCGTTGCGATGTCTGAAATTGAGGGGGAAGCCAAGAGGATTATTGAATCTGCTAGGACGGCTCTTTCTTACAAAACCGCAGAGGGCCTGAGTGCGGCTTTCAATGAGCGCTACACAGAAACGAGCGAGGATTCGAAGCGAAAGTTCTGGCTGGTCGCCGCGGGTGTTCTCGTGTTATTGGCAGTGCTGCTTGGTATCTGGATAACGTGGGATACCAAGGTAGCAATTGCGGTAGTTGCGGGGCGTGTATCATTGATTCCGATACTTATCGGTGGTGCGTGGTTCTGTGCGCATCAGTACGTTAAGCTTGCGAATATCGCTGAAGAGTACGCTTACAAGAGTGTACTCTCCAAATCGATCGTCGGATTCTCTGAGCAGATGTCTAGGGAGAATAACGGTGAAAGTGATCACTCGCATTACATACGTACGGTGTTGGCGGAAATTCACACCAATCCGCTGAGAACGCAGGCGAAGAAGGTGGTGTCGAGTGATCGTGCGGGAGAGATCGAAAGTGCTGAGAAATTGCTCAGAGTATTCACGGAGTTTCAGAAAATATTGAAATAGCAGTTGCGTGCAGTTCAATTGCTCCGCACAGGTCGTCGAACCCCCACTCCTGATGCCTCGGTCGATCTGAACCATACCCACCAAATGCAAATAGCCGGGGTTCCCCGGCTATTTGCGTTCAACTGGTCAACAATTGTCGCCTATGCCTTGTCGACCGGCGCCGACCAGGGCGGGTTTCCAGCAGCAACGGCGTGTCGGCCAAGGTTGACGCCTGCCGAAGCGGGAGCCTGGGGTCAGAGCCCTTTCCGTTGGAAAGGGATCCGACCCCGCTGCGTCATTCCACTGACAGGCCTTCGACCTTCTGCCAGCCACGCGGCAGCAGGTGGCCGCGGGTCGCCCGCGCGCCGAGGTAGGCATCGAGCTCGTTGAACTTCAGGCCCATCGTGCGCTGGCCGGCGCGCACCTGCAGGGTCTGCCCCGGCCCGATCGCCACGATGGCGACCACGCGTTCCGTGGCCAGCTTGGCCTTGGGGATCTCGATGATCTTGTTGCCCTTGCCCTTGTCCAGTTCGGGCAGATCGCTGGCCGGAATCGCCAGCAGGTTGCCCGAGCTGGTCACCGCCACGATGCGGTCGCTCTCGACATTGGCGACCACCGCCGGCGGTAGCACCGACGAGCCGGCGGACAGGTTCAGCATCGCCTTGCCGGCCTTGTTGCGGCCGATCAGGTTCTCGAAGCGGGTGACGAAGCCGTAGCCATGGCTGGACGCGAGCACGAAGCGTGCGTCCGGCTCGGCGCTGGCCAGGGTGACGAAGCTGGTGCCGGGCGCCGGCGAGAAACGGCCGGTCAGCGGCTCGCCGTTGCCCCGCGCAGAAGGCAGGGTGTGCACCGCCGTTGAATAGGCCCGGCCTTCGCTGTCCAGGAATGCGACCTGCTGGGTGCTGCGCGCGCGCACGGCGCCCTGCAGCGCATCGCCATCGCGATAGGACAGGGCCGACGCGTCCACGTCATGACCCTTGGCGGCGCGGATCCAGCCCTTCTGCGACAGCACCACCGTCATCGGCTCGCTTGGCACCAGCTCGGTCTCGTCGATGGCCTGCGCCGCCTGGCGCTGGACCAGCGGCGAGCGGCGCTCGTCGCCGAACTTCTTCGCATCGGCTTGCAGCTCGTCGCGGATCAGCTTCTTCAGCTTGGCCTTGCTGTCGAGGATGCCGATGATCTTCTCGCGTTCCTTGGCCAGCTCGCCCTGCTCGCCGCGGATCTTCATTTCCTCCAGGCGGGCCAGCTGCTTCAGCTTGGTCTCCAGGATGTACTCGGCCTGTTCTTCGGACAGGCCGAAGCGCGCGATCAGTGCGGCCTTCGGTTCGTCCTCGGTACGGATGATATGGATCACCTCGTCCAGGTTGAGGAAGGCCACCAGCAGACCTTCCAGCAGGTGCAGGCGGCGTTCGACCTTCTGCAGGCGATGCTGCAGGCGGCGGGTGACGGTGTTGCTGCGGAACGTCAGCCATTCGCTGAGCAGCATCTTCAGGTTCTTCACCTGCGGACGGCCGTCCAGCCCGATCACGTTGAGGTTGACGCGGTAGCTGCGCTCCAGGTCGGTGGTGGCGAACAGGTGGCCCATCAGCTGCTCGGCATCGACGCGGTTCGAGCGCGGCACCAGCACCACCCGCACCGGATTGGCGTGGTCGGATTCATCGCGGATGTCTTCCAGCCACGGCAGCTTCTTGGCGCGCATCTGCGCGGCGATCTGCTCGATCACCTTCGAGGGCGATACCTGGAACGGCAGTGCGGTGACCACGATGTTGCCGGCTTCACGGCTGAACGTCGCGCGCGCACGCACGCTGCCGTTGCCGGTCTCGTACAGGGTGCGCAGATCGTTGGCGGCCGTGATGATCTCGGCGCTGGAGGGATAGTCCGGGCCTTTCACGTGCTCGCACAGGTCGCGCACGGTGGCGTCCGGATCGTCCAGCAGGTGCAGCAGCGCGCTGACGATCTCGTTGAGGTTGTGCGGCGGCACATCGGTGGCCATGCCCACGGCGATGCCCGTGGTGCCGTTGAGCAGCAGGTGCGGCAGGCGGGCCGGCATCCACGTCGGCTCCTGCAGCGTGCCATCGAAGTTGGGCGCCCAGTCGGTGGTGCCCTGGCCCAGCTCGCCCAGCAGCACTTCGGCGATGGGGGTCAGCTTGGATTCGGTGTAGCGCATCGCCGCGAACGACTTCGGGTCGTCGCTGGAGCCGAAGTTGCCCTGGCCCTCGATCAGCGGATAGCGGTAGGAGAACGGCTGGGCCATCAGCACCAGCGCCTCGTAGCACGCGCTGTCGCCGTGCGGGTGGTATTTACCGATGACGTCACCGACGGTGCGTGCGGACTTCTTCGGCTTGGACGCGGCATTCAGCCCCAGCTCGCTCATCGAATAGATGATGCGGCGCTGCACCGGCTTCAGGCCGTCGCCGACGAACGGCAGGGCGCGGTCCAGGACCACGTACATCGAGTAGTCGAGGTAGGCGCGTTCGGCGTACTCGCGCAACGGCAGTTGTTCGAATCCGTGGAACACGGGGCGGGCAAGTTCGGTCATGCGGCGTTGTTACCTATGTCGGGAGGCGGCGACGGCGGTCGCCGCTCGCAATCCTGTGATTATCCGGATGCGGCCGGGGATGCCAAGCCGCGCGCAGGGTCCAGGCCGGTTTCCAGTCCATTCCCGGCCCGCGCCAGGTAGCGCCCGGGCGGCAGGCCGAAATGGCGGCGGAACACGGTGACGAAGGCGCTGGCGCTGCTGAAGCCCAGCGCATGGGCGATATCGGCCACGCTGCGGCCATCGGTCAGCTGCCGCAGCGCTTCGGACAGACGGGCCTGCTGGCGCCACTGCGCGAAGCTCAGCGTGGTCTCGTCGCGGAAGTGGCGGGTCAGGCTTCGCGGCGAAAGCCCGGCCCAATGCGCCCATTCGGCCAGGCTGCGCTCGTCGGAGGGATCGGCCAGCAGCTGCGAGGCGATCTTCAGCAGGCGCCGATCGTGCGGCATCGGCAGGTGCATGCGCTGGCGCGGTGCGGTGCGGATCTCATCCAGCAGAACCTCGATGATGTGCTGGTGCTCGGGCGTGGCGACCTGGTCGAGCGACCAGCCGCAGATCCGGTCCGCCAGTGCCTGCGCCAGCCTGGACAGGCCCAGCACGCAGGGGGCGGCGGGAAGGGCAGTGCAGGCCGGCGCGGCCAGCGCCATGCCCCAGCCACGCAGCGGGCCGTCCAGAGCGACCGTGTGCGGTTCCAAGGGCGGCATCCAGCCGGCCGAACCGGGCGCCAGCGACCACGTTCCATGCGAGGTGCGGGTGGTCAGCAGGCCGCGCTCGACACAGATCAGCTGCGCACGCTGGTGATGGTGCCAGTCGACTTCACGGGCGAGCCCCTGCGGACTGTCGAAGCGGAAACCGACGACCGGCGGGCCATCGTTGCGCTCGAACCAGTCCAGCGCCTCGTTGTGCAGCAGCTGCCGGGCCGGCGCGATGTGCTCCTTGTTCATCCTGTCCGCTGGCTGGAATGTGTCATTCATTGGCTTGATGGTACTACCGGGCCATCCTGGGGCGCCATTAAGGTAGGCGCCTTCACTGATCCAGCCCGCTGCTGCAACACAGCATTCGATGCCAGATCGAATATTTCCATTGAGAAATATTTTTTTTGGAAGAGAATGCACTCCCATGATCTGTCCTGCAACCACTCCCCCCAGCTTCGGCCTGCTGCTGCGCCAGGTGCGCGACGGCCTGGTCCGCCAGCTTGACGCGTCCATGGCCGAAGAAGACCTGGGCATCGGCTTCACCCACTACATCGGGTTGAAGGTGCTCTCGAACATGGCCCCCTGTACCGCCAACGAACTGGCCCAGGCCATCGACCAGGTACCCAGTGCCGTCACCCGCCTGCTGGACAAGCTCGAAGCCCTGGGCTGCGTTCGCCGCGAGGCACATGCGCAGGACCGCCGTGCGCTGCAGATCGTGCTGACCGATGAAGGCCGCGCACTGTGGGCGCGCTTGAAGCTGCGCGGCGACGCGGTGATGGATTACGCCCTGCGCGATCTGTCCGCCGACGAGCGCACGCTGCTGTTGTCCCTCCTGACCCGAATCCGCGATTCCCTGACGACCCCATGAACCCGATCCCGCATTCCTCATTCCGCCGGTCCGGGCGCGCGCTGCTGCTGTCGGCGCTGGCGCTGGCGCTGGCCGCCTGTGCCAGTAGCCGCGGCCTCGAACCGCAGGCCCGCCTGCTCGATGTGGACAGCCTGCACAGCGAGCGCACCCTGGCCGACACCGATCTCAGTGCCACCGGCTTCCCCGCACAGGACTGGTGGAAGGCATTGGGCGATGCGCAGCTGGACGCGCTGATCGCCGAAGGCCTGGCCGGTCATCCGAGCCTGGACGCCGCCGACGCACGTCTGCGCCAGGCGCAGGCCAAGGTCGGTACCGCACGCGCTGACCGCCTGCCCAGTCTCTCCGTTTCCGGCGGCTATACCGGGCTTCGCCTGCCCGAGTCGATGGCCGGCGACGAGATCGGTGGCCACTACGCAGGCAGCAGCCAGGTCGCTTTCGACTTCAGCTACGGCATCGACCTGTGGGGCGGCAAGCGCGCCGGCTGGGAAGCGGCCGTGGATGGCGCGCATGCCGCCACCGTGGAGGCCCAGGCCGCACGCCTGAATCTGTCCACCGGCATCGCCCAGGCCTATGCGGACCTTGCTTACGCGTGGCAGCTCGACGATGTCGCCGAGGAAGAACTGACGCGGTCGCAGAAGTCGCTGGAACTGACCCGGCAGCGTCGCCGCGCTGGCATCGACAGCGATCTGCAGGTGCGCCAGGCCGAAGCCCGCGTGCCCGCCGCGCAACAGCAGGTGCAGGCCGCGCAGCAACGCATCGACGCCGCCCGCACCGCATTGGCCGCCCTGGTCGGCAAGGGCCCCGACCGTGGGCTGACGATCGAGCGTCCGCAGCCGTTGAATCCGACGGCCCTGCAGCTGCCAGGCGTGCTGCCCAGCGAGCTGCTCGGCCGTCGTCCTGACATCGTCGCCGCACGCTGGCGCGTGGAAGCGGCCAACAAGCAGATCAAGGTCGCCAGGACGAAGTTCTACCCGAGCCTCAACCTGACCGCGCTGGCCGGCGTGGTGGCGCCGAATGTCGGCGATCTGCTGCAGAGCAGTTCCACCTTCGCCTACATCGGCCCGGCGCTGAGCCTGCCGATCTTCGAAGGCGGCAAGCTGCGCGCCAACCTGGCCGACACCGATGCGCAGTACGACCTGGCGGTGGCCAATTACAACCAGGCGGTGCTTGACGCACTGCGCGACGTGGCCGACCAGGTCAATGCGGTGCGCTCGCTGGCGCAGCAGGCGCAGTCGCAGCAGCAGGCCGTGGACACTGCGCGTGCAGCGTTCGACCTGGCCGGGCAGCGTTACCGCGCCGGCATCGGCAGCTACCTGGATGTGCTGTCCGCACAGTCCACCCTGCTGCAGTCACAACAGCAGCTGGCCAGCCTGCAGTCGCAGCAGGTGCAGACCTCGGTGCGCCTGAGCAAAGCGCTGGGCGGGGGCTTCCAGCCCAGTGATGCCGATCGCGCGCCGCTTGCCTCCCATTCCGATTCCTCGCATTCCTGAAGATCCCCGCCATGAGCCAGACCCAAGACACTGCGGCCCCGGCCGCCTCCAACCGCCGCAGCAACCTGCTGCGGGGCCTGTTCGTCATCGTCGTGCTGCTGCTTGCCGCACTGGCGCTGTGGTATTTCATGTTCGGCCGTTGGTTCGAAGAAACCGACGATGCCTACGTGCAGGGCAACCTCGTACAGATCACCCCGCTGGTGGCAGGCACCGTGGTCGCCATCAATGCCGATGACGGCATGCGCGTGGAGCGTGGCCAGCTGCTGGTGCAGCTGGACCCGGCCGATACGTCCGTGGCCCTGCAGCAGGCTGAAGCCAACCTGGCCAAGACCGTTCGCCAGACCCGTGGCCTGTATCGCAGCGTGGAAGGCGCGCAGGCAGACCTGAATGCCCGTCAGGTGACCCTGAAGCGCGTGCGCGAGGACTTCGCACGCCGCAGGGATCTGGCCGCCACCGGTGCCATCTCCAACGAAGAACTCGCCCATGCCCGCGATGAGCTGGCGGCGGCGGAAGCAGCGGTGGCCGGTTCGCGCGAGACCGTCGAGCGCAACCGTGCGCTGGTCGACGATACGGTGATCGCCACCCAGCCCGACGTGCAGGCGGCCGCCGCGCAGCTGCGCCAGGCCTACCTCAACAATGCCCGCGCCGGCATCGTCGCGCCGGTCACCGGTTATGTGGCCCGTCGCTCGGTGCAGGTGGGCCAGCGTGTGCAGCCGGGTGCCGCACTGATGGCCGTGGTGCCGACCGAGCAGATGTGGGTCGAGGCCAACTTCAAGGAAACCCAGCTGCGCCACATGCGCCTGGGCCAGGAAGTGGAGCTGAAGTCTGACCTGTACGCCGGCGATGTGAAGTACAAGGGCCGCGTGCAGAGCCTGGGTCTGGGGACCGGCTCGGCGTTCTCGCTGCTGCCGGCGCAGAACGCCAGCGGCAACTGGATCAAGATCGTGCAGCGCGTTCCGGTGCGCATCGCCATCGATGCCAAGCAGCTTGCCGAACATCCGTTGCGTATCGGCCTGTCGATGAAGGCCGAGGTGAGCCTGCGCGACCAGAAGGGCGAGGTGCTGCCGAGCGCCCCGGCCAAGGGCACGGTGTTCGACACCGACGTCTATGCCAAGCAGCTGCATGATGCCGACGAGGTGATCCACTCGATCATCCAGGGCAACGTGCCGCAGCAGTCGAAGGTGGGCTGAGGTCGCCATGTCCGCCCAAGCTCCAGCCGCGCCCGGAAGCCCGGGCGCACCGGCGGCGCCGGGTGCGGCCGCCGGGTTCCTGCCGCCGAGCGTGGCCCTGTGCACCGTGGGCCTGGCGATGGCCTCCTTCATGCAGGTGCTCGACACCACCATCGCCAACGTCTCGCTGCCGACCATCGCCGGCAATCTCGGCGCCAGTTCGCAGCAGGCGACGTGGGTCATCACTTCGTTCGCGGTCAGCACGGCCATCGCACTGCCGCTGACCGGCTGGCTCAGCCGCCGTTTCGGCGAGCGCAAGCTGTTCGTCTGGGCCACGCTGGCCTTCGTCATCACCTCGCTGTTGTGTGGCCTAGCGCAGAGCATGGGCATGCTGGTGGTGTCGCGCGCCCTGCAGGGCTTCGTGGCCGGCCCGATGTATCCGATCACGCAGTCGTTGCTGGTCTCGATCTATCCACGCGAGAAACGCGGGCAGGCGTTGGCGCTGCTGGCGATGATCACCGTGGTCGCGCCGATCTGCGGGCCGATCCTCGGGGGCTGGATCACGGACAACTACAGCTGGGAATGGATCTTCCTGATCAACGTGCCCCTGGGCATCTTCGCCGCGCTGGTGGTGGGCAACCAGCTGAAGGGCCGTCCGGAACACGTGGAGAAGCCGAAGATGGACTACGTCGGCCTGATCACGCTGGTGATCGGCGTCGGCGCACTGCAGCTGGTGCTCGACCTGGGCAACGACGAGGACTGGTTCTCCTCCACCCGGATCGTGGTGCTGGCCTGCGTGGCGGTCGTGGCGCTGACGGTGTTCCTGATCTGGGAACTGACCGACAAGGACCCGATCGTCGACCTGAAACTGTTCCGCCACCGCAACTTCCGCGCCGGCACGCTGGCGATGGTGGTGGCCTATGCCGCATTCTTCAGCGTGGCCCTGCTGATTCCGCAGTGGCTGCAGCGCGACATGGGGTACACGGCGATCTGGGCAGGGCTGGCGACGGCTCCGATCGGCGTGCTGCCGGTGATCATGACGCCGTTCGTGGGCAAGTATGCCTCGCGCTTCGACATGCGCATGCTGGCGACCATCGCCTTCGTGTTCCTGTCGATGACCAGCTTCCTGCGCTCGGGCTTCAATCTGCAGGTGGACTTCCAGCACGTGGCCGGCGTGCAGCTGATCATGGGCATCGGCGTGGCGCTGTTCTTCATGCCGGTTCTACAGATCCTGCTGTCGGATCTGGATGGTCGCGAAATTGCCGCGGGTTCGGGCCTGGCCACGTTCCTGCGCACGCTGGGCGGCAGCTTTGCAGCGTCGCTGACCACCTGGCTGTGGGCGCGTCGCACGCAGGTGCACCACGCCGATCTGACCGAACACATTTCGGCCTATCAGCCGGGCATGCAGGACCAGGTTGCGGCGATGGGGCAGGGTGACCTGCAGCATGGTGCAGCGGTGCTCAACACCATGATCAACCACCAGGCATCGCAGATGGGCTTCAACGACATCTTCTTCCTGCTGGGCTGGATCTTCCTGGCCATCATCACCTTCCTGTGGCTGGCCAAGCCGCCGTTCGGTGCCGGTGCCGGTGCAGCGGCCGGTGGCGGGCACTGAAACTGCCCGCAAACACGGCGCTGTATGTCGACCCCGCCGCAAGGCGGGGTTTTTGTCTGTGGTGAGTTCTGCCAGGCGGCATTCGCGCAACGCGCGGAAGGCGTCGCCATTGCGTTGGCGCTGCGGATTCCGGAAACGAAAAAACCCGCTTTCGCGGGTTTCATCATCATGAGTCGTGGTGCCCAGGAGAGGACTCGAACCTCCACGGTTTTACCCGCTAGTACCTGAAACTAGTGCGTCTACCAATTCCGCCACCTGGGCGACTCAGGAGGGGAATTCTGCGGTACGGCATCGGATGTGTCAACACCATTTCATGCTTTTTTCTCCGCTTCCACGCCGAGGTGCAGCAGCAGGCTGCGCATCGCTGTCGACAGCCGTGTCCAGTCGGCGAAGCAGGCGCACAGGCGGCGCTGTGCCCACGCATCCGCGAGGGGCACTGCCAGCGCCTGTGTCGCGCGGCGGTGCTGGCGCGCGATGGTGCGCGGCACGATACCCACGCCGATGCCGTGACCCACCATGATGCACACGCCTTCGAAGGTCTTCATGCGGATGCGCACGTCCAACCGATGGCCGATGTCGCGTGCCTGCGTTTCGATGTAGGTCTGCAGCGCATTGCCATCGGCCAGCGCGACGAAGGTTTCGCTGGCCACATCGGCGAAGGCCAGCGTGCGACGGGCCGCGAAACGATGGCCTGCGGGCAGCAGCATCACCAGGGGATCCTCGGCAACGACATGGCGTTGCAGGCCGGTTGCCTCGACCGCATCACTGATGATTCCCGCTTCGGCCTGGCCAGCGGTCAGGGCGCGGACCACTTCAGGGCTGGTGCGTTCGTGCAGTTCGACGTGCAGGCGTGGGCGTTCGGCCAGCCAGGGAGCCAACCGGGAAGGCAGGTAGCTGGTCAGTGCGGCGGTGTTGGCATACAGGTGCAGGGTGCCGCGCGCGCCCTTCGCGAAGGCCTGCAGTTCGCCCCGCAGCTGTGCCTGTTGATGCAGGATCTGGCGCGCGTGGTGGGAGAGGGCGGCACCGGCTTCGGTCAGGCTCACGCCGCGCGGGTGACGCACCAGCAGCGCGGTGCCCGCGTCGTTCTCGATCGCCCGCAGGCGTTCGCTGGCAGAGCCCAGCGCCAGGTTCGCCTGCGCGGCGCCTGCGGTGATGCTGCCGGCGTCGGCCACGGCCAGGAACAGGCGCAGGTCGGCGATGTCCATCCGCATGTCACGGCCCTCGTTGCGTGCCGCCTGCCTTCGGGCCAGCCGAAGGGTGAGGCGCATAAGCCGCATTGTGCGCGGAAGGCGCGCCGGTTCCAATGACGGCATGAGCGAGACGACATTCTTCTATGGTCTGCTGGTTGCCGTGTTCATGCTGGCGGGGGTGGTCAAGGGCGTGACCGGCATGGGCCTGCCGACCGTGGCGATGGGCCTGCTGGGAGGGGCGCTGTCGCCGGTGGCGGCGGCGTCGATGCTGTTCATTCCGACCTTCGTCACCAACGCCTGGCAACTGCTGGCCGGGCCATCACTGGGGCCGATCGTGCGACGCCTGTGGCCGATGATGCTGGCCGTGGTGGTGGTGACCCTGGGCGCGGCGACGTTGCTGGTGCGGGTCGACCGCACCTGGTCGCGGGTGGCGCTGGGCGTGGCGCTGGTGGTGTATGCGCTGTATGCCTTGGTTGCGCCGGTGTTCCGTGTGCCGCAGCGGCGTGAGCGTTGGCTGGGGCCGCTGATGGGGGCGCTGTCCGGCGTGGTGACCGGGGCGACCGGTGTGTTCGTGATGCCGGCGGTGCCGTACCTGCAGTCGCTGGGGCTGCAGCGCGAAGAGCTGGTGCAGGCGCTGGGCCTGGCGTTCACGGTGTCGACCCTCTCGTTGACGGGCGGACTGGTGCTGCACGGCGCATTCGGTGTGCAGCAGCTGGGATTGAGCGCGCTGGCGGTGTTGCCGGCGCTGGCGGGCATGTGGCTGGGGCAGGTGATCCGGCAGCGGATCAGTGCGCGGGTGTTCCGCGTGTGCTTCCTGGGCTTCCTGCTGCTGCTGGGCCTGGAGCTGGTGCTGCGACCCCTGTTCTGATCCAGCTGGCTGGCGCCCGGACATGAAAAAACCCGCTTTCGCGGGTTTTTCTCAGTCTCGACGTGGTGCCCAGGAGAGGACTCGAACCTCCACGGTTTTACCCGCTAGTACCTGAAACTAGTGCGTCTACCAATTCCGCCACCTGGGCGTCGAGGAGCGAGATTATGGGGTGCCGTGACGGGGGTGTCAACACCCTTGTGAACGCCCGGCCACGCTGCGGAACGACGGCAGGAAACGCGGGCAAAAAAAATCCCCGCCGAGGCGAGGAGATTTTTCGTTGGTGCCCAGGAGAGGACTCGAACCTCCACGGTTTTACCCGCTAGTACCTGAAACTAGTGCGTCTACCAATTCCGCCACCTGGGCGTTCCAGAGGCGCAATTGTGAAGATGAATCCGCAGGCTGTCAACGACTTCGCGGAGTTTTTTCACGTGGCGCCTGCAAGCGGGTCGCTGACCGGTTCTGCACGCCGTCAGCGGCTACCATGGAGGGCGATGACTACCAAAAAACCAAGCAAGGGCGGGAGCAAGTCCCGCAGCCAGGCCCCGAAGAAGGGCGCCAAGACGGGTGCAGCCCGTACCTCCCAGCCGGGCAAGCCACTGCCGGGCTGGTTCCCGGAACTGGGGGGTGGCGGCGCACCGCCGCGCGGTCGCCCGGGCCGTGGCGGCGACGCCCCGGGACCGGCGCCGGGCCGCAAGCTGCCGCCGGCCGGCAAGGTGATCGAGGATCCCTACGCGTCCCGCGAAGCCGAGAAGTACGAACAGCCCATCGCCAGCCGCGAGGCCATTCTGGCCCTGCTGGAGCGCTGCGAAGGGCCGCAGACTGCCGAGGAGCTGGGTGCCCGCCTGGGCCTGACCGCGCCGGACCGGGCCGAAGCGCTGTCGCGCCGGCTGGGTGCGATGGTCCGTGATGGCCAGCTGGTGCAGAACCGCCGTGGAGGTTTCGCGCCGGTGCAGGCGCTGAGCCTGGTCACCGGTGTGGTGATCGCCAATCCGGAAGGATTCGGGTTCCTGCGCCCAGTCGAGGGCGGTGACGACCTGTTCCTGCCGCCCTATGAAATGCGCAAGGTGATGCACGGCGACAAGGTGCTGGCGCGTGTCACCGGCATCGATCATCGCGGCCGCCGCGAAGGCAGCATCGCCCGCGTGCTCGAGCGCGGCATGACCCGTCTGATCGGTCGCTTCAGCATCGAGATGGGCATCAATTACGTGGTGCCTGATGACAAGCGCGTGCAGCGCAACGTGCAGGTGCCGCCTGATCAGACCGGAGGTGCGCGTGATGGCCAGCTGGTGGTCTGCGAGCTGACGCAGGCGCCGGACAGCCGCCGTCCGCCGATCGGCCGCATCATCGCGGTACTGGGTGACAAGCTGACCGCCTCGCTGGTGGTGGAGACCGCCATCCACGGCCACGAGCTGCCGTTCGAGTTTCCGCAGGAGGTGCTGGACGAGGCCGCCGCGGTGCCGCTGGTGGTCGAGCCGGCGATGATCGGCGACCGCGTCGACCTGCGTCGCACGCCGCTGGTGACCATCGATGGCGAGGATGCCAAGGACTTCGACGATGCGGTGTATTGCGAGCCGAACGCGGAGGGTTTCCGCCTGGTGGTGGCCATCGCCGATGTCTCCAACTATGTGCGTCCGGGCACGCCGCTGGATGAGGAGGCGCAGAAGCGCGCTACCTCGGTGTACTTCCCGGGCTTCGTCGTACCGATGCTGCCGGAGACCCTGTCCAACGGTATCTGCTCGCTGATGCCCAAGGTCGACCGCATGTGCTTCGTCTGCGACATGCAGATCGACCGCGATGGCCAGGTCGTCCACTCGCGCTTCTACGAAGCGGTGATGAATTCGCACGCACGCCTGACCTACACCCAGGTGTGGCAGGCCGTGGGCGAGGACGATGCCGGCGCGAAGGCCGTCATCGGCGATCTGCTGCCCCAGGTGCAGCGCCTGCACCAGCTGTACAAGGTGCTGGCCAAGGCCCGTGCCAAGCGCGGGGCCATCGAGTTCGAGAGCAGCGAAGTGCGCTTCGTGCTGGACAACCGTGGCGAAGTCACCCAGGCGGGCATGCTGGTGCGCAACGACGCGCACAAGCTGATCGAGGAATGCATGATCGCCGCCAACGTGGAGGCGGCCAAGTACCTGCTGTCGCACCATGTGCCGGCGCCGTACCGCGTCCACGAGAAGCCGCCGGAGACCAAGTACGCCGACCTGCTGGAATTCCTCAAGGAGTTCAAGCTGAGCCTGCCGCCGTGGTCGAAGGTGCGCCCCGGTGACTACACCAAGCTGTTGAAGAAGATCCGCGACCGTCCCGATGCCACCCTGCTGGAGTCGGTGCTGCTGCGCAGCCAGAGCCTGGCCGTCTACAGTCCTGACAACCACGGTCACTTCGGGCTCGCGCTGGAGGCGTACGCGCACTTCACTTCGCCGATCCGCCGCTATCCCGATCTGCTGGTGCATCGCGCGATCAAGCATGCGTTGTCGGGCAAGCCGCTGGACAAGTTCACCTACACCGCACGCGAGATGGCAGCGCTGGCGCTGCAGTGCTCCGAGCGCGAGCGCCGCGCTGACGAGGCCGAACGCGAGGTCGACGAGCGTTACCGGGCCGCGTGGATGGAGAAGCATGTCGGCGGCCAGTTCGATGGCGTGATCAGTGGCGTGACCAGCTTCGGTCTGTTCGTGGAACTGGACGATTCCAAGGTGCAGGGCCTGGTCCATGTCACCCAGCTGCCGCAGGACTATTACAAGTTCGATGCGACCCGCAAGACACTGACCGGTGAACGTCGTGGCAGCAGCTACCGGCTGGGTGACCGCGTGCGCATCCTCGTACTGAAGGCCAGCATGGAAGAGCGCAAGATCGACTTCCGGCTGGTCGAACACAAGGGCGAGGAAGAAGAGGCAGGACTGTCGCCGCTGCCCGAACGCGGCAAACCGGCCAAGCGCAGGAAAGAGAAGTACTGATCCGTAGAGCCCGTTCCGGAGGAAAGCAGCATGCAGGGCCAACCCGAGTACAGCGGCGGCTGCCAGTGCGGTGCCATCCGCTTCCAGGTGCGCGGTGAGCTGTCCGACAGTTCGATCTGCCACTGCCGGATGTGCCAGAAGGCCTTTGGCGCGTATTACGCGCCTTTGGTCTCGGTGCGCGGCGTGCAGTTCAGCTGGACCCGCGGCCAGCCGCGCTATTTCCAGTCCTCCAATGTGGTCCGGCGCGGTTTCTGCGGCGACTGCGGCACGCCGCTGACCTATGAAGCCCCCGACGGCATGGCCGTGGCGGCGGGGGCGTTTGACCAGCCGGAACGGTTGCCGCCGACGATCCACTACGGTGTCGAGCGCAAGCTGCCCTTCGTCGATGCCCTGGGCACCCTGCCGGCACGCCGCACGGAGGAGGACGTGGCGGCACTGGACTTCCTGGCTGCGATCGTTTCCCACCAGCATCCCGACCACGACACGCCACACTGGCCGCCGCGCAGCCGTTCAGCCGAAGGGTGAACGGCGGGTAGCGCCGGGCCCTGCCCGGCGAGCGCGAAGCGCGGCCGTCGCCGATGCTCTACCATAGCCACCCCCTTTCCGGTCCCGCCCGCATGAGCAAGAACAGCCAGTGGATCGTCGGCGTCAACGCCGTCGCCTCCTCCATCGAGAACGACGCCGAGAACGTCCGCGAAGTGCTGGTCGAGGCCGGTGCGAAGAATCCACGCCTGACCGAAATCGAAGAGAACGCGCGCCGCAAGGGGATCGATGTCCGCCGGGTCACCGCGCAGGCGCTGGACGGCGTTGGCGGTGCGGTCCGCCACCAGGGCGTGGCCGCGCGCTATGCCGCTGCGCGCACCTACAGCGAGAATGAACTGGAAGGCCTGGTCACTGCCGCTGAAGGCCGGGCCCTGCTGCTGGTGCTGGATGAGGTACAGGACCCGCACAACCTGGGCGCCTGCCTGCGTTCGGCCGCGGCGGCCGGTGCCACTGCGGTGATCATTCCCAAGGACAAGTCGGCGACGGTGAATGCCACCGTGCGCAAGACCTCGGCCGGCGCCGCCGACCGTATCCCGGTGGTGGCGGTGACCAACCTGTCGCGCTGCCTGAAGGATCTGCAGAAGCAGGGCGTGTGGATCTACGGCCTGGCCGGTGAAGCGACCGCGTCGCTGTACGATCTGGACCTGAAGGGCAACATCGCGCTGGTGCTGGGGGGTGAAGCCGACGGCCTGCGCCGCCTGACCCGCGAGAACTGCGATGGACTGGTCAAGATCCCGATGCCGGGCGAGATCGAGAGCCTGAACGTATCGGTCGCCGCGGGTGTCAGCCTGTTCGAGGCCGTGCGCCAGCGCGGCTGATCGTCCCGTGGTAGCGCCGGGCCATGCCCGGCGGATCCAGTCCGACCACGCTCATGGCGTGCCGCGCTCCACGCCGCCGGGCATGGCCCGGCGCTACCCCGCGCTGCCGCCCAGCGCCTTGAACAGCGTCACATCGTTGGTCAACTGGCTCTGCCGGACGCGGGCCAGTGACAACTCCGCATCGCGCCGGGTCTGCTGGGCTTCCAGCCAGGTCCGCAGGTCGGTGGCACCCACGCGGTAGCGCACTTCCTGCATGCGTTCCACTTCCACCGCCTCGTCATACGAGGCCTGCGACGCCGCCACCTGGCGCGCCAGCTGCTCGCGTGCCGACAGCGCGTTGTCCACTTCCGACAGGGCGGTGTACAGCGTCTTGCGGAACCCGGTCGCGGCGATCTGGTAGTTGGTACCGGCCACGTCGGTATCCAGCTGTGCGCGCTGCAGGTTGAGGAAGGGCAGGGACAGGCCGGCACCGAGCGTGGCCACCGGATTGCGCAGGACATCGCCCAGCGAGGTCGCGCTGGAACCGAGGCTGCCGGTCAGGCTCAACGCCGGGTAGTACTGGGTGGCGGTGACCCTGATCGTCTTCAGGCTGTTGCGCAGCCGCAGCTCGGCCGCGCGCAGGTCGGGACGGCGAGCGAGCAGGTCCGCCGGCAGGCCTTCAGCGATGGCAGGGCTGCGTGCCTGCTGCAGGTTCTGCGGCTCGTCCTGTTGCGGCCACGGGGTGCCGTCGAGCAGCACGGTCAGCGCATTGCGCACTTCCACGCGCTGCTGTTCCAGCGCACTCTGCGCAGCGCGCTGCGACTGCAGGTTCTGCAGGGCCTGGCGTACTTCCAGGCGCGAAACCGCACCGGCGTCGAAACGGGCCTGGACCAGTTCGCGGGTGCGTTCCAGCCGCTCCAGGTTGGCCTGGCCGGTGCTGATCGACTGGTTGAGATACGCCAACGCCCAGTACTGGCTGATGGCATCGCCGATCACCAGCAGGGCGGTGTTCTGTCGATCTTCCTCGGTGGCTTCAGCCTCCCAGCGTGCGATGTCGCGCTGGGTCCTGAGCCGGCCCCACAGATCGACTTCCCAGGCCAGCGAAACGCCGGTGGAATAGCTGCGGCGCCAGTCGTCGGCCTGGTCGGTGGCACGGCTGCCGCTGCCACTGACGCCCGACGAGGACGGTTGTGGCCAAAGCGCGTTGCTGGCCAGCCCGGCCTGCAGGCGGGAACGCTGCACGGCCAGGCCGGCGGCGGCAAGGTCACCGTTGGCGGCCAGCGCCCGGGCTACCAGCCGGTCCAGACGTTCATCGCCGAAACCGCTCCACCAGACATCCTCGCGGATGTCGCGGGCAGGCGTATCCAGGCTGCTGCGCGGAGCGTCCACCGGTGCGTTGAGTGCGGCATCGCCACGCCCATAAGCAGCAGCCACGTCGGGATCGGCAACCGGATAACGGCCGACCGAGGCACAGCCGGACAGGGCAATCAGTACGGCGCCGGCCAGCAGCAGGCGCGAGGGAGCAGGAAAGGGGAGCATGGGCATCGTCTTCATTCGCGGGCCAGGGCCTCCACCGGGTCGAGCTGCGCGGCATTGCGCGCGGGAAGGAAGCCGAAGCCCACGCCGATCAGGGTGGAACAGGCAAATGCGGCGATGATCGAAGCGGTGGAGAACAGCACCTGGAAGTCGCTGGCGAAACGTCCGATCATCGAGCCCAGCAGCAGCGCCAGGCCGACGCCGAGCAGGCCGCCGAGCAGGCAGACCAGCACCGCCTCGATCAGGAACTGCTGGCGGATGTCACTCTGCCGCGCACCCACGGCCATGCGCACACCAATCTCGCGGGTCCGCTCGGTGACCGAGACCAGCATGATGTTCATCACGCCGATGCCTCCGACAAGCAGTGCGATGGCGGCGATCGCGCCGATCAGCAGGGTCATCGTGCGCGTGGTCTGCTCGATGGTCTCGCGGATTTCGGCGCTGTTGCTGAGGAAGAAATCCTCGGTACCATGGCGCATCGTCAGCAGGCGGGTGATCGCCTCCTGCGCGGCGTCCATCGGCGTGGCGTCATCCACGCGCACGGTGATGCTGGAGACGTGACTCTGGCCCAGCATGCGTGACATCACGGTCGTGTACGGCACCCAGACGCTGAGACTGGTGCTGCCACCAAAACCGAAGCTCTGCCGCTTGGCAACACCGACCACCCGCACCGGCACGTTGCCGAGCAGGATGACCTGGCCGACAGGATCGACACCGGGGAAGAACTGGGTCTGGGTGTTCTCGTCGATGATCGCGACCTGGGCCAGCCCTCGCACCGCATCGGCATCGAAGAAGCTGCCACTGAGCAGGGTCACGCCCTTGACCCGGAAGAACTGCTCGCCAACGCCGCTGACCTGGGCGGTAGAGGACTGGTTGCGATAACGCGCGGTGACCGAGGTCGACACGCTGGGCGTGGCGCTGTCCACGTAGCTCTGCCGTGAGAGCGCATCGGCATCGCTGGCCTTGAGCGTCTGCACACGTGCAGAGCGCATGTCGCCAAAACCGCGGCCGGGATACACATCGATGGTGTTGGTTCCCAGCGCGCTGATGTTCTGCAGGATCTGCTGCTGCGAGCCGTTGCCGAGCGCGACCACCGAGACCACCGAAGCAATGCCGATGATGATGCCGAGCATGGTCAGGAACGTGCGCAGGCGATGCGCGTTCATCGCCAGCAGGGCCATGCGGAACGCTTCGGTGAAGCGGTCGCGCGCTGCGCGCCAGCTGCTGCCGTGGGCAACACCGGTGCTGGCCTCGCGTCGCGCACGATAGGACGGCGCATCAGGATTGGCGCGGTCGGCGATGATCTCGCCATCGCGGATCTCGATGATGCGCTGGGCATGCTCGGCCACGCTCATGTCGTGGGTGACGATGATGATGGTATGTCCCTCGGCATGCAGCTCGCCCAGGATCGCCATCACCTCTTCGCCGGATTTCGTATCCAGGGCGCCGGTGGGTTCATCGGCCAGGATCACCTCCCCGCCGTTCATCAGTGCACGCGCGATCGACACGCGCTGCTGCTGGCCACCGGACAGCTGGCCCGGCTTGTGATGCATGCGATCGCCCAGCCCGAGCCGTTGCAGCAGCTGCTCGGCCCGCGCGTTGCGTACCGGGCCGGGGCTGCCCGCGTATACCGCCGGCACTTCCACGTTGCCGCGTGCATCCAGGTCACCGAGCAGGTGGTAGCGCTGGAAGATGAAGCCGAAATGCCCGCGCCGCAGTTCGGCCAGCTCGTCCGGCTGCATCCGGCCGGTTTCTCGGCCGGCCACCTGGTAGCTGCCCCGGGTGGGGCGATCCAGGCAGCCGAGGATGTTCATCAGGGTGGACTTGCCCGAACCGGACTGGCCGACGATGGCGACCATTTCGCCGGCGTGGATGTCCAGGTTGACGTCGCGCAGTACGGCAATGACGTCGTCGCCGGCCGGGAACTCGCGTCGCAGGTCACGCAGGCGCAGCAACGGCGCCGTCGTGCTCATCGGCGCGGGCCCATGCCCGGGCCGCCGACGCGCATCTGCATGCCTCCCCGGTTGCCGCCGCCCGCAGACGCTGCCGCGGCGCTGGCCTCGCCGACCACCACGCGTTCGCCTTCCTGCAGGCCTGAGAGGATTTCAGCCGATGCACCGTTGTTGATGCCGACCTTGACCTTGCGCGGTTGTGGCTGGCCCCGATCATCCACCACCCGTACCACGCGCTCGCCGTCGCGGGTCTTCGGCCCCAGTGCCACCGCCGGTACCATCAGCACGCCCTTGGCCTGCTTGAGCAGGACCGACACCTGCGCGGTCATGTCGATGCGCAGGGTGCCGTCCGGGTTCTCCACGTCGAACAGGGCGTTGTAGTACACCGCGCTGCTGGAGCTGGAACTGGAAGAGCTGCTGGAGCTGGACGAGCTTTCATTGGCGATCGATGCCGGTGCCGGATTGATCTGCCGCAGCGTGGCGTGATACTTCCGGTCCGGGTCGCCCAGCGTGGTGAAGTACACCGGCATGCCGGCCTTGATCTTCACAACGTCCGCCTCGGACACCTCGGCATTGACCGTCACCACGTCCAGGCGCGCCAGCATGACGATGGTCGGCGCGGTCTGGTTGGCGTTCACCGTGCGGCCTTCCTCGGCCACCACGGCGACCACGGTGCCGTCCATCGGCGCGGTGATCCGGGTGTAGGCCAGGTTGGCCCGGGCGGTACCCAGCTCGGTTTCGCGACCCTTGATCTGTGCCTCGTAGGACTGCAGCTGGGCGCGCGCGGTTTTCAGCTGTGCTTCGGCGGCATCGTACTCCTGGCGGGAGGTGGCCTCGGCGGCCAGCATCTGCTGCTGGCGTGCGAATTCCAGCTCGGCCTGGCGCAGTGTCGCCTGCTGCACCGCCCGCTGCGCGATCACCTGGTCCAGCGAGGCCTGTGCGTTGAGCACCTGGTTCTGCTGGGTGGTGGCGTCGATCTCGGCGATCAGGTCGCCTTCCTTCACCGTATCGCCCAGCTGCACCTTCAGCGATTTGATCTGGCCGGAGGCCTGCGCACCTACGCTGACCAGCTTGTAGGCGTCGATCACGCCGGTCGCCTCGACGGTCTGTTCGATGTCGCCACGGCCTACGGGGGTGGTGGCCAGGGCCGGCGCGGCCGGCCTGCGCAGCAGCCACCAGGCGGCCACGGCAGCGATCAGGACGAGCAGGGCGGCCAGCATCAGGCGGCCCCGGCGGGTTGCGGGCAACAGGCGGCGGATCACGTGGTGGCTTCACTCTCGGTGCCGCGATGGCGGCGATGGTGGGCATTGTGAAGACCGGGCGATCAACCGCTCAATCCTCAGGGTGTGTCTGTGTGTAACACTGTCGGCGAAAGCGCGTATCGACAGGTATCCGGCCCGCGGGTGGATACAGTGGTACGCATTGGCCAGGATGCGGTTCAGCTCCCGACACGGGATGATCCGCGACATGGAGACTGAAAACCCGATGCATCGACTGCTGATCGTCGACGACGACAACGACATCCGCACCCTGCTGGCCGAACAGCTCGGCCGCGCCGGCTACCAGGTCAGCACGGCGGCCGACGGCACCAGCATGCGCCAGCTGCTGGAGCGCGAACACGTGGACCTGATCGTGCTCGACCTCAACCTGCCGCGCGAGGATGGCCTGACCCTGTGCCGTGACCTGCGCGCTCGCTCGAACACGCCGGTGATCATGCTGACCGCCCGCGCGGAACCGATCGATCGCGTGCTGGGCCTGGAAATGGGCGCCGATGACTATCTGGCCAAGCCGTTCGAGCCGCGCGAGCTGCTGGCGCGCATCCGCAACGTGCTGCGCCGTACCGAAGCCCTGCCGGCCAATCTGGAGCCACTGGCGGTGCGCCGTGCACGATTCTCGCGCTGGGTGTTCGATCTGGAGCACCGCCACCTGGTCGATCCGGACGGGCGCGTGGTGGTGCTGTCCGGCGCGGAGTTCCGCTTGCTGCGGGTATTCATCGCACATGCCAACAAGGTCCTGTCGCGTGAGCAGCTGGTCGCGCTCAGCAGCGGCCGTAACTATGAGGCGCAGGATCGCGCAATCGACCTGCAGGTCAGCCGCCTGCGCAACAAGCTGGGTGACGATGGCGGTCCCGATGGGCTGATCAAGACCGTGCGCAACGAAGGCTATGTCCTCGCCTCGGCCGTCAACCTGGAATAAGCCGCGATGAATCGCCTGCGCCACTTTCTGTCCTCGATGGTCGGGCGGCTGTTCGTGATCCTGCTGCTGGGCATGTCGGTGGCGGCGATCGGCGCGACCATGCTGGCCACCTCCAAGCGGCAGCAGGAGTTCGAGCGGCAGAACCTCAACCGCATCGCCGATCGCCTGCAGGGCTACGTCAATCTGCTCGACGGCAATCCCGAGCTGCGCGAGCGCCTGCTGGAAGTGGGCGGGCCGAGCGTGCGTGCGCTGCAGTCCGGTGCGCGTGTAGGACGTGCCGATGCTGCGCTGATGGAAGTGCTGGAGGACCGCCCGGGCCCGGTCGCGCGGGCGCAGGTGCACTTCACTTCGTTCCGCTCCTGCATTCCCAGGCTGCAGGAACTGCTGCCACCGCCGCCGCCCGGCTACCGCAAGCATCCTCGCGAGCGCGATCCGGCGTTCATCCCGCCCAAATGCCGCGCGGTGGACGTTACCCTCAACGACGGTACGTTGCTGAAGCTGGCACTGGATTCCCCGGCGGTGGCCCACAACGGCATCCTGGCCGTGGACCCGCTGTTCCTGACCCTGCTTGTGCTGGCCATCGCGGTACTGGCCTACATCGTGGCCCGCATGGCCAGCGCACCGCTGCAGGAGCTGGCCGCCGCCGCCGAGGATCTTGGCGACGACCTGCAGCGCGATCCGCTGCCGCTGCGCGGCCCGCGTGAAGTACAGCGCGCCGCCGAGGCCTTCAATGCCATGCAGCACCGCCTGCAGCGACACCTGGCCGAGCGTACGCAGATGCTGGCGGCGATCACCCACGATCTGCAGACACCGCTGACCCGCCTGCGCCTGCGGCTGGAGAACGTGACCGATGAGGCACTGCGCGAGCGCCTGATCGGCGATCTGGCTGCGATGCAGGCACTGGTCCGCGAAGGCCTGGAACTGGCCCGAAGTGCCGAGAGCGCCGAGCAGCGCGCTGCACTGGACCTGGATTCGCTGCTGGAGAGCATCGTCGAGGACACCGCAGAAGGTGGGGCCGATGTCGTCTTCGAGGGCAGGAGCGATGCGGTGCTGATGCTGCGGCCACTGGCGATGCACCGCCTGTTCTCGAACCTGGTGGACAACGCGGTGATGTACGGCCAGCGCGTGCGGGTGCGCATCGAGCGGGGCGGCGGCAGCATCACCGTGGTGGTGGCCGATGATGGCCCCGGCCTGGCCGACGACCAGCTGGAAGCCGTGTTCGACCCGTTCGTGCGGGTGGAGACCTCGCGTTCGCGCGAAACCGGTGGGGCCGGGCTGGGCCTGACCATCGCGCGCGCGCTGGCCGAGAAGGACGGCGCGCGGCTGTGGCTGCGCAACCGTGCCGAGGGCGGACTGGAAGCCGTGGTGCAATGGCCGGCCAGTGCACAGGTGGTGGCGCCGGGTCGGGCAGGCTGAGCAGACGCGGTGGGAGCTGCGTTCCGGCAGGCCCCACGCAAAACTGACGCGATAGCCCTGCCTGCAGCACGATAGGGCGAATGCGTCACCCACGGTAATTGCCTGCGCTGCAAGGCGTTTTACAGGCAGTCGAGGCAATTGCGTCAGCGTTGAATTGCCTGCGCTGCGTGCGGCCGGTCACCTGAAGCCATCGAAGTTCCTTGCGGATGGCAGATGGCACGGATGTGGATCGTGGTGGGCGACGCCACCACGGGCGGCGGGCGGGTGCTGACCGGATCGTCGAATACGGATATCGAAGGCAAGGCCGTCGCCTGCGTGGGCGACAAGGCAACGTGCCCGAAGCATGGCGGCGCGTTCGAGATCGTCACCGGTGACCCGACGCTGATCCTCGATGGCAAGCCGATCGCGCGCGAAGGCGATTCGCTGGCCTGCGGCTGCAGGTTGCTCGGAGGTGCTCAGTCGCTGGTGTATGTGGTTGACGGCGGAGGCGGTGGCGGTGGCGGTGCGTCGGTCTCCGCGGCGCCGGCCGCGCCGGCAGCAGTGAACCTGTGGAACGCCACGCCGCCGCCCAGCGGTTTCGTTGCCCGCGATGCGGTCGCTACGCGCGAGGTCGTGCTGCATTGCCACTACGGCGACCTGGACTGCACGCCCGCGCGCGGTGTCAGTTACCGGGCGACCCTGTCCGATGGCCGCGTGCTCAGCGGCCATCTCGATGACGAAGGTCGTGCACGCCTGCCGCAGGTAAGCGTGGGGCCGGTGCAGGTGATCTACCAGCACGAGGCCGACAGCACCGACTCGGCTGAGATCGAGGCCTGCCGCGAACGCCTTCGCGCGGCCCTGCAGCGCATCGTGCAGCAGACCCGGCAGGATTTTGCTGCGGACTGGCGGCAATGGAACAGTGCCAGCGCTGCGCATCAGGCCTTCCTGATGGAACTGAATCGCATCGAAGGCCAGGCCAGAGGCACATGGGACTGGGCCAGCGGCAGCGTGGAAGCGGTGTGGCAGCTGGCGGTGCTGCGCTTCAAGGCCGATGCGGAACTGCGCGAACTGAGCGGACTGCTGCTGACGGGCGACTGGGACGGGCTGGATGCACGCATCGCGGGGCATCGTGCAGCAGGCGAGCAGGTGCTGGACAAGGCCAGTGCGATCAAGGAGCAGCTGATCCTGCTGTTCGACGACGGCCCGACCTGGCAGCTGTTGGCGGCGTTCCCCGCGGACTGGGCGAAGGCGGTGCCGCCAGACGAGCTGCAGGAGCTGACCCAGCGCTACGGCAGCCAGTTTGCGCTCGATGTCGTGATCAGCGTGCTGCTGGGCGCGTTCAGCGCAGGCACGGCCGGAACCGCCTATGGCGGCGCAACCTGGGCGGCCCGGATCGGGCGGTTGGGGCAGCGTCTGGCAGCGCTGCTGGACGAGCTGGGCGAGGCGTTCACCGCATTGGCGCGGGCATTGCGCTCGCGCAAGCGTCGGCACACGGAAAGCCGGGCGCCGGACGCCGATGGGGTGGTGGAAACCCGGCTGCCGCGCACGCGCGCCGCAGGTGCCGCGTTCGGTGAGGCGAGGGCGCATCAAGCGATGCTGGACAAGGGCCTGACGCCAGTGGGAAAGACCGATGGCGTGTATCGTCCGGGAGAGAATGGCATCGATGGGGTCTACAGCCACCCGGATCCGCCGCCCGACTATGTGATCACCGAAGCGAAGTACAACACGGGCCGGTTGGGTGGACCGTACAGGGACGGTACGCGGCAGATGGACAGCGAATGGATAAACGAGCGTCTTGATTCCAAGGTGGGGGTCGTAGAGGCAAGAAGGATGAGGGATGCGATGAATCAGGGGCGGGTTGAGTCGATTCTGATCAGGGTGGCCGAAGATGGCACGACGCAGTCCTACAAGCTTGGCGTGGACGGAAGGGTGATTGGCCCTTCATCATTTTGAACTGGACCGATGATGCGCGATAGCAGGAAATCCAAGGCATATTTCTCTGGAATCATCGAGTTCCGGCTGGATGAGGTTGCAGAGGTCGTTGATCGTATTGATTCACACAGGTACACCGACGTCGGACGCGCCAATGCATCGAGTTCCGTGTTTTCCCTGCTCCTTCAGATAATGGTCATGCGCTACTCGCGTGGCGACGATCTGGTTGAAGTACTGGGGGGGCTGGAAGAATTGCTGCTTGCAAGGCGGCGCGTTGATCTGTGCGCCGATGCCTTGGGCGCACAGGATCAGATGATTCGTGCAGTGTGGGAGGATCTTCGGCCGGACAGGTACACAAAGTACCTCTGGTGGTTGGCATTCTCGGTTGCCGCGGGTATGGAGGGCTCTTATGTGCGAAGTGCACTTGGCTTGATGAAGCACGCCGGGGAAGACGAGCTTTTCGACAGAGTTGCGATTGCATTGGGAGACACAGGCCGACCCGCTGCCAATCACGTGCTGTATCGCCAGTACCTTCCGCTAGCAAAGGCCGTCGCATCGATCCAGGACCGACCGGGGCTCGTAAAGAAGTTCCTGGATGGCTGGTATGCGGGCAGCCGCAACCTCTATTGGCACGGGAATCACCGTGACGACGACAGCGGCTACATGGGCTACTGGGCCTTTGAGGCCGCGCTGGTCGTGATGCTGTTCGATATCGACGATTCGAGCTTCCGCGACCACGAGTACTACCCGGCCGATCTGGTGGCCTATTACAGGTGTCAATCCGGCGCATGAGCCCGATGGTCAGGCGGCTCAAGCACGAGATGGTCCGGTGTGGTCAGCAGGGGCCGTCGGCAAGGTGCATCGGGGCACGCCGGCTGAGCGCGGCATTCCCCGGGGTGTAGCCGAACATGGAGCGGTAGGGGCTGTCAGAATCGACTGATGCCAGTTTCAGAATCAAGTGGGGGTTTGATTCAATAATGAAAATGCGCGATTCGCGCAAGACAAGAAGCTACTTTGATCGCTGGATCGAGCATGCGGGAGCCTCCATTCATCGAAAGGAATCGAGAATCGTGGGGGATGAATTGCCGCGCAAAGGGCGTGTTCTTGCTGCCTCAAGGCTTTTCGATTCAGTGTTGGGAGTGGTGGTAATGCGATACTCCCGCGGTGATGACATCGAATCAATCAAGGGTGAGGTGAGTTCGCTCCTTGCAGTGCGCGAGAAGATGAGTGAACTCTGCGATCTGCTGGAAACAGGTGAGAGAAGCTACCGCTTCCAGTTCGAGGACATCCGGCAAGATCACTTCGTGCAATGGTTGTGGTGGCTGGCCTTCGCGCTCTCGCTGGACATGGGGCGAGAGTACATTGAACGAAGTTTGACGCTGCTGCAGAACGCCGGAAAAGACGAACTCTTCGACGCGATGGCAGTTGCAATGGGGGATGCGGGCCGACCCGTTTCGACTCAGGTGCTGTATCGCCAGTACCTCCCGCTCATGGAAGCAATCGCCTCACCCTCGGACCGGCCCGGGCTCGTAAAGAAGTTCCTGGACGGCTGGTATGCAGGCAGCCGCAACGTGTACTGGCACGGGAATCACCGTGACGACGACAGCGGCTACATGGGCTGCTGGGCCTTCGAGGCCGCGCTGGTCGTGATGCTGTTCGACATCGACGATGCGAGCTTCCGCGACCACGAGTACTACCCCGCCGATCTGGTGGCTTATTACGGGCGTCGTGCTGGCGCAGGAATCTGATGGTCAGGCTGCTCAGATGTTTGCACCGCGTGCGGGGACGAATCGAGCGCGGCGGCGATGTGATCAGCCTGCGGACGCGTTGTCGGTCCAGCATCAATCTAATCGGTGGCTTACGATGTTGCGGGATACCAAGAAGTCATATGACTACTTCTCGGAAAAAATAGCTTTTCAGTCGCGATCCATTCTTGGCTTCGTGTCTGGTATTCGAGAAGGGCGCTATCCTCCTGAGGGGGCGCTCAAGTGCTCAGGCAGCATTTTTACCAAGCAGCTTCAAGTGATGGTGATGCGTTACTCGAGGGGTGATGACATCGGTGGCCTGTCTGCGGATCTGGACGAGGTTCTCGCCGCTAGAGTCAGGATCAGGCGATGCGCAGACGGACTTCCTTTGGAAGGCCAAGCAACCCGATCTCTGTGGGAGGATCTGCGACTGGATAGATACGTCCAGTATCTTTGGTGGTTGGCATTCACGGTTGCAGTTGGAGCTTCGCGCGACTATCTGCATGAAATGTGGGTATTGATAGGCAATACGGGGAAGGACAAACTTCTCGACAGCGTTGCCGTTGCGTCGGGCGGAGCAAAAAGGTCCATCCCCGATCAATTACTGTATCGGCACTACCTCCCGCTCATGGAAGCAATCGCCTCACCCTCGGACCGGCCCGGGCTCGTAAAGAAGTTCCTGGACGGCTGGTATGCAGGCAGCCGCAACGTGTACTGGCACGGGAATCACCGTGACGACGACAGCGGCTACATGGGCTACTGGGCCTTCGAGGCCGCGCTGGTCGTAATGCTGTTCGACATCGACGATGCGAGCTTCCGCGACCACGAGTACTACCCGGCGGATCTGGTGGCCCATTACAGGCGTCGTGCTGGCGACAGGACGTAGCTGTCCCTCCGCAGAGGCGCCAGGCGAGGGGTCTTCTGGTCCTGCCTGTGGTCACTGCCTGGGCTCGGGAAGGTGTACCGGACCGCGCCCTTGCGCCAGAAATCCGTATCGCCTGCACGGCTGAAACAGAAAGCCCGCCGTTGCTGCCCGGGGAGGGGGGGGCACGGCTGGGCAGGCGCGGCGGGCTGGCGTTTGCCCTATCATTCGCGCATCTCCCCAGACGCCCCCCGATGAGCCAGCCTGTTCCCGTCGGCACGCCGCCCCGCGCTGCTTGGGCATTTCCACCTGCCGCCCCGCCTGGCCGCAGTACCCGGCCGCCACTGCTGCGGTGATGGGCGGGCAGGGGGACGACGGGCGCTGGGTGGAGCGTCACGCGTGGGACTGGAGGGCGGTGCTGCGACACAGCCTTCTGTGGCTGCTGCTGGCTGCTGCATTGCCGTTGCATGCACAGAGCGGTGCACCGCCGCTGCGCGACTACGCCATCGATGTGTGGACCTCGCGCAACGGCCTGCCGCACAACTCGCTGCGCGACATCGCGCAGACGCCGGAAGGCCATCTCTGGTTTGCCACCTGGGAAGGCCTGGTGCGCTACAACGGCCTGGATTTCACCGTGTACGACCGCAGCACGCGGCCCGGGCTGCGCGACAACGGCATCGGCGCGTTGTTCGTCGACCGTCAGGGCGGGCTGTGGATCAGCGACTCGCGCGGCAATGTCAGCCGACGTGGCAGTGATGGCCAGTGGCGTGTGTGGGAGCACCAGCCGGATACCCCGCAGGTACTCATCCAGTCGATGCAGATGGACAGCCAGGGGCGCCTGTGGCTGCTCTACGAAGGCAAGGGCCTGGGTTATCTCGCGCCGGACAAAGGCCTTGTCTATCAGGCGCCGGCTGCCGATCTGCCGATGGCGATGAGCTTCACCAAACTGGTGGTGGATGCGCAGGATCGGGTCTGGGTCGGCACGCTCGATGGCCTGGTACTGCGTGACAACGATGGCGTGCTGAAGCGCGCGCCCGCCGCCTGGGGGCTGGGCGCGGGCAGTGGCCTGTCCTGGCCGTACCGGGCGCCGGACGGTGCGCTGTGGATCGTGGCGGGCGAGCGCCTGTACCGGGTCGAGGATGACCGGCTGGTGCTGGTGCACCGGCTGCCGGGCCAGCTGCACCTGACCTCGATGCTGCAGGACCGCCACGGTGATCTCTGGCTGGGCACCGAGAACCAGGGGCTGCTGCGGATTTCCTCGCATGGACTGGAGCGGCTGCCTGCGGGCCTGAGCCTGCCGGGCGGGCGCGTGGTGAGCCTGCGCGAGGATGACGAGGGCAGCATCTGGGTGGGGGCCAACGGCGGCCTGTACCGCCTGCGCGAGACCCTGTTCAGCAGCTACACCGAGCGCGATGGGCTCAGCGGCGATTACGTGCGCACCGTGCTGGAAGATCGTGACCGCCAGCTGTGGGTGGGCAGTGCCAGTGGCCTGGATCGACAGAATGCCGATGGCCGTTTCCAGGCCATGCCGCTGCACAACCGCGGTGGCAAGGCGCCGTCGGTGCTGAGCCTGGCGCAGGGGCCGGACGGCGATCTCTGGGTGGGAACCTTCGGTGACGGCGTCTACCGCCTGTCCCGGGACGGCCGCCTGCGCCACAACTACGCCGCCGACGATGGCATGCCGGGTGGCAACATCCGCGCGATCAGCGTGGATTCGAGCGGGGCGGTTTGGGCCGGAACGCAGAAGGGAGTGGTGCGCATCGACGGCGACCGGGTGCAGGTGTCGCCGGTGGCGGGCATGCCGACCGGGCTGATCACAGCGCTGGAACACGATCACCAGGGCAACCTGTGGATCGGCACGATCGAGGGCATCCGCGTGCTGCGCGGCAACCGTGTGCAGGCGATCGATCTGGCGCCGCTGGGGGGCGGACGCAGTGTGTTCGGCTTCCACCAGCTCGGTGACGCGATGTGGATCAGCAGTGATCGTGGCCTGTACCGCTGGCAGGGCGGGCGGCTGGCCCGCGTCGGCCTGGAGCAGGGCATGCCGGTCGACGCGGTGTTCCAGCTGGTACCCGACCGGCTGGGCAACGTATGGATCAGCAGCAACCGTGGCGTGCTGCGCACCGACATGGCGACTCTCAATGCCGTGGCCGACGGCCGCGCGCCGCGGGTGAGCGTGGAGCGCTACAACGAGATCGACGGCATGGCCAATGCACAGGCCAACGGCAGCTCCGGCCCCTCGGCGATCCTGCGCCAGGATGGCACCTTCTGGGTGGTCACCGCGGGGGGCCTGAGTACGGTCGATCCGCAGCGCCTGCAGCGCTTCCGCGAACGGCGGGCACCGCCAGCGGCGATCGAGAACGTGCAGGTGGACGGCGCGCCGGTGCACTGGGAGGGCGCCGAACGCAATCTGATTCCCGGTGGTCGTCGCCTCGCGGTGAGCTATGTCGGCCTGAGCTACCTGATGTCGGAACGGATCCGCTACCGCACGCGCCTGGATGGACTGGACAGCGGCTGGGTCGAGCGCGGTCCACAGCGCAGCGTGGAGTTCGTTGGCCTGCCACCGGGCGATTACACGCTGCACGTGGCCGCCGCGCACCCGAGTGGCGCCTGGGGCCAGCAGGAAGCCGTATGGAGCTTCAGCGTGGAGCCGTTCTGGTGGCAACGGCGCAGCGTGCAGGCGCTGGGCGGCATCCTGCTGCTGGCCGGGCTGGTGGCGCTGTACCGCTTCCTGCTGCAGCAGCTGAAGGCCAGCAACCTGCGTCTGGCTCGCCGCGTGGACGAGGCCACCTTCGACCTGCAGGCCCAGACCGTCCATCTGCAGGCGGTGAACCAGGAGAAGACCGAGCTGGCCGAACGCCTCGCACGGCAGGCCGAAGCGTTCGAGCGCCAGGCGCGGGAGGATGCGCTGACCGGATTGGCCAACCGCCGCGGCTTCGATGAAACCCTGGCGCGTGACTTCGCACGATCCCAGCGCAGCGGCCACCCGCTATGCCTGGTGGTGCTGGATATCGATCACTTCAAGGCTGTCAACGATCGCTACAGCCACAGTACCGGTGATGCGGTACTGGTCGAGGTGGCGCGGGTGATCGCCACGGCCTGTCGTGACTCGGACCTGCCTGCGCGCACGGGCGGCGAAGAATTCGCGCTGCTGCTCAACGACACCCGGCTGGAGGAAGCCGCGCAGCTGTGCGCGCGGTTGCGGGGGCTGTTCCATGACCACCCGGACTGGGCGGGCGTGGACGGGCTGAGGGTGACCTTCAGTGCGGGACTGGTCGAACTGGAGGCCGAAGACCGCACCCCGGCCCTGCTGTACCAGCGCGCCGACCGCGCGCTCTACCGTGCCAAGAGCGACGGGCGGGATCGCACGAGCATCGGTTGACGCGCCGGCGGTGCCGGCCCACGGTCGGCACCCACGCCTGCGCGGCGAGAGGGGCGCTGACGGTTACCGCGGCCAGGCGTTGGCGATCGTGCAGAACAGCCGTGCCGTCTGCTCGGTGTCGTACACCGCGCTATGCGCTTCGTTGGCATCCCAGCCCAGTCCCGCCGCATTGGCAGCACGTGCCAGCACCGTCTGTCCGTATGCGATGCCGGCCAGCGTCACCGTGTCGAATACGCTGAAGGGGTGGAACGGATTGCGCTTGTGCCCGGTACGGGCGACGGCGGCATTGACGAAACCGAGGTCGAAATGCGCGTTGTGGCCGACCAGGATTGCGCGCTGACAGCCGTACTTCTTCATCGCGGCGCGAACCGGGGTGAAGATATGGTCCAGCGCGGCGCGCTCTTCCTTGGCCAGCCGGAACGGGTGATCCAGGATGATGCCGGTGACTTCCAGCGACTTCGGATCGATTTCCAGCCCTTCGGCCGGCACGACATGCGCGCTGGCGGTCTGCCCGGGGAAGAGCAGGCCGTTCTCGTCCATCTCGATCGGCACCGCCGCGATCTCCAGCAGCGCGTTGCGCTGGGCGTCGAAGCCGCCGGTCTCCACGTCCACCACCACCGGCAGGAAGCCACGGAAGCGTTGTGACATCGCACGCTGCGCCTGCGGTACTGCGGAAACGGGGGCGACGTCAGGTGCGGGGGTGGGGTCGGTCATGCGTGGATTCTAGCAGAGCGTTCCTGAGCGCCCGGTGCGCGCAGCCGGATGGGGCGTTGCGGGCGGCGCGCCAATCAGCGGCATCGCGGACCGGCTCCCGCCCAGGTGCCCCCGCCAGCGCCATGCCGGGCCAGCAGTGCATCGACGCTCAGCCTGCCGGCGCCAGCGAACAGCAACGGCAGCAGCATCGCCATGAACAGCACGGGCAGTTTGAAGTTGCCGAAGCCTTGGTCGCTGATTGCATACCCCATGGCGAGGTCGCCCAGCGAGTGCCATTCCATCGGCCAGTGCACCGCATGGGTCGCCACCACGGTCAGCACCAGCAGGCTGGCAGCGGCAAAGCGGGTGCCGAAACCGACGAGCAGGCAGGCGGCACCCAGCAGTTCGAACCAAGTGGCCAGTTGCCAGTTCAGCGCGGCCGGCAAGTGGTCGAATGGAAACGGAAAGGCCTGCTGCAGGTCAGCGAACCAGTTCTGGCCGTGCAGTTTCTCGAGGCCGGATTCGAAGTACTCCCAGGCCAGCAGTACGCGCAGGCCCAGCGGGGCCAACCAGGGGGCGAGACGGTCCAGCTGGCCACGCGCGGTGGCCAGGATCGGGTAGTTCATCGGGAATCTCCGGGAGTGGGGCGTCAGGGCGGCGGCGTGATCGGGCCGATTACGCCGGCTTGCAGGAACTGTTGCAGCAGGGCGGCACCGGCCTCGTCCAACGCGTGCTCCTCCAGCCCGTGTGCCAGTGCCAGCTGCCGCAGGTAGGTGTTGCCATCGGCGCCGGGCTGCTCGCCGATGCGGGCCAGCAGATGCACCGCCAGTGGGCTGAGGCTGGCGAAACGCACCTCACCGTCAGCATCGCGCCGGACCAGCAGGCCGGTCGGCTCGGCCGGAGCCGTGCGCGGCGCATCGTCCGCGCCAAGCCGGTGGACCGGCCATTGATACAGCAAGGGCCAGGCCAGCGGCGAACGCTGCAGGGCGACCACCCGCGGATCGATCGCGCCGGCCACCGGCAGCGGCTCGGCCTGCAGCTGGTACAACGCCGTTTCCACCCACTCGTAGTGGGCCAGCTCGGCCAGCGCCGGATGCGGAAGCTGCGGCTGTGCCTGCAGCCACTGCACGAACTCGGCAGCCAGCTCGGTGAACAGCGGACTGCGGCAGCGATGCGTCGCGAAGTAGCTGCGCACCAGGGCACTCCAGCCCGGTTCACCGAGCAGGCGCACGCAGACCGGGAACCCGTTGCTCAACAGACCCAGCAGGTTGTTGAACAGCAGGCGCTGGTACACCGCTACGCGTCGCGGCTCCATGCCGGCCGGCGCGGCCACGGTGTCCGGGTCGCGCAGATGGGCGGTGAACGCGTGCTGCTGCGCACGCAGCCGTTCCGGCGCTTCAGCCATGCGTGCTGCCTCCGGCTGGGTCGGCCTGCAGGCGGCGGATGGTCTGCAGCTCGCTCTGGAGCTCGGCGTATGGGGGGAAGTTGAAGTCGCGTTCGAGCAGGGTGGGGCGGGGGCCGATGCGCGCATAGGTACGTGCAAGCAGCTCCCAGACCGGATCGATCACGGCGCTGCCATGGGTGTCGATCTTCAGGTCCGGCGCTTCATCCAGGTGCCCGGCCACGTGCAGGCAGACGATGCGCTGTGCCGGCAGGCCGGCGATGAACGTGTCGGCGTCGTAGCCATGGTTGCAGGCGTTGACGTAGACGTTGTTGACGTCCAGCAGCAGGTCGCAGTCCGCTTCGGCAAGCACCGCGTTGGTGAAGGACAGTTCGTCCATGGACGGTTCCGGTGCCAGGTAGTAGGACACGTTCTCCACCGCGATGCGCCGGCCGAGCAGGTCCTGCACACGGGCAATGCGCGTGGCGGTATGGCGCACGGCTTCATCGGTGAACGGAATCGGCAGCAGGTCGTACAGATGGCCGTCGTCGCTGCAGTAGCTCAGGTGCTCGCTGTAAAGCGGCACGCGGTACTCGTCCAGGAACCGGCCAACCTGTGCCAGCAGCTGCGTGTCCAGCGGTGCACTGCCGCCCAGCGACAGTGACAGGCCGTGGCAGCTCAGCGGATGCCGCGCCGCCAGTTCGGCCAGTGCATCGCCTGCCGGGCCGCCTACGTGGATCCAGTTTTCCGGTGCACATTCGAGGAAGTCGAAGTCGCCGGCCGGTGCCTCGCGCAGCGCCTGCAGCAGCGCGCGGCGCAGGCCCAACCCGGCGGCCGCCGCGGGAAGCGGCGACCGCCGGTGGACAGCGCTGGCGCGGATGTCAGTGCTTGCCACCGCACTTGCCTTCGCCGCACTTGCCTTCGGCCGCCTTCTTGTCGCCGGTGCTCTTGGCCTTTGCATCGGTGCCGGCGGCGGCCTTGCCCTTGTCGCCACCACACTTGCCTTCGGCGCTCTTGCCATCGGCGCCGCACTTGCCTTCGGCATGCTTGGCGGCGTCGCCGGTACGCGCGTCGGCAGCCTTGGCATCGGTGGCCTTGGCGGCCTGGCCGGCCACCAGATAGCCCTGCGCCAGATCGCTCATGCTCAGAGCCGAAGCGCTGGCCGTCATGCCCAGGCCGGCGACAAGGGCGGTAGCGGTCAGCAGGGACAGGGTCTTGTTGGTACTGCTCATCGGTTGTGCTCCTGGGTGGTGTGGGCGGGTGCCCGGGTGGCCGGCAGAGGTGCCGGTGGAAGCGATCGTGCGCCGATCCTACTCAACGAATCCTCGCAGAGAACTCAAATTTTCGTGAGATTTTCCGCGCAGTCAGGGGGCGGGGCCTTGCCAGGCAGGCGCGGCGCCTTTGGAAATGCTGGAAGGCCCAAAAAGAAAGGCCGCTGTCGCGCGGACAGCGGCCACTCTGGAGTCGACTCCGGTGTTGCAGTGCAGCGTCAGGGCTGACCGGTGCTGGAGGTTTCGTCGCGCTTCTCGCGCGGCGGCAGCGGCTGCTCTCCATGCACGAGGAACCAGACGTTCTCGGCGATGTTGGTGGCGTGGTCGCCCACGCGTTCCAGATTCTTGGCCATGAACAGCAGGTGGGTGCACGGCGTGATGTTGCGCGGATCTTCCATCATGTAGGTCAGCAGTTCGCGGAACAGCGCGGTGTACTGCGCATCCAGGCGCGCGTCATCCTCGCGCAGGGCCAGCGCCGCCTCGGCATCATTGTCGCGGTAGGCCGCGATGGCGCGGCGCACCTGCTGTGCGGCCAGCCGGCCCAGGGCGCGCAGGCCCTGGATCTGCGGCAGCGGCGGCACCTTGCCCAGTGCGATCGAACGCTTGGCAACGTTGGCCGCGTAGTCGCCGATCCGCTCGATGTCGGCGGGGATGCGCAGGCCCGCAAGAATTTCGCGCAGGTCGCGCGCCATCGGGCCGCGCAGCGCAAGGCGCATCACGTCGTGGCTGATCTGCTGCTCCAGTGCATCGATCGCCTCATCGTTGGCGATGATGCGATGGGCGGCGTTCTCATCGCGCTTCTCGATCACGTCCATCGATGCTTCGAGCTGGGCGACGGCCATCTCGCCCATGCGCACGATTTCGGCCACCAGGCGCTGCTGCTCTTCGTCGTAGCTCTTGACGATGTGGTCGTTGGGAAGATTCATGGTTGTTCCGTCATGTAGAGCCGGGCCATGCCCGACTGGCGTTGTCTGTGAAGAAGCCGCGGTCCGGTCAGCCGAAGCGACCGGTGATGTAGTCCTCGGTCTGCTGCTTGGACGGCTGCGAGAAGATCACTTCGGTGCGGTCATGTTCGATCAGGTCGCCCAGGTACATGAAGGCGGTGTAGTCCGATACGCGGGCGGCCTGCTGCATGTTGTGGGTGACGATGACGATGGTGTAATCGTTCTTGAGCTCTTCCACCAGCTGCTCGATGCGGCTGGTGGAGATCGGGTCCAGTGCCGAAGTCGGTTCGTCCAGCAGCAGCACGTCGGGGCGCAGGGCGACGGCGCGGGCGATGCACAGGCGCTGCTGCTGGCCACCGGAAAGACCCAGCGCGCTCTGGTTGAGCTTGTCCTTCACCTCGTCCCACAGCGCGCCCTGACGCAGTGCCTGCTCGACGCGGTCGCTCATCTCACCCTTGGACAGCTTCTCGTGGTGGCGGATGCCGTAGGCCACGTTCTCGAAGATCGTCATCGGGAACGGCACCGGCTTCTGGAACACCATGCCTACTTTGCTGCGCAGCCGGTTCATCGGGAACTTCGGCGACAGGATGTTCTCGCCGTCCAGCAGCACTTCGCCGCGTGCTTCCAGCTTCGGGTACAGCGCGTAGATGCGGTTGAAGATGCGCAGCAGGGTCGACTTGCCGCAACCAGAGGGGCCGATCAGCGCGGTGACGCGCTTTTCCGGGATCTCCAGGTTGATGCCCTTGAGGGCGTGGAATTTGTCGTAGTAGAAGTCCAGGCCACGCGCAGCGAGCTTGACCGGAGCCGGGGTATGCAGGTTCTCGTGCGAGGCCGGCACGGCGATGCGCTGCATCGGCACGGCATTGGAAAGATCGTTCATGGTGGTTTCCACGGAAAGGTCAGTCATGGGAGATGCGGTTGCGCAGCAGGAGGCCGCGGGCGGCGAGGCTGACCAGCAACACGAAGACGGTCAGCACCAGGGCACCGGCCCAGGCCAGCACCTGCCAGGATTCGTACGGGCTGCCGGCGAACTGGTTCATCACCACCGGCACCGAGGCCATCGGCTGGAACACGTTGCTGTTCCAGTACTGGTTGCCGAAGGCAGTGAACAGCAGCGGTGCGGTCTCACCGGAGATGCGGGCCAGCGCCAGCAGGATGCCGGTGATGATGCCGGCCGAGGCGCTGCGGTAGAGCACCTGCACGATCACCTTCCATTGCGGGATGCCCAGCGACAGCGCCGCTTCGCGCATCTGCGAGGGCACCAGGCGCAGCATTTCGTCGGTGGTACGCACCACCACCGGCAGCACGATGAAGGCCAGCGACAGCGCGCCGGCGAAGGCGGAGAACTGGCCGCCGGTCTGCATCACGTACAGGGTGTACACGAACAGGCCCAGCACGATCGACGGGGCCGACAGCAGGATGTCGTTGACGAAGCGGACCACGGTGCCGGCCTTGCGGGCATTGCCGTACTCGGCCAGCCAGGTGCCGGCCAGGACACCCAGCGGGGTGCCGATGCCGATCGCCAGCGCACACATCACCGCGCTGCCGAAGAAGGCGTTGGCCAGGCCGCCTTCCTGCATCGGCGGCGGTGTCATCTTGGTGAACAGGTCCAGGTTGATGCCGGCCAGGCCCTTCGCGGCCAGGGTGAACAGGATCCAGCCCAGGAAGAACAGACCGAACAGCGCGGTGGCGCAGGACAGCGCGATGGCGACGACATTGCCGATGCGGCGGCGCAGGTACAGCGAGTCAGCGGTGGTGGACATCAGTTGCCCTCCTTGCGGGCCAGGCGCATCAGCATCAGGCGGGCGATGGCGAGCACCACGAAGGTGACGATGAACAGGACGAAGCCAAGCAGCAGCAGCGCCGAGCGGTAGGTTTCAGTGGCCTCGCCGAAGTCGTTGGCGATCAGGGCGGCGATGGTGGTGCCCGGCTCCAGCAGTGACGGCGACAGGCGCACGCTGTTGCCGATCACGAAGGCCACGGCCATGGTCTCGCCCAGTGCGCGGCCAAGGCCGAGGAAGACGCCGCCGATCACCGCCGAACGGGTGTAGGGCAGCACGATGTCCCAGCTCACTTCCCACTTGGTCGACCCCAGCGCATAGGCCGATTCCTTCAGGCGGGTCGGTACGGTCAGGAACACCTCGCGCATGACCGAAGAGATGAACGGGATGACCATGATGGCCAGCACGAAGCCGGCGGTCAGCATGCCGATGCCCAGCGGTGGGCCCTGGAAGATCGGGCCGATGACCGGCCATTCGCCCAGCGTTTCGTTGAGGAACGGGGTGACGTACTCGGTCATCACCGGTACCAGCACGAACAGGCCCCACATGCCGTAGATGATGGAGGGAATGCCTGCCAGCAGTTCGATGGCGGTGCCGACCGGCCCCCGCAGCCAGCGTGGCGCCACTTCGGTCAGGAAGAAGGCGATGCCGAAGCTGACCGGCACGGCGATGACCATCGCGATCAGCGCGGTGACCAGGGTGCCGTAGATCGGAGCGAGCGCACCGAACTTGTTTTCGACCGGATTCCAGTCGGAAGAGAAGAAGAAGCTCAGGCCCTGCATCTGCAGGGCATGACGGCCGCCCCACAGCATCGACAGAGCCGCGCAGGCCAGGGCGATCAGGACGAAGATGACGGTGCCGACCAGCACCCATCGGAACAGTTTGTCGTTGCGGGCATCACGCGCGTCACGCGTGGACGGGGCGGCTACAGGCTGGGCGATGGCATTCATGGGGACGGCAGGGCCAGGAAGGGGCGGGGCGGCACGGCGTGGAAGACACGGTGCCCGCACGCGGCGGGCACCGTCGGGTCCATCACTTCAGTTCGGTCGCCCAGTAGGCCTCGATCTGCGTGACCAGTTCGGCCGGCAGCGGCACATAGTGCAGCTCGTTGGCCTGGGCCTGGCCGTTCTCGAAGGCCCACTTGAAGAAGGCCAGGGTGTCCTGGTTGCGCTTGGCATCCTTCGGCTGCTTCTGCATCAGCATGAAGTTGGTGGCGGTGATCGGCCACGCCTGCTCACCCGGGGCATTGGTGATGACCAGATTGAAGTCCTTGGCGCTGGCCCAGTCGGCGCTGGCGGCCGCAGCGGCGAAGGTCTCCGCGCTCGGCTGCACCCAGGTGCCGGCGGCATTCTGCAGCGAGGTGTACGGCATGGCGTTCTGCAGCGCGTAGGCCAGTTCGACGTAGCCGATCGAGCCCTTGATCTGCTTGACGTACGAGGCGACGCCTTCGTTGCCCTTGCCGCCCACACCGTCCGGCCACTGCACCGAAGTGCCTTCGCCGACCTTGCTCTTCCACTCCGGGCTGACCTTGGACAAGTAGTTGGAGAAGTTGAAGGTGGTGCCCGAACCGTCCGAACGGTGGACGATGGTGATCTTGCCGTCCGGCAGGGTCACGCCAGGGTTGGCAGCGACGATCGCCGGGTCGTTCCAGGTCTTGACCTTGCCGAGGAAGATGTCGGCCAGCAGGGCGCCGCTCAGGCGCAGCTTGCCGGCTTCCAGGCCTTCGATGTTGACGACCGGCACCACGCCGCCGATGGCCGACGGGAACTGGGCCAGACCGGCCTGCGCCAGCTCCTCGCTGCTCAGCGGCTTGTCGGACGAGCCGAAGTCGACCGTGCCGGCCTTGATCTGGGCGATGCCGCCGCCGGAACCGATGGACTGGTAGTTGATCTTGGCGCCGGTGCTGGCGTTGTAGTCGGCCGACCACTTCGACACCAGCGGGAAGATGAAGGACGCGCCGGCGCCGGAGACTTCGGCGGTCACCTTCGCACCGGCGGCAGCCGGGGCAGCGGCACCGTCGGCGGCCGGCTGCTGCGCGGCCTGCTTGTCGCCACCGCAGGCCGACAGGCCCAGGGCAATGGCCAGGGAAAGGGCGGCGAGGCCGGCCGAGTGCAGTTTCATGGTCACTCCATAGCGGGGAAGAGCCGACGGCGTCGGCGGATGCGGCTATGAAATGATGTTTTTGTTACAGCCGTATGACGTCCATGACAGAGGTGTCCTGGATCACGTTCCGACAAGGGTTTCACAGGGGCCTCGCCCACTGCGGACACCCCCGGAGACCGCCGCGGCCGCCCGATCTGCGCACCGGCAGGGTTGTCGGGCCGGTGCAGGGTCGAGCCCCACGTCCCCCGGCGACGGCAGGCCGGACCCCACAAACGAGAAGAGCGCGAGATCCCGAGGATCTCGCGCCCGGTGGGGCCGGCGGGGGAGAGAGGACCCGCCGGCCCCGCTCCTGCGGGGGAGGTCTTGCTCAGTACTTCAGGTTCTGGGTCCAGTAGGTCTCGATCTGGCGGACCAGGGTGTCCGGCAGCGGGACGTAATCAAGCTGCTTGGCCTGCTGGTCGCCGTTCCTGTAGATCCAGCGGAAGAACTCCTGCGTGGCCTTGGCACCGGCGACGTTCTTCGGCTGCTTGCGGACCAGGATGAAGTTGGTGGCGGTGATCGGCCACGCATCGGCACCCGGGGCATTGGTCATCACCAGGTAGAAGTCACGGGCATTGGCCCAGTCGGCGCTGGCGGCGGCGGCCGAGAACGAGGCGTCCGACGGCTGCACGATCTTGCCCGCGGCGTTCTTCATTGCCGCGTACGACATCTTGTTCTGCAGCGCATAGGACAGCTCGACGTAGCCGATGCCACCCTTGATCTGCTTGACGTAGGCGGCCACGCCTTCGTTGCCCTTGCCACCGATGCCCGCCGGCCACTGCACCGAGGTGCCTTCACCGACCTTGCTCTTCCACTCCGGGCTGACCTTGGACAGGTAGTTGACGAAGTTGAAGGTGGTGCCCGAACCGTCGGAGCGGTGCACGATGGTGATCTTGCCGCTGGGCAGGGTCAGGCCCGGGTTCAGTGCAGCGATGGCCGGATCGTTCCAGGTGGTGATCTTGCCCAGGAAGATGTTGGCCAGGGTCGGGCCATCGAGCTTCAGCGCACCCGGTGCGACGCCGGCGACGTTGATCACCGGCACCACGCCGCCGATCACCGACGGGAACTGGGCCAGGCCGGCCGCAGCCAGTTCTTCCGGCTTCAGCGGCGCGTCGGAGGAACCAAAATCGACGGTCGCTGCCTTGATCTGGGCAATGCCGCCGCCGGAACCGATCGACTGGTAGTTGACCTTCTTGCCGGTGGCGGTGCTGTAGTCCGCCGACCACTTGGACATCACGGGGTAGATGAAGGAGGCGCCCGCGCCGGTGACATCGGCAGCATTGGCGGCGAACACGGACGACGCGGCCAGGATGGCGACAGCGGCGCGCGACTTGAAGGCGTGGATCACGGGAGAGACTCCTGGGGTGGTCGAAGGGCGGTTGCCCAACGTATCGGTGCACATTCCATAACCATTCCGTGACACGGAAAGGTCTGTCATATGACGCCGGTGTGACATCGGATGAGGGGATCGCGCTGCGTTACAGGCGTCACCGCACGTGGCAAGGGCACGACCGCAGTCGTGCCCTTGCCGGTGCGTGATGCGATGACGCGGGCTCTTACCAGAAGAACTGCGCGCGGGCTTCCAGGATGTTCGGATCGTCATTGACGAAGCCGCGGGCGCTGGAGCTGTACTTCTTGCTGTCGACCTTCACGTAGTTCAGCATCAGCTTGAAGTTCGAGCGCCAGTACCAGTTGGCGCCGACGGTCCACACATCCATCTTGCCGCCGAGCACGCCATCGACGATCGGCGGGCGACCGGCGACCGGGTTCGCGGCCAGGTTGCCGTCGTTGAGGTCCATGTGGTCGTAGCGCACGCCAAGCTGCCACTGGCCGCTGGCCGGGTTGTTCGGCAGGCCGGTGCCGGGCGTGCCACCCTTGTAGCTCCAGGTCTCGCCGGTGACATTCCACAGGCCGCTGATGTAGTAGCCGTCGCTGGTGTAGTTGTCGTGGTCGTAGCGCTTGGCCTTGCTGGTGTAGTACTCGGCCTGGGCCTTGAACGGGCCCTGGAAGTACATGGCTTCGGCGCCGACGGTGCTGATTCGGTCGGTGTCGGTCAGGTTGCCGCTGTCGATCAGGCGGGCGGTGGCCAGGTCGGCGTTCGGACGCGCACGCACGCGCAGGGTGTCGGCGTCGGCGTCGTAGTCCACGTAGCTCAGGCCGAAGTGCAGGACCTGGCCCTTCTCGTTGATTGGAGCCCAGGTGCCACGCGCGCCATAGCCGCTGCCATGGGCCAGGTTGCGGGTCAGCTCGCGGCCGAAGGCGCTGGCGGTGACCGACCAGTTGTCCTGGCCGTAGCTGTAGGCGCCACCCAGGCGGCGGGCGATCGCGTAGGTGTTGGTGACCGCGGCCTTGGAGATGAAGTCGTTGTTCTTGGTGCTGGACAGCTCTTCCAGACTGTTGGGCTGCTTGAACTGGCCGACCTGGATGAAATGGTTGGCATTGCCCAGCAGCTTGTACTTCACGTTGGTGTCGAGGAACTTGTCCGCCTTGGCGTCGTAGCCGAGCACCCACTCCACGTTGCCCGGGCCCTTGCCCTTGAGCACCAGCTCGGCGCGGCGCAGCTCGAACTCGCTGTCCTTGCCGTTGCCGGCATCGCCACCATTGAGGTCCACGACGTCGTTGTGGAACCAGTTGCCGTCGGCCTGGACCAGGCCTTCGAAGGTGATTTCCGAACCGCCGATCACGTCGATGGCGACTTCAGCGTGGGCAGCCGGCACATAGAGCGCAGCGGCCACGGCCACCGTCAGGAGTTGGTGATGCAGTTTCATGGAGAGGAGCCTTGCAGGCAGGTGGGAAGATGCGCGCAGGCTAGAAGGTAAAGATTGCGTAAATGTGACAGTTTCCGCGCGCAGTCTGTCCGCCGCGACCCTTGCCACGACTGGGCCCGGCATTGATGCCGGGCCGATATGACGTGGGGATTGCGCTGCGATGGCATTTACCCGCAGGCGCTGCGGGATGCCTCAGGAGGCCGGTGTCTTGTCCTTGAAGCGGCACAGATCAGCGATCACGCATCCCGGGCAGTCCGGCTTGCGTGCCTTGCAGACGTAGCGTCCGTGCAGTATCAACCAGTGATGTGCGTCGAGCAGGAATTCATCAGGAATCGCCTTGACCAGCCTGTCCTCGACTTCGCGCACGTTCTTTCCCGGCGCCAGTCCCGTGCGGTTCGCAACGCGGAAGATGTGCGTATCCACCGCCATCACAGGTTCGCCGAAAGCCGTGTTGAGCACGACGTTGGCGGTCTTGCGGCCGACGCCGGGCAGGGCTTCCAGTGCCTCGCGTTCGCGTGGTACTTCACCGCCATGTTTCTCCAGCAGGATCGCGCAGGTGGCGATCACGTTTTTCGCCTTGGCGTTGAACAGGCCGATGGTGGCGATGTATTTCTTCAGTCCGTCCTCGCCCAGCGCCAGGATCTGCGCGGGCGTGTTGGCAACGGGGAACAGGCGGCGCGTGGCCTTGTTGACGCCGACATCGGTGGCTTGGGCCGACAAGGCCACCGCCACCAGCAGTTCGAACGGCGAGCTGTATTCCAGTTCGGTCTTCGGATGCGGGTTGAGTTCGCGCAGGCGCGTGAACATTTCCACCACGTCGGCGCGCGGCATGCTGCTGCCACGCCGCGCTGGCACGCGGGCGGCCTTCTTCGCGGTGGCCATCAGCGCTCCTTGCCGGTGGCGCGTGCCTTGGCACGGGCGAGGATGGCGGCAGCGGCGGCGGGCAGCGCAGGTTTCACGTCCGGCGCCGGGCGCGGCGTGCGACGCGCATCGCGTTCGGCGTCGCGGCGGGCCAGGCGCACCGCGCGTGCGCGGTAACGGTCACGTGCGGCCCACGCGCGCTGCAACTGCTGCCGCGCCTGGCTGAGCACCTCCGGCAGTTCCGGGTGCCCGGGAACCTCGTGTGTGTCGCCTTCGTTGGCGACATAGTCCATCAGACCGGCCTGCAGGGCACCATCAAGATCGTCTGCCTGGACCCGGGCGAACAGCAGCGCGGGGTTGGGTCGGGATGCCATGGGGTCAACGGTTCTGGAAGGCGGGGGGACGGCGTTGCAGGAAGGCACCGGTGCCTTCGCGCATATCCTCGGTGGCGAACAGCAGGCCGAACTGCGCGCTTTCGTACTCCAGTCCCGCCTCCAGGCTGCACTCGCCGCCGACGTGGACCGCATCAAGCAGGGCGCGCAGCGCCAAGGGCGCCGAGCGTGCCAGCTGCCGGGCGATGTCCTGCACACGGGTGTCCAGATCGGCCGCCGGCACCACCTCGTTGACGATGCCCAGCGCGAGCGCACGGGCGGCATCGATGGGCGCACCCAGCAGGCACAGTTCCAGGGTGGCAGCCCGGCCGCAGAGGCGCAGCAGGCGCTGGCTGCCGCCGAAGCCGGGGATCAGGCCGAGATTGATCTCCGGCTGGCCGACCTTGGCCGAGTCAGCGGCAACGCGCAGATGGCAGGCCAGCGCCAGTTCCAGGCCGCCGCCGAGGGCAAAACCGTTGACGCGGGCGATGACCGGCTTGGGCATGCGTTCGATCTGACGCATCAGTCCTTGGCCGAGCAGGGAGAAATCACGTCCCTGAACCGCACTGAGTGTGTTCATCTCGGCGATGTCGGCGCCGGCGACGAAGGCCTTCTGGCCGGCACCGGTCAGCACCACCACACGCACCTCGGGGTCGGCCGCGGCGTCCCTGAACGCATCGGCCAGACCCTGCAGGGTCGCGGCATTGAGGGCATTGAGCTTGTCCGGGCGCTGGACGGTCACGGTGCGGATGGCGCCATCGTCGGTGACAGCGATCAGGTCATCGGCCACGGTGAAACTCCTGGAACGTTAAAAAAGAGTGATTTTGAACTCTGCCCGCGCAGACAGGTCATAGCCTGCGTGGTGAGTAGCGGTTACACGTTGTGGCCGTTATCCTAACCCGTCGCCTCAGGGCGGCGCAGAACGTCCCTGAGTTACCACCCCTGGAGAACTGTTTGATGAAGTTGCGTTCTATCGCGGTCGCCGTCGCGGCCCTGGCCCTGACGGGCAATGCCTTCGCCCAGGACGTCTCGTCCGAAAAGGGCAAGCTGAGCTACTACTTCGGTTACGACTACGGCAACAACCTGGCGGAGCTGACCGGTCGTGGTGAGCAGCTGGACATCAACTCGGTGGTGAAGGGTCTGCAGGACGCCTACGCCAAGAAGCAGCCGGCGATCACCGCCGAGCAGCTGAAGCCGGCCGTTGAAGCGTTCCAGAAGCGCGAGCAGGGTCGTGCCCAGGCCGCCAAGGCCGAGTACGAAAAGGCCGCTGCCGAAAACAAGACCAAGAGCGATCAGTTCATCGCGGCGAACAAGGCCAAGGCCGGCGTGCAGTCCCTGCCGAGCGGCGTCCAGTACCGCGTGATCGAAGCCGGCAAGGGTGCCAAGCCGACCCAGGCCAGCACCGTGCAGCTGGAAGTTGCCGGTCCGTTCCCGTACGGCCAGCGCCCGACCGAGGCCCGCCCGGCCCAGCAGATTCCGTCGATCAAGGTCAGCGAAGTCGAAATGAAGGCCATGCGTGAGACCCTGCTGCAGATGCCGGCGGGTTCGAAGTGGGAAGTCACCCTGCCGCCGGACCAGGCGTACGGTGCCGACCCGCGCACCCCGTTCCCGCCGAACGTGGCCGTGCAGTTCGAGATCAAGCTGGTCAGCGTCAAGTAAGCCTCCGCATCAACATCAACGCGCCGGTGATCCCACCGGCGCGTTTTTGTTTGCGCCGCGCGCGGCCGGCAGCATCGAGCCATGCTCGGCGAAGGCGCGCGGCGAAGGACCGCATGCCGCATCTTCAGCCCGCGCAAATTCAGCGCAATCGCGCTACTGTTGCAACGTGCAAACTATGGAAGACCCGGCGCGTGTTGTCGCAAGCCCCTGCATCGGAACGTGCAAGCTGGATGGCAACCGGCTGTGCCGCGGTTGCCGGCGGCACATCGACGAGATCACACGGTGGTCGTCGATGAGCGACAGCGAACGCAGCCACATCCTGCATCGCGTGCTGCCGCTGCGCGAGCAGCTGCAGCAATCGCTGCACGGCTCGCTGGCCGACCATGATCGCCTGTTGCGCGCATTGCATCCGCTGGCCGCCCCGCCCGCCGGTGACGGTTGGAACCGCAGTGAACTGATCGACCTGCTGCCGCCGGGTCCGCCGGTGGAAGCGGCGGTGCTGGCCGGCATCGTGCCGCGTGCCAACGGCGCGCAGGTGATCCTGACCCGTCGCACTGAAACCCTGCGACAGCACGGCGGCCAGGTCGGCTTTCCCGGCGGCCGTACCGAGCCGGATGATCGCGATGCGCTGGCCGCAGCGCTGCGCGAAAGCCAGGAAGAAATCGCGCTGGCGCCTGCGCAGGTGCAGCCGCTGGGCTACCTCGATCCGTTCGTGACCATCACCGGTTACCGTGTCACCCCGGTGGTGGCGGTGGTCGATCCGGATTTCGTGCCCGTGCCGCAGCCCAGTGAAGTGGCCGAGGTGTTCGAGGTGCCACTGGATTACCTGATGGCGGCCGACAACCTGCGCCAGGTCGAAATCAACCATCGTGGCCGCATCCGCCATGTGCTCGAGTACGGCTGGCCTGGCCAGCGGATCTGGGGGGCGACGGCGGCCATTCTCTACAACCTGCGTCGCCGCCTGGAGCAAGTGCAATGAAGCCGATCGATCCGCCGTGGACCACTCTGGTCGATGTCGCCACCCTCGCCGCTGCACTGGGCGAGGACGTGCGCGTGGTCGACGCCCGTGCAACGGCGAGCACCGCCGTGCGTGTGGTCGATGCGCGCGCGTCGCTGGGCGATCCGCAGGCGGGCGAGGGCCAGTACCTGGCCGGTCATGTCCCCGGTGCGGTGTACGCCGATCTCAACCGTGATCTGTCCGACCTCACCCGTGCCGGCCACGGTCGCCACCCGCTGCCGGACAGCGACGCGTTCGCCGCACGGCTGGGTCGCTGGGGTATCGCCCCGGAGACCCAGGTCGTGGTCTACGACGGCAGCGATGGCAGCATGGCCGCCGCGCGCCTGTGGTGGCTGCTGCGCCTGATGGGCCACGCGCGGGTGGCGGTGCTCGATGGAGGCATTGCGGCCTGGCAGGCAGCGGGGCTGCCGCTGGCGACCGGTGCGGGCGAGGTTCCGGCCCAGCCTGCCTATCCGGGGCGCTTTGACACCACGCAGATCGCCAATGCCGACGAGATCACCGCCCGGCTCAAGCATGCGCCGGGCTGGTTGCTGGACGCCCGCGCGGGAGAGCGCTTCCGCGGCGAAGTCGAACCGCTGGATCCGGTGGCCGGCCACGTGCCCGGCGCGGTCAACCGCCCGTTCGCATCCAATGTGCTCGATGGCCGCATGCGCGATACGCAGGAGCTGCGTGCCGAGCTGCAGGGCATCATCGGCAATCGCGATCCGCAGCAGGTCGTACTGATGTGCGGTTCCGGCGTGACGGCGTGCCATCTGCTGCTGGCGATGGAAGCGGCGGGCCTGTCCGGGGCGCGCATCTATGCCGATTCCTGGAGCGGCTGGGTGAGCGACAGCAGCCGACCGGTCGCCAGCGGTACCTGAGACAGAACCGGGGTCAGATCCGTTTTCCCGCGCAGAACGGATCTGCCCCCTTCAGGCGGCAGTCCTGCCGGTTACCCGATCGATTGCAGGGGCACCTTCGCCAGCACTCGTGCCCATGGGAACAACGGCCCCGGATCGCGCTTGCGGGCCACGCTCAACGTCGGATCGTCACTGGCCTGCACCTGTTCCCGGTCCAGCTGGTCGTGGCCGGCGATCCGCTGCAGTGACGGGTAGCGCGCCACCAAGGCCAGCAGCAGCTGTTCCAGGGCCTGCAGCTGCGGCTCGGTGTACGGCTCGTCCATCGCCTGGTGACGGCTGTCGAACCAGTCGGGGTAGCGCCCGCTGTTGACCAGCTCGATGCCCAGCGTCCGTGCGTTCATGCCGCGGACGTGGTGGGCCACGCGCTCAGGTGCCACGTACTGCACGACGCTGCCGTCGCGGTCGATGTAGAAATGGCCGCTGTTGCCGGCGCCGCTGTCGTACAGCACCCGCTCGCCATAGGCACGGGCCGTGGCCAGGTCGGGCAGCTCGGTGCAGTGGATCACCACCATCTCCAGCGTGTCCGGCGCGCGCAGCGGCAGAAGGTCGTGATAGGGCAGGGGCTGCAGCAGCAGGCCGGGCAGGAGCGGGTTGGGCATGCGGCGATGCTAGCATTGCGCAATGAACCTGCATTCTCTTTCGTTGTCGGTGCGCGCCTGCGGAGCGTGCGCATGAGCCGCGGTCACTGCATCCTCTCCCATGGCTTCGAGAGCGGGCCGGAGGCCACCAAGGTCACGGCACTGGCCGAGGTCGCCCAGCGCCTGGGCTGGACCCATGAGCGGCCGGACTACACCGATCTGGACGCGATGAGCGAAGTGAGCCGCGTCGGTGACGTGCCGGGGCGTCTGCAGCGCCTGCTGGAACGCGCTGCACATGCGGCGGCACAAGGGCCGCTGGTGCTGGCGGGTTCCAGCCTGGGCGCCTACATCTCTGCGATCGCCTCGTTGCAGGTACCGGTGGCGGGCCTGTTCCTGATGGTCCCGCCGACCACCATGGGGCCCATGCCGGCGCTGGACGCCGCAGCGGTCCCCACCACCGTGGTCCAGGCCTGGCACGATGATGTTGTGCCTGCCGCCGGGGTGATCGCCTGGGCGCAGGCGCGCTCGGCACAGCTGCTGCTGGTGGACGATGGCCACCGCCTGGAGCGGCACGTGGAGGCATCCGCACACGCCTTCGAGCGCCTGCTGCGCCAACTGTGAAGCCGGGGCGCACGGCGCGCCGGCCCGCATTGACTACAATGGCAGCCCCGCCGCCCCCGGCGCGGGCCTGCCGGCCGTGCCCACGGCCCTCCTTTCCGACTGGCGCGGCTCCCCTGCCGCGCCCGACCACCTGCGAACCGATCCCGTGAAATTCTTCGTCTCCTGCGCCAAGGGCCTGGAATACCTGCTTGCCGATGAACTGTCGGCCCTGGGCCTGGACAAGGCCACTGCCACCATTGCCGGCGTCAATGCCGAGGGCGAGCTGGAGCAGGCGCTGCGGATCGTGATGTGGTCACGTCTGGCCAGCCGCGTACTGTGGCCGATCGACGAGTTCGAATGCCCGGACGAGCAGGCGCTGTATGACGGCGTGCGTGCGCTGCCGTGGCATGAGCACATCAAGCCGGAAATGACCCTGGCGGTGGATGCGCATGTGTCCGGCGACAAGATCACCCACGCCCGCTTTGCCGCGCAGCGGATCAAGGACGCCATCGTCGACCGCATGCGCGATGAGGGCCTGGAGCGGCCGTCGGTCAACACCGATCTGCCGGATGTGCGCGTCAACCTGTCGCTGCGCAAGGGCCGTGCCTCGCTGTCGATCGACCTCGGCGGCGGCCCGCTGCACCGCCGTGGCTGGCGGGGGGCCGCGCACGAAGCGCCGCTGAAGGAGAACCTGGCGGCCGCGTTGCTGCTGCGGGCGCAGTGGCCACGTCTGCATGCCGCCGGTGGTGGCCTGCTGGACCCGATGTGCGGCAGCGGCACGTTGTTGATCGAAGGCGCGCTGATGGCGGCCGACGTCGCGCCGGGCCTGATGCGCCACGGCAGCCTGCCGCCGAGCCGCTGGCTGGGCTTCGACAAGGTGGCCTGGAAGGCGATCCAGAGCGAAGCGCGCGAGCGCGAGGCCACCGGCCTGGCCGCGCTGAAGCCGGTGATCCACGGCAGCGACATCGATCCGACGGCGATCGAAGCGGCACGCGAGAATGCCGAAGTGGCGGGCGTGGCCCACGCCATCCGCTTCACCCGCGCCGACGTATCCGAGCTCACCTCGCCGGAGCAGGAGATCGGTGCGGTGGTCTGCAACCCGCCCTACGACGAGCGCCTGGCCGCCGATCCGGCGCTGTACCGCGCCTTGGGCAACGCGCTGCAGAAGGCGGTGCCGCAGTGGCGCGCCAGCCTGCTGTGCGGCAACGACGAGCTGGCCTTCGCCACGGGTCTTCGTGCGGCCAAGAAGTACCAGATGTTCAATGGCGCGCTGGAATGCGCGCTGATCGTCTGCGACCCGATCGCGGTGCCGGGGCGTGATCCGGCACAGCCGCGGGAGCTGAGCGAAGGTGCGCAGATGGTGGCCAACCGCCTGCGCAAGAACCTGAAGAAGTTCAAGAGCTGGCGCGCGCGCGAGGACATCACCTGCTTCCGCGCCTACGATGCGGACCTGCCGGAATACGCGGCGGCCATCGATGTCTACGAAGAGGACGGTGGACAGCGCCGTACCTTCCTGCACGTGCAGGAATACGCTGCACCGGCGGCGATTCCCGAGAACGACGTGCGCCGCCGCCGCAACGAACTGCTGGCCGCCGCGCGTGAGGTATTCGGCGTGCCGCCCGAACAGGTATCGATGAAGTCACGCGAGCGTGGCAAGGGCGGCAGCAAGTACGGCCGTTTCGAGCAGCGCGACGAGTTCGTGGTGGTGCGCGAGAATCATGCGCTGCTGCAGGTGAACCTGTTCGACTATCTCGATACCGGCCTGTTCCTGGACCATCGCCCGCTGCGCCGGATGATGGCCGAGCAGGTGCGTGGCAAGCGCTTCCTCAACCTGTTCTGCTACACCGGCGTGGCCAGCGTGCAGGCAGCCGTGGCCGGCGCGGCCAGCACCACCAGTGTCGACCTGTCCGCTACCTACCTGCAATGGTGCTACGACAACCTGGCCCTGAATGGTCAGGGCGGCAACCAGCATCTTCTGGTGCAGGCCGATGCGATGGCCTGGTTGGAAGCCGACCGCGGACAGTACGATGTGATCTTCTGCGATCCGCCGACGTTCTCCAACTCCGCCCGCGCCGATGATTTCGATGTGCAGCGCGAGCAGCTGCGGCTGCTGCGTGCAGCGGTGGCACGGCTGGCACCGGCAGGCGTTCTGTACTTCTCCAACAACTTCCGCCGTTTCAAGCTGGAAGAGAACGCGATCGCCGAGTTCGCCCAGTGCCGTGAGATCACTGCGCGTACCATCGGTCCGGACTTCGAGCGCAACGCACGCATCCACCGTGCGTGGGAGTTGAAGCGTTTGGGTTGAAGGTTCGCCGGGCATGGCCCGGCGCTACCGGCTATGCCAGCGCCACCACCAGGCCCAGCAACGGCAGGGTGATCGCCAGCGGCACGATCCACCGCGGGCGGTAGGGATACAGCCCGAACGACAGCGTCACGCCGCCCACCGTCATCACGCCCAGCCACTGCACCGGGCCCATGGCCCAGCCATGGTCGGCAACGCACAGGGCGAAGGTGACCGCCAGCAGCGACCAGCCCAGAACCCGCCACTGGGCGCGCCGTGCCGGAACGGCGGCTTTGCCGTGCAGATCGTGCTGGTGCCTTTCCATTGCCAGCGACAATGCGGTGAACGCGGAGAAGGAAAGCGCCAGCGCCAGCAGCATCATGCGCTGGCCTCCACTTCGGTGGCTTCGGTCGGTGCCCTGGGCGCAACGGTTGCCGCGGCACGTTTTTTCTTCTCGGCCGCAGACAGCGGTGGCGTCCAGCGCTGCATGCGCCAGCCGCACAGCGCCAGCATCGCACCGAAGGCGATCATCGACAGGTCGAAGCCCGCCAGCACCCAGTCGCCGCTGCGCAGGGTAATGCCCAGATGGGCGTGGGTGGTCAGCGCGTTGACCACCGGAACCAGCGCGAATGCGGCTGCGCCCAGGTACAGCTGCCACGTCCACATCACCCGCTTCGGCCAGACGAACGCGGCCAGCAGGGCGCCGCCCCACGCATAGAAGAACACGTTGGCTTCGGCATTGGAGCGATCGGCCAGATCCAGCGGCAGCAGCCGATTGCCCCAGAAGTAGGCGGCAAAGGCGATCGGCAGGCCGGCCACGGTACCGATGTTCAACGCATCGACCAGGCGCAGGCCGAAGCCGGTGCGCCCGCTCTTGGCATGCTTCGGTCGTTCCTTCACTGCCCACAGCACCACGCCACTGGCCACCATCAGGCAGCCGACCAGGCCGGACAGGAAGAACAGCGCACGCAGCCCCCAGTCGGCGAAGCGCGCCAGGTGCAGGCCATACAGCACGCCACGGGTGGCGGTGGCACCACCGGAGGCCGGGGTCTGTTCCAGCAGCCTGCCGTCCACCATGTCGTAACGCAGCGAAGGCGTGTCGATGGAAAGACGCTTTCCGTCACGCTGGCGGATGTCGATGACCGCGTTGCGCGCGCCCGGATTGGACACGGTGAAGCCGGCCACTTCGGCGCCATGCCAGTGGGCGCGCGCATCGTCCAGCAGGCGGGCGATCGGCAGCGGCGCGGCGCGGCCTTCGGCCGGCGCGGTTACTTCAGGCAGGCCACCGAAGGCTTCGCTGAAGAATTTGTCCTCATCCTGCGGGTAGGCCACTTTCACGCCCCAGGGCAGGTACATGATCATCAGGGTGACGATGCCCGTGTAGGTGATCATCGCGTGGTAGGGCAGCGCCATCACCGCGCTGACATTGTGGAAATCCAGCCAGGAGCGCAGGCCCTTGTCTTTGCGGAAAGTGAAGAAGTCCTTGAAGATCTTCTTGTGGGTGATCACCCCGGTGATGATGGCCACCAGCATGAACATGGCGCAGAAGCCGACCAGGTAACGGGCCCACAGCACGGGGATGTAGTGCAGGTCGAAATGCAGGCGGTAGAAGAAATCTCCGCCGCGCGTCTGGCGGGCGTTCAGTTCGTCGCCGGTGTTCGGGTCGAGCGTGGCATCGCCGAAGGCACCGCGGCGGCCACGGCTTGGATCGGCCAGCTCGGGTGGCAGGCGCCAGAACAGCTGCATGGCCGGGTTGCGCGGCTGCGGCAGGGTCACGAACCAGGTCTGGGCCTGCGCCGCATGGGTCTGCAGGTAGTCCACGCTGCGTTGCGCGGCCACATCGATGCTGACGGTGCTGGCCGGCAGTTCCGGGCGCATCCAGCGGCTGATCTCTTCACGGTAGTAGCTTGCGGTACCGGCCATGAAGATCAGCAGCAGCAGCCAGCCGACCAGCAGGCCGGTCCAGGTGTGCAGCCAGGCCATCGACTGGCGGAATCCGTTCTTCATGCCCAGGCTCCCATCAGCCGCGCGATGCCGGCCATCAGCAGGGCAGGGGCTAGGATGCCGATCCACGCACGCAGGGCACTGCGGGTGGCGAATGCCCACAGCGCGGCACAGGCGGCAACCAGGATGGCCAGCAGCATGCCGGTCAGCACGGTCTGGCCCCGCGCGCCCGGCAGGACGACGGCACAGAACACGCCGGTCATGGAGGCCAGCGCATAGCCACCGAAGATCGCGGCCAGCGAGCGCGACAGGATGCCCCAGCGCGGGTTGCGGAAGAAAACACGGGAGCTGGCGGTTGCGGGCGAGCGGTCCACGGTGGTCCTGTCGGTCGGGGAGAGGATCGAACGCGCATGCGGCCCCCTTGCGCCCCGCGCACGTCGCCCAGCGTGTCCCATCAATGCAGCGCTGCCCGCGCAGACGGGCAGCCGGAGGTCAGGGCTGTACATGGCACCGGACAGGTCTTCCTTGCCCGTGCGGCCAAGCGCACCACCGATCAGTAAATGATAGGCATTCGCATTCTGTTAATCAAGGCTGCGTGACGAAAGAGGAGTCGTTCCGTGCCCACGCAGCAGGTCAGCGGACCCACGCTCAGAAGCGGAACACCACCGTTGCCGCGTGCAGCAGCAGGCCGATCAGGCCGCCAACCAGCGTGCCGTTGAAGCGGATGAACTGCAGATCGCGCCCGACGCTCAGTTCCAGCTGCTCGACCAGATGGCGCTCGTCCCAGCCCCTGACCGTCTGTGCGATGTGCGTGGTGACCCCCTCGCGCAGTCGCCCGGTCAGGCGCTGTGCGCCTTCCAGCAGATGCTGGTTCAGTGCATCGCGCAGTGCCGGGTCGGACTGCAGGGTGCTTCCCAGCGAGGCGAGGCTGCGCTGCAGGTGGCCGACCAGCGCCGAATCCTCGCGCTGCAGGTCGGCGCGCAGACTGGCGTGGATGCGTGCCCAGAGCCCCTGCACGTACTCCTGCAGGGCAGGATGGTCGATCATCTCCTGCTTGAGCTGTTCGATGCGCTCGGCCAGCGCCGGGTCTTCGCGCAGGCGCTGGACGTAGTTGCCCAGCCACGCCTCGTAATCCTGCCGCAGCGGATGCTGCGGCTCGGCCAGTACCTGCTGCAGCTCCTCCAGCACGGCGCGTGCCAGCCGCTCGGCCAGGCTGTCACCGATCTCGTCGATGGGTTTCACCCAGTTCACCGTGCTTGAGAGCGTCGGCCATTCGCGCTGGATGTAGCGCACGATCAGCTGCGACGCGCGCTCCTTCACTTCCGGCTGCTCCAGCCAGCGTCCCAGTCTCTGCAGGCCCTCGTCCAGCACACGCTGGTGGCGCCCGTCGGCGGTCAGCAGGGCAAGCAGCTCGCCGGCGGTGGATGCCGCGTTCCACTGTCGCAACTGCTGCACCACGAACGCGTGCAGCTGCCGGCGCACGGCGCGTTCATCGAAGAAGTCCAGTGCCTGCAACGCCCAGCCGCGTGCCATGTCGGCCAGCATGCGTGCGCGTGCCGGTTCGGCCAGCCAACTGCCGAGACGGCCAGCCGGATCGAACACCTTCAGCTTGGCCAGCAGCACCTGTGGTTCCAGGAACTGATCGCGCACGAACAGCGCCAGGCTGTCGCCGATGCGCTCCTTGCTGCGCGGAATGATGGCGGTATGGGGAATCGGCAGGCCCATCGGCCTGCGGAACAGGGCGACCACCGCGAACCAGTCTGCCAGCGCGCCCACCGCTGCCGCCTCGCAGAAGGCGGATACCCAGGCCCAGGCGCCGCGCTCGCCCTGCCAGTGGCTGACCGCAAAACCGGCCAACATCAACACCAGCAGGCCCAGGGCGATGGCTTTCAGGCGTCGCAGCTGGGCGCGGCGCGGATCGATTGCGGACGTCATGGCGGCAGTCTAACCGCCACCGGATGATGCCGGCGCATCGGTAGCGCCGGGCCATGCCCGGCGGCTTTTCAGAGCCCGCTGCGCTCGCCGGGCATCGCCCAGCGCTACCCATTCGTTACAGCGCTTCCAGCTGCCTGCGCAATGCCGCCAGCTGCGTGCGCAGGGCATCGTTCTCGCGAGTGAGCGCGACGACGCGTCGGCGCAGCGCCGGCGCATCCTCACCCAACTGCTCCAGCGCGGACAGCACTTCCGCATCGCGCAGGGCGATCTCGTCCTCGCTGGGCTCCTCGAACGCCATTTCCGCCGGTTCTGGCTTCGCCGCGCGCGGCTTGCGCTTGGACTCGCGTACGCGCTTGGCGGCCTGCTTCAGTTCGTCCTTGCCGCCTGCGGCTGCCGCGCGCTGCTCTTCCTCGGGCAGGTCGGCCACGGCCGCGGCCGCGCTGATCGAGATCACGCCGGCCTTGACCGCTTCCACGACTTCGGCGGCGGCCTGCGCGTGAATGCGTTCGATCATCCCGACCTGGCTGGTGCTCAGCTTCGCTTCGCGGGCCAGTTCCGCACGGCTGAGTTTCGGCGCGGGTTCCCACGGTGGGCTGTCTTCACCGGCATCGTCGGCCGATGCGGCGGTGCCATCGCTTTCGCGTTGCAGCTGGGCCTGCTCGATCTGCTTGCGTGCCGACAGGATGTCGCGCTTGCGCAGGGCCAGCACGCCGCGCTGGAAATCGGACACGCTGCGGCGGCCCAGGTGCTGTTCGATCATCCACAGGTGCACGTCCTCCATGCTCTGGAAGCGGCTGTTCTGCACCGTGTTGAACGGCAGGCCATGCTTCTGGCAGATGCCGTAGCGGTTATGGCCATCCACCAGGACATCGCCCCACAGTACCAGTGCATCGCGGCAGCCCTCGGCGAGGATGCTGCGCTCCAGCGCCTCATGTTCGTCGGGCGTGAGCGGGTCGATGTAGGCCTTGAGTTCTTCTTTGACGACGATGTCCATGGGCACGGCAACGGGCAGGAACGGAACCGACCATTGTACCTGCTTGCTGTCGCCGGCCCGGGCTTACGCGGTGGCCCGGATCATCTCGCCCAGAGTGCTGGTGATCTGGTCGATCTGGGGCTTGTCCACGATCAGCGGCGGCGACAGCGCGATGATGTCGCCCGTACAGCGCACCAGCAGTCCGCCGTCGTGGAAACAGCGCCGGTAGACCTCGTGACCACGGCTGCCCGGAGCATCCTTGCGCGGGGCCAGCTCGACCGCACCGACCAGTCCGAAGTTGCGGATGTCGATCACGTTGGGGAGCCCCTGCAGGGCGTGCAGCTGCTCCTGCCAGTACTCGCCCAGTTCGATGGCGCGCTCGAACAGGCGCTCCTCTGCATAGACGTCGAGTGTGGCCAGGGCTGCCGCGCAGGCCAGCGGGTGCCCCGAATAGGTATAGCCATGGAACAGCTCGATGGCCTGTGCCGGGCCCTGCATCAGGCCGGCGTGCACCGCATCGCTGGCCAGCACGCCACCCAGCGGAACCGCGCCGTTGCTGACTCCCTTGGCAAAGGTCAGCAGGTCCGGCGTGACGCCGAAACGCTGCGCGGCGAACGGCATGCCGACCCGGCCGAAACCGGTGATGACCTCGTCAAACACCAGCAGGATGCCGTGCTGGTCGCAGATCTCCCGCAGCCGCTGCAGATAGCCGGGCGCAGGCAGGATCACTCCCGCAGAACCGGCGATGGGCTCGACGAACACGGCCGCAATGGTGGACGCGTCGTGCAGGGCGATCAGCCGCTCCAGATCGTCGGCCAGTTCCGCGCCCTGGCGCGGCAGGCCCTTGCTGAACGCGTTGCGCTGCAGATCCAGGGTGTGCCGCAGATAGTCCACGCCCCCCAGCTGCAGGCCGAACTGGCGGCGGTTGTTGGGCAGGCCGCCGAGCGCCATGCCGCCGAAGCCCACACCGTGATAAGCCTTCTCGCGGCTGATGAAACGGGTACGCTGGCCTTCGCCGCGCTGGCGGTGATAGGCCAGCACGATCTTCATTGCGGTATCCACCGCCTCGGAGCCCGAGTTGGTGAAGAACACGTGGTTGAGCCCGGCCGGAGCCAGCGCGGCCAGACGCTGCGCCAGCGCGAATGCCGGTGGCGAACCCATCTGGAAGGCGGGTGAGTAATCCAGGGTGCGTGCCTGTTCGACAATCGCCTCGACGATGCGCGGGCGGGCGTGGCCGGCATTGCAGCACCACAGGCCGGCGGTGCCATCGAGAACCTGGCGCCCGTCCACGTCTTCGTAATGCATGCCTTCGGCCCGTACCAGCATGCGTGGCGCGCCCTTGAACTGGCGGTTGGCGGTGAAGGGCATCCAGTACGCCTCCAGGGAGTCGGGGCGCTGGATGGCCAGCTCGTGCACGTCGCTCGCGGGGTTCTTCATGCCGGTTCCGTCGGGTCCGATGCAGGGACTGTAGCGCAGCCGTCATCGCCCGGACCATGCCCGCCGTGCACACGGGGCATGGCCTGTCACGGCGAGGTCGCGGCGGCACCGGTATAACCGGAACGACACGCACTGCAGGATCCTGTCATGGCCGATTTCCCCGACCGCAGCCACTGGCAGGCGCTGGCCGGCCAGCTCTCCATTCCCGGCCAGGCCTTCATCGCGGGCCGCTACGTGGATGCCGCCAGCGGTGCCCGCTTCGACTGCGTCAGCCCGATCGACGGCCGCGTGCTTGGCACCGTCGCCGACTGCGACGCGCAGGACGTGGAGCGTGCCGTGCAGGTGGCACGGCGCGCCTTCGAGGCCGGCCACTGGTCGCAGGTGAGCCCTGCGCAACGCAAGCGCGTGCTGCTGGCATTGGCGGCGCTGGTGGAAGCGCATGCCGACGAACTGGCCCTGCTGGAAACGCTGGACATGGGCAAGCCGGTGCGCGATGCACGGCGCATCGACCTGCCGGGCGTGGTGCGTTGCCTGGCCTGGACCGCAGAGGCGGTGGACAAGCTGTACGGAGAGATCGCACCGACCGGCCCCCAGGAGCTGGGCCTGGTCACGCGTGAGCCTGCGGGTGTGGTCGGCGCCATCGTGCCGTGGAACTTCCCGTTGCTGATGGCCTGCTGGAAGATCGCGCCGGCGCTGGCCATGGGCAATTCGGTGATCCTCAAGCCTTCCGAGCGCTCGCCGCTGACGGCGTTGCGGCTGGCAGCGCTGGCCAGCGAGGCCGGTCTGCCTGATGGCGTGCTCAACGTTCTGCCGGGCGATGGTGCCCGCGTGGGCGAGCCGCTGGCGCTGCACAGGGATGTCGACGTGCTGGCCTTCACCGGCTCCACCGCCACCGGCGCCAAGCTGCTTGAGCATGCCGGGCGCTCCAATCTGAAGCGGGTCTGGCTGGAGTGCGGCGGCAAGAGCCCGCATATCGTGTTTGCCGATGCGCCCGACCTGGAGCGGGCGGCCAAGGGGGTGGCGCAGGGCATCTTCTTCAACCAGGGAGAAGTCTGCACCGCCGGCTCGCGGCTGCTGGTGCAGCGTTCGATCCGCGAGGAGTTCGTGCATCGGGTGATCGCCCATGGCCAGCGCATGCAGCCGCGCCACCCGTTGGAGGCCGACGCACCGATGGGTGCCCTCGTCGATGCCGCGCATGTGGACAAGGTACTGGCGGACATCGCCATGGCCGAAGCTGACGGAGCGCGCCTGCTGCTGGGGGGACGCCGCGCCGAGGTGGAAGCAGGCGGCTGCTACGTGCAGCCGACCGTGTTCGACCAGGTCCGGCCGGAACAGGCCCTGGCGCGCGAGGAGGTGTTCGGTCCGGTGCTGGCGGTGCTGGGTTTCGACGACGAGGCCGAAGCGGTGCGCCTGGCCAATGACAGCCGCTACGGCCTGGCGGCGGGCGTGTGGACGCGGGACCTGGGCCGGGCACACCGGGTTGCGCGGCAGCTGCGCGCGGGCAGCGTCTGGGTCAACGGCTGGGACGGCGGTGACATGACCGCCCCCTTCGGGGGCTACAAGCAGTCCGGCAATGGGCGCGACAAATCACTGCATGCCTTCGACAAGTACAGCGAGATCAAGGCCACCTGGATCCAGCTGTAGCAGCGGGCCGCGCCCCGAAGGGAGCGGCGGCACCACCGCCCTGAACACATCGCATCGCGTGTGATTGCATCCGTGTCGGCTGAAACCATCGTCACGCCTGCCGGGTCATGCGTGGCAGAATCGGACGATCCGGATTGCCTGCCTTGCCGATGTCGACGATCACCGCTGCCGCGTCACCCGTGAATTCCCCTCGCCGTGTACTGCTGGCCAGCCTGATCGGCACGACCATCGAGTTCTTCGACTTCTACATCTACGCCACCGCCGCGGTGCTGGTGTTCCCGCATCTGTTCTTCCCGGAAAGCAGTGACCAGGCCGCGCTGCTGCAATCCCTGGCCACGTTCGCCGTGGCGTTCATCGCGCGGCCGGTGGGTTCGGCGGTATTCGGCCACTTCGGCGACCGCATCGGCCGCAAGGCCACCCTGGTCGCGGCATTGCTCACCATGGGACTGTCGACTGTCGCAATCGGCCTGCTGCCGACCCATGCGCAGATCGGGCTGTGGGCTCCGGCGCTGCTGGCGCTGTGCCGGTTTGGCCAGGGGCTGGGGCTGGGCGGCGAGTGGGGCGGGGCGGTGCTGCTGGCAACCGAGAACGCACCACCGGGCAAGCGCGCGTGGTACGGCATGTTCCCGCAGCTGGGCGCGCCGCTCGGTTTCCTGCTGTCGGCAGGCATCTTCCTGGTGCTGGGCCGAAGCATGGGGCAGGACGACTTCCTGCAGTGGGGCTGGCGTATTCCGTTCGTGGCCAGCGCATTGCTGGTCGGGCTGGGCCTGTGGGTGCGCCTGAACATCCATGAGACGCCGGACTTCCAGAAGGCGCTGGAACGCAGAGCGCCGGTGCGGCTGCCGATGTGGACGGTGCTGCGCGACCATCCCGTGCCGATGCTGCTGGGTACGCTGGGCGCATTCGCCACCTTCGTGCTGTTCTATCTGATGACGGTATTCAGCCTGGGCCATGGCACGGCGGTACTCGGTTACAGCCGCGAGCAGTTCCTGCTGATGCAGATGGCCGCCATGCTGTTCTTCGCGCTGGGCATCCCGCTGTCGGCGCGCTACGGCGACCGTTGGGGCACCCGCCGGACGATGATCGTGGCCAGCCTGCTGATCCTTGGCTTCGGCCTGCTGTTTGCGCCGTTGTTCCAGCCCGGCAGCCCGTGGCTGGTGCTGGGCTTCCTGTGCCTGGGTCTGTTCCTGATGGGCCTGACCTATGGTCCCTGCGGCACATTCCTGGCCGAGATCTATCCGGTCGAAGTGCGCTATACCGGCGCATCGCTGTCGTTCAATCTGGCCGGCATTCTCGGCGCGGCGCCCGCTCCGTACCTGGCGACCTGGCTGGCCGAGCGCTTCGGCCTGGTCGCGGTCGGCTACTACCTGTGCCTGACCGCGGTTGCGACGTTGGCCGCGCTGGTGGCACTGCAGCGTCGCGTGCGCTGATCAGCCGAAGATCCGCTTGAGCGTGCGGCCCAGCCAGCCCCCGCCCTGGTGTTCACGGGTGAACTGGTTCAGATGTGACTTGACCTGTTCGGCGTAGGCCTGGTCGTCGCCGCGGATGTGGTTGAACAGCCAGCGCGAGAGCATCGTGCGCAGCTCGTCGCTGATGTCCTCGCCGGCCTGGAACCGCAGCCGGTACTCGGCCACGCGCTTGATGAAGACCTCATGCACGCGCTTGTGGGCAGCGCAGAACGGATAGCCGGCTTCCTCCATCAGCTCTTCTTCGAACGCGAAGTGCGACATGGTGTAATCAACCACCTCGTCGATCACTTCGCCGACAGCAGCACGCTGCATGCTGGCCTGGGCCACATGCAGGTGATTGAGCATCTCGATGATGCGGCGGTGTTGTTGGTCGATCACATCGATGCCGATGTTCAGATCGTCCTGCCAGACCAGTAATGCCATCCCCGGCTCCCCTTCATGCGTGATGTCGGGGCCGACTGTAGGGCTGCTGCCGGCAGGCAGCGTTGATCTGGATCAAAGCGGATCGATCAGGGCAGGGCGGGCTCGCGCGGACGCAGCGGGCTGCCCATGGTGGTGCAGCTGACCCGGTTGCGGCCACCGGCTTTGGCCAGGTACAGCTGACGGTCGGCCTCGGAAATCAGGCGATGCAGCGCATCGCGCTGCGGGCGGAGGCAGCACAGGCCGATGCTGACGGTCATGCGCAGTGTGGCGGTGCCGATATCCACTTCCAGCGCCGCGATGCGCTGGCGGAGTTCCTCGAAGTAGAGCATTGCCTCGTCCTGCTCCATGTCCGGCACCAGCAGGCAGAACTCCTCGCCGCCGAAGCGCGCGATCAAGTCCTGGCTGCGCGCATGCACGGCCACCGCCCCGGCCACGGCACGCAGGGCGTCATCGCCGGCCTCATGGCCGTGCGTATCGTTGATGTGCTTGAAGTGATCGATGTCGATCATCGCCACCGCCACGCTCTGGCCATGGGTCTGAAGCTGGGGCAGCTGGCGCTGGCTCTGTTCCAGGAAGCAGCGGCGGTTGGGCAGACCGGTCAGGAAGTCCCGGGTGGCCAGATCCTGCAGGGTGCCGATCAGCTCCAGCTGGTCCACGTTCTGCGACACGCGGCAGAAGAATTCCTCGCGCGAGAAGGGCTTGCGCAGGAAGTCGTTGGCGCCGTTCTTCAGGAAGCGCGGAATCAGTGATGCGTCGGTATTGCCGGAAATGCCGATCACCGCCACCTTGTCGCGCGAGCGCAGGGTGCGCAGGCGGCGGGTGAATTCCACGCCCTGCATGCCGGGCATCTCCTGGTCGACCACCGCCAGTCGGATCGCAGGATGGGACTCGATCGCCGCCAGGCCTTCATTGCCATCGGCTGCCTCGTACACTTCGTGGCCGTACATGCGCAGCAGCGCGGCCGCATAGCCGCGTGCCGAGGGCGAATCGTCCACCACCAGCGCGGCGATGCGACGGTTGCGTTCCAGGCGCTGCACCAGCCACACCAGATAGTCGATGCTGCCGGGCGTGTTCTTCAGGACGTAGTCGATGATCTGCTGCTGCAGCACGCGCTTGCGCAGATCCTCGTCATACACGCCACTGACCACCACGGTGGGCAGATCGCGTTTCAGGAAGAATTCGACCACCGCGTCCCTGTCGCCATCGGCCAGAACCAGGCCGGTCAGGACCAGGAACCAGCCGCCGCTCTCATTGAGCAGGCGGTCGGCCTCGGCCAGGGTGGAAGCGACCACGACGGGCAGCTCCAGGCGCTGTTCGATCGCCTCGCGCAGCATGCCGGTGAAGGCACGGGAGTTTTCGACCAGCAGGATCCGCTGCGGAAGCGGATCGGCGAGGTCGCCATCGACGGCGGCCTGCGGCAGGACGGGCATGATGCGGAGGCTCACGTCAGGGAAGTCTTGGCACGGGTAGCGGCGGTTTCGGCCGTAACTTTAGTGGTGGTACCGCATGCGTTGTCATCGCGTGAACGCCGGCCGACACGTTCAGTGTCGGGGCCCGACGAGCGGAGTGGCGGAAGTTCTGCTCGTGGCGCTGGTGCTGGATGATGGTTATGCTGGCTGCGCCACCCTGCCGGCGGCCTGAGGTTGACTCCGTCCGGCTGAGGCAGCCCGCAAGCGAGGCCGAGAGCCCATCCAGTCATGGGGTGGCGAAGTGAGTTTGCCTGGCGTTGTCCAACCGAACACGGGGGTGAGTGTGAATTTCTCTGGTCTGCGTTTTTTGATGCCTGCAATGACTCTGTTGTCTGCACCTGCCGTCGCCGAGGCGGCATGCTGCCCGAGTGACGACAACGGAACACATATGGCTCAGGCGGGGCTTGGTGAGTCCCGTCCAGCAGCGACGAATCTGAGTGCAGATCCGAACTGGCTGGTGTATGGGTTCGAGCGTGAGGGAATCAACTATTATCAGGTGAATGACCTCTCCGGACAGGTCCTGCTGATAATCGGCAAGGTTGACACCACGTTCTGGACGCTCCCGGCCGGCAAAAGTCCGATTACCGTGTCATTGCCGTCGCAGCGGCTGGCATTGCCGGAAAAGTCCCAGCGGCATGTGGTACTCAGGCAAGCCGAGTTCTCGCTGGTCGTCTATGGTGCTGGTAGCAACGCAACGTGGGCGATCGAACTGCCGGCTACGAGTCGCTGAAGCATGATCTTTTCCTTGATCGAGGCGGATGAGTGAGAGTCAGGTGATGTCGGCGCGAGCAATCCACGCTGCATGCGTGCTGCCGTGGGTTGCACCCGTGGCCGTTTCCTGCAGTAGCACTCTTACGCGGTTTTGACGTGTCTGCACTTTACCGCCATAGGCCAGTGCACGTGAACTCAGGCGCTCGACGATCAGTTTTGCGGTTTCCAGCGACAAGTGGCGATCTCTGTCCAACAGAGATGCACTGATCAGGATGCCCTGTTGACCATGCAGGCTGCCGCAGCGTGCTTGGATCTGGATCTGCCCCCGTTCGTGTTTGAGCAGCAGTGCGACCGTTTCGGTAAGGGTTCGATAGGCAGCAAGCTGCAGTGCAATGCTCAGCCTGCAGGGATCGCCCGTCATGCGGGGGAGCGCAACCCTGCTGGTCCGGTCCCAGTTTTCGCTGATGCCGCTGACCTGCAGGGCAACATACAACCCGACCTGCTCGACTTCGGTTGGATACACCAGGCTTGTGAGTTCACGGAACTGGCGTGAATGTGTCGTCGAGGTGTGCAGCAGATCCATTGCAGGTGCATGGTGTCCGTGCATTTTCAGAAGATCGGCAGTGTGGTTCAGTGATTTCTCGACGCCGTCTGCGATCTTCCTGAGATCAAGCGCCCGCTGCCTCAGATCGAGTTCGCTGGCCATATGAGCAGTTCTCGAAAGTCTGGCCGTCTGACTCCCATCCAGATCATGGCGCGCATGCTGATGATAGTGCTGAGTGATGCGGGAACCGAGTAGAAGAAGCGCCGTCCCTGCAACGGCAATGAGCTGCTGCATCATGAATGTTCGCTGGTCGAACGAACCAGGCAGTCCTGATGCTGGTGTTGTCATTGCAATCACTATGTTCAACAGCGGAACACCCGCAGCTGCTCCTCGCCAGCCATGGATGCAGGTCAAGGCAACAACCGGCAAAGCCATCACCAGTTGCAGGGATGTCTTGGTGGCATCTGGGAGCTCGACACCCGAGGCCATGAATGCGCCCAGTGATATCAGTAGTGCCAATGCGGCTACGGTAGGCGCGTGCTTCCAAAACTTCCACTCGTACAGTGACCGGCGCCGGATCCAGAGCAGTGCGAGTGGGGCGACAGTCAGTATTGCGATGTAATCACCGAGCACGAAGCGGACAGCTCGTGTCGCAAATGGCACGGAAGACGGGTTCTCGGAGAGCAGGTGGGCCAAGCCCAGTTTCAATGCGGTGGCGATGAGCGCGGCGGAAACCGCCATCGAGAGAAGCCAGCCCTCCGTTGTCGCGGTCATGAATCTGCGATGCGCCCGCACGACCAAGGCTACCGCTGGCATGAGGAACACGGAGCCCAGGATCACCCAAGCCAGCCCATACTTCCCGATGAGTGGATATCGCATCTGGGCAAAGTAAGCATATTCGCCAAGCAGCAGATAGGGCCAGAGGCGGGGAGGGCAGAGCAGCAGCGCAGCGACCCGTATGCCTGCCGGCAGGTAAAACTGGTCGAGCGAGACCTGACGAGCGGCCCAGCACGTGACGGCGTACATCCCAGCGATGAAAAGTCCGATGGGGCGTATCCGGAAGCTCAGCTCGACATCGTTCTTCCACCAGTTCAATCCCAAGCCTCCCTTGCTCGTACCATGGTGGCGTTCCATCCACTCTGGACGTCTACACCTCTGGCGACAGTATCGGCAGATTCCCGCCTACGCAATCGGATCTCTTCTTCGTTACCTGGCTCTTTGCCGCCGACACCAGTTCAGCACTGCTGCGAATTAGTGACATCCATCGCGCTTTGACTGGCAATTCTATGTCAGGTTGCAGATTGCCGACCTTGGTCGAACGGCCACGGCGCATCTGGACAGTGTGCTGCCAGAGGGGCCTGCGGATAGGTGGCCAGCCCATCCAGCAAGGCGATCCGGATCCTGTTTTTCTGAACATCGACGACCCCGGAATAGGCGACGATCCGGCCCAATAGCTGTGAACGGACCAGTTCCTGAGTCTGTTGCGAAAGCGCATGGTGAGGATCGACAAGAGCGGCGGAAATCAGTACTCCGTGCATCTGTCTGAAGACGCCGCACCTGATGCGCACGGAGATCTGACCGGGCTCATACCTGAGCAGCAACGATACGGCCTCAACCACGGTCCGGTATGCGGCCAGCTGCAGATCCACTCCCAACTGACATGGGTCGCCCGTCAGCCGGGGCTGCGTAACCCGGTGCGTATTGTCCCATGCCTCCCGCACGCCACCTGCACGAAGAGCGACGTAAAGCCCGAGACGCTCCAGGGCGGATGGGTAGATCATGCTCGCCTGCGCGCGGAATTGGCGCGAATGGACTTCTGATGTGTGTTTCAGGCTGTTGGCGACAGCGTGGTGCCCTTGCGCGTGCAGCCAGTTCACCATCTCGTTGAGCGACAGGTCCATCCCCTCGCCCAGCCTGCGCAGGAGCGCCGCTCGCTCTCGCAGATCCATTTCGCTGGCCATGTGCGTACTGCGGGCCAGTTTCATCGAGTTTCTGCCGTCTTCCTCACGCAGCCGATGCTGGCTCTGGAAATGCGTGATGCGCGCACCCAGCAACAACAGGGCGACGCTGGCGATGGCCATGGCCTGCTGGGTGGCAAAGGTCGCCTGATCGAATGATGCGGGGTGGTCAGAAGGGGTGCTCAGACCAAGAATCATGTTCACTGCGGCGACACCGACGGCCGCCCCGCGCCATCCCAGCAGGCAGGTCAGGGCGATTGCGGGAATAGGCAGGATCAACAACAACTGCAGCGAGCCAGGGGCCGTGATCGAGGCGGGTACCGGCGTCGCCTGCAGGCCAATGACCAGCATGGCTACTAGTGCTCCGACTGTGGCCGCAACGGACCGGGGTGTCCATTGTTCCTCGGCGCGACGGATCCAGAGCAGCGCGAGTGGCGCCAGGATGAGGATCCCAGTGAAGTCGCCCAGCGCATAGCGCATTACGTTGGTGATAAACGACGCGTTATGCAGCGGCTCCCAGAGCAGGTACGAGATTCCGAGGTTGAGCAGGCTGATGATCGTCGCGGCACAGACCGCGATCGAGATCACGCCGAGGACCGTGGTGCGCGCAAGCAACTTCTGGTGCATGCGTACGATCAGCATCACTGCCGGCATGAGAAATGCCGAGGCCAGAAGCACCCATGCCAACCCGTATTTTTCGAGCAGCGGAATCCGCAGATGGGCGAAGTAGGCGTACTCGCCCAGCAACAGGTAAGGCCACAGGCGCGGTGGACAGAGCAGCAAGGCGGCCACACGCACACCTGCCGGCAGGTAGAACTGGTCTACCGAAAGTTTGCGCGTGGCCACGCAGGCGACGGCATAGATGAGCATCAGCACCAGTCCCTGGGGACTGATCCGGATGTTCACCGGTAGACCTTCCTTCCACCACTGCATCCACGTGCTCCCCCTGCTCCTGTGCAGATTATGCAAACAATCGGTGTGAAGGGATCAAGTCGCACTGCCGTGGAGTCCCGTCAAGGGCGCTGATATCGTCACCACAACGCATCCCGCAGCCTGTACCACGACATCGCAGCTACCAGCAGCGGCATGCGCAGCAGGCGCCCGCCCGGGAACGGCGCGTGCTTCAGGCGCTGGAACACGTCCAGGCGCTCGCTCTGGCCGGCGATTGCCGCGGCGATCACGTCACCCGCAAGTCCGGCTGCCGCCACGCCGTGGCCGGAGAATCCCTGCGCGAAGTACAGATTGCCGTCCAGTCGTCCCCAATGCGGGGCGCGGTTGCGGGTGATGTCGACATAGCCGCCCCAGACCTGATCGAGAGCGACGTCGGCCAGCTGCGGGAAAACCGCGTGCATGCGTCGCTGCATCACTCCGCGCAGCCCGGGCGGCGGTAGCGCCGAGTAGCTGGCGCGGCCACCGAACAGCAGACGATGGTCGTGGCTCAGGCGGAAATAGTCCAGCGCCCAGGCAGTGTCTGCTACTGCCATGTCATTACGGATCAGGGCGCGGGCCCGTTCGGGGCCGAGGCACGCACTGGCACCGATATAGGTGCCTACCGGCATGATGCGGTGCTCCAGCACTGGCAGCAGGCCCTGCAGCCAGGCATTGCCGGCGATCACCAGATGCGCGGCGCTGACGCTGCCGTGCGCGGTGTGCAGGGCCGGGCGAGGCCCGCGCTGCACGCGGGTAACCGCAGAGTTCTCATGGATGACCACCCCGGCCGCGCGCGCTGCGTCGGCCAGGCCGCGCGCATACGCCAGGGGGTGCAGGTGCGCGCTGAGTGGATCGAACATGGCCGCGCGATAGCGCGGGCTGTCCAGCTGCCCACGCAGTGTCTGCCGATCCCACCACTGCATCGGGTAATCGTATTGCTGTTGCAGGTGCTCGCAGTGGGCACGCAGCTCGCGCTCGTGGCGGGCACGGATGGCGACGCTGGCGTGGCCCTCACGCCAATGGCAGTCGATGCCGTAGCGGTCGATGCGGGTGCGCATGGCCTGCACGGCGTCACGTGACCAGTCGAACAGATGGCGGGCATCGTCCCGGCCCAGCTGCCGTTCCAGTTCGTCCACCTCGCAGCCATAGCCCACCAGCGCCTGGCCACCGTTGCGACCGGACGCGCCCCAGCCGATCCGGTGGGCGTCCAGCAGGACCACGTGCTGGCCGCGTGAGGCCAGTTCCAGCGCCGCCGTCAGGCCCGTGTAGCCTGCACCGAGCACTGCGACATCGGCCTGCACGTCGCCCTGCAACGGAGGCAGGGCGGCCGGCTCCGGCAGGCTGGCGGCATACCAGCTGGCTGGAAAGGCGGACGTCACTGCGGGCCTCGCGGGCGCAGGGTGGGAAGACGGGGCGGAGGAGGTTGATCGGCGTTCACGCCCCCAGTTTCGCCGATACTTGGCACCTCGCGCGTGATGGCGACGACTTGCCGCACTCGCGGACCTGCGGGTAACGTGTCTGCACGCCAAGGAGTTTCCCCATGCGTCGCCTGCCCTGGGTGGGCCTGCCCACCGACAGTACGGTGCTTGGCCATCATCGCTTTGCGGTGGCCGGCGAGAAGTATGTCCGCGCCCTGGCCGAGGCGGCGGAGGTCACGCCGCTGGTGCTGCCCAGCCTGCAGCCGCCGCTGCCGGCGCGCGATTGGCTGCAGGGCCTCGACGGTCTGCTGCTGACCGGTGCGGTCAGCAACATCGAGCCGCAGCACTACGACGGTGGCCGCAGCTGGCCCGGCAATGCGCATGATCCTGCGCGCGATGCCAATGCCTTCGCACTGCTGGACGAGGCGCTGGCGATGGACCTGCCGGTGCTGGCGATCTGCCGTGGTTTCCAGGAATTGAACGTCGCCCTGGGAGGCAGCCTGCATCCACAGGTCCATCGGGTACCCGGGCTGGCCGATCATCGCGAAGATCCGCAGGCGCCCGTGGACGTGCAGTACGGGCCGTCCCACGCGGTCACACTGGTGGCGGATGGGTGGCTGGCGGACTGGCACGGCGAGGGGAGGGTGCAGGTCAATTCGGTGCACGGCCAGGGCATTGCCCGCCTGGCCAGCGGCTTGCAGGTCGAGGCCCGCGCCGATGACGGGCTGGTCGAGGCGGCACGCAGCCCGCGCCACCGCTTCGTGCTCGGCGTACAGTGGCACCCGGAGTGGCGCGTCATGCAGGCGCCGTTCTATCACGCTATTTTCCGTGCGTTCGGCCAAGCTTGCCGGCAGCATCAACAGAACCAACTGGATTCCCGATGAGTTCCCGAACGCGCCCGCGCAAGACGGCAACGCCCCCCGCACCGCAGGAGAGCAGCCTGCTGCGCTGGCTGAAGGAGCGGCGTATCACCGAAGTCGAATGCCTGGTGCCCGACATCACCGGCAACGCGCGCGGCAAGATCATTCCCGCCGACAAGTTCTCGCACGACTACGGTACCCGCCTGCCCGAGGGCATCTTCGCCACGACCGTCACCGGCGAGTTTCCGGATGACTACTACGAACTGACCTCGCCGTCGGACTCGGACATGATGCTGCGCCCGGATCCGGACACCGTGCGCATGGTGCCGTGGGCCGCCGATGCCACCGCGCAGATCATCCATGACTGCTACACCAAGAATGGCGAGCCGCATGAGCTGGCGCCGCGCAATGTGCTGCGGCGCGTGCTGGCGGCCTACGCCGAGCTGGGCCTGCGCCCGGTGGTGGCGCCGGAACTGGAGTTCTTCCTGGTGCAGAAGAACACCGACCCGGATTTCCCGCTGCTGCCGCCTGCCGGCCGCTCCGGTCGCCCGGAAACAGCGCGGCAGTCGTATTCGATCGATGCGGTCAACGAGTTCGACCCCATCCTCGACCTGATGTACGACTACGCCGATGCCATGAAGCTGGACGTGGACACGCTGATCCACGAATCCGGCGCGGCACAGCTGGAAGTCAACTTCACCCACGCCGATGCGATGGATCTGGCCGACCAGGTTTTCCTGTTCAAGCGCACCATGCGCGAGGCGGCGATGCGCCACGGCGTGTACGCCACTTTCCTGGCCAAGCCGATGGAGAACGAACCGGGCAGCGCCATGCACATCCACCAGAGCCTGGTGCGGGTGAGCGATGGCAGCAACGTGTTCGCCGGTGAGACCGATGCCGAAGGCGAGTTCAGCCCGGTGTTCGGCCATTATCTTGGGGGGCTGCAGAAGTATGCGCCGCAGGCGATGGCGTTCTTCGCGCCGAACGTCAATTCCTATCGCCGGCTGGTGTTCGGCGAGGTGTCCCCGAGCAACGTGCACTGGGGCTTCGACAACCGCACCTGCGGCCTGCGCGTGCCGCTGGATACACCGGAGAACATGCGGGTGGAGAGCCGATTCGCGGGCTCCGACGCCAATCCCTACCTGGCGATGGCCGCCACCCTGGCCTGTGGCCTGCTCGGCATCCGCGAGCGGCTGGCGCCGGATGCGCCGGTCACCGGCAGCGCCAAGGAGCTGGGCTACAACCTGCCGCGCTCGCTGGGCGAAGCGCTGGACGGGCTTGAGCGCTGCGGCGAACTGCAGGCGCTGCTGGGCGAGCGCTTCTGCCGGGCCTACATCTCGGTCAAGCGCAAGGAGTACGAGACCTTCTTCCGTGTCATCAGCTCGTGGGAGCGCGAGTTCCTGCTGCTGAACGTGTGAAAGCGTGGAATAGAAAAATCCGCCGCCGGGGGGTAGGCTGGCATCCGTCGCCGGCCCGAGCCGGCCCCCCTCCCCGCATTCTGGAGCACCCGATGAAGCTGCGTATCCTCACGCTCGGCCTGGCCTCCGCCATGCTCGCCGCCTGTGGCGGTGGCAACGGTGGCAGTCAGGACAGCCAGGTCCTGAACGTCTACAACTACAGCGATTACATTGCCGAGGACACCATCCCGACCTTCGAGAAGGAAACCGGGATCAAGGTGACCTACGACGTGTTCGACAGCGATGAGATGGTCGAGACCAAGCTGCTGGCCGGCAACAGCGGCTACGACGTGGTGGTGCCGACGCTGAACTTCTTCGGCCGGCAGATCCAGGCGGGCGTGTTCCTGCCGCTGGACAAGAGCAAGATCCCGAACCTGGCCAATCTGGACCCGGCGGTGATGAAGCGCATCGCCACCCAGGATCCGGACAACCGCTACGGCGTGCCGTACATGGTCGGCACCACCGGCATCGGCTACAACGTGGACATGCTGAAGGAGCGTTTCGGCGGCAGCACCGACATCGCCAACAGCTGGGACCTGGTGTTCAAGCCGGAGAACATCAGCAAGATGAAGGACTGCGGCGTGACCATCCTGGACACGCCGGCCGACATGATCCCGATCGCACTGCACTATCTGGGCCTGGACCCGCACAGCGGCGATCCGGCCGAGCTGCAGAAGGCGGCCGACCTGTTGAAGTCGATCCGCCCGTACGTGCAGAACTTCCACTCCTCGCAGTACGTCGGTTCGCTGGCCAACGGCGGCACCTGCCTGGTGGTCGGCTGGTCGGGCGACATCATCCAGGCCCGCGACCGCGCCGAGGAGGCCAGCAACGGCGTGCATGTCGCCTATTCGATTCCGAAGGAAGGCGCACCGCAGTGGTTCGACATGCTGGCGATCCCGAAGGACGCCAAGCATCCGGAGGCCGCTTACAAGTTCATCAATTACCTGCTGGAGCCGAAGGTCGCTGCGGCCAATACCAACTTCATCCACTACGCCAACCCGGTGCCGACCGCGACTCCGCTGGTGGACGAGGCGATCCGTACCGACCCGACCATCTACCCGCCGGCCGATGTGGCCGCGAAGATGTTCACCTATTCGATCAACACCCCGGAGACGGACAAGCTGTACACCCGTCTGTGGACCGAGGTGAAGACCGGCAGGTGAGATGACGGTGGCGCCGGGCCATGCCCGGCGGATGCGGGTAGACGTCAGCGCACAGGAAACGGAGGCCAATGGCCTCCGTTTTTTTTTCACCTTGCCTCCGCATCGCTTCCCCTACCGTCCCGTATGGCACCGACCACCGCCTTCAGACAATGACCGAACAGCCCCAGCGCGCCGACGCCGCCCCTGACGAAACGCCTTCCACGGAGGACAAGCCCTCGCCGCTGAAGAACCCCAAGGTGCGCTGGACGCTGGCCATCATCGGCGTCGTCGTGGTCATCGCCCTGGTTGCCTGGCTGATCTACCACCTGCTGGTCGGCCGCTACCTGCAGGACACCAACAACGCCTATCTGCAGGCCGACGCTGTCGCGGTCGCTCCGCGCATCAACGGTTACGTCACCGAAGTGCTGGTGCAGGACAACCAGTGGGTCAAGGCCGGCGAACCGCTGCTGCGCATCGACCCGCGCACCTACCGTGCCACGCTGGACCAGGCCGAGGCCGTGATCGCCGTGCGCGAAGCCGACATCGCCGCTGCTGCCGCTGGGGTGCAGGGCCAGCAGTCCAGCCTGCTGCAGGCACGCACCCAGCTCACCGCGGCCGCCGCCTCGCTGCGTTTCGGCCGGTCAGAGCTGGCGCGCTTCACCCCGCTGGCGGCCAGTGGTGCGGACACCCATGAACACGTTGAAAGCCTGCGCCACGATGTCGAGCGCGCCCAGGCCCAGTACGATGCGGCCAAGGCACAGATCCAGGGCGCGCAGAGCCAGATCGAAGCCAGCCAGGCCCAGCTCGAGCAGGCCCAGGCCGGACTGAAGCAGGCGCAGGCCGACGCTGCGCAGGCCAGAGTGGCGTTTGAGGACACCGAGCTGCGCGCGCGCATCGATGGCCGTGTCGGCAACAAGACCGTGCAGGTCGGCCAGTTTGTTGCTGCCGGTACCCGCACCATGACCATCGTGCCGGTTGCTTCGCTGTACCTCGTTGCCAACTTCAAGGAAACCCAGGTGGGGCTTATGCGCGCCGGCCAGGCGGCCGAAATCAAGGTCGATGCGTTGCCAGGCACCCCATTGCGCGGCACGGTGGAGAGCATTTCGCCGGGTACCGGCTCGCAGTTCGCGCTGCTGCCGCCACAGAACGCCACCGGCAACTTCACCAAGGTCGTGCAGCGCGTGCCGGTGCGCATCCGGGTGGACGCAGGTGCTGAAGCACGCAAGGTGCTGGTGCCGGGCATGTCGGTGGAAGTGACCGTCGATACCCGCAATGCAAAGGATGCGCGCGAGCGCACCCAGGACGAGGCCGAGGCCATGGCCGCGCCGGCGCGATGAACGCCACCCGTGCCCACGCAGCACCTGTCGCCGGAGGCAAGGCGGATGCCGCGGCCTGGCTGGCCGTGGCGGCCGGCACCATCGGTTCGTTCATGGCTACGCTGGACATCTCCATCGTCAACGCCGCGTTGCCCACCATCCAGGGCGAAGTGGGCGCCAGCGGCACCGAAGGCACCTGGATCTCCACCGCCTTCCTTGTCTCGGAAATCGTGATGATTCCGCTGACCGGCTGGTTCGTGCGCACGCTGGGCCTGCGCACTTTCCTGCTGATCTGCGCCACGCTGTTCACTGCGTTCTCGGTGATGTGCGGCCTGGCCGATTCGTTGCCGATGATGATCGCCGGACGGGTAGGGCAGGGTTTTGCCGGTGGTGCGCTGATCCCGACCGCGCTGACCATCGTCGGCACGCGGCTGCCGCCGAAGCAGCAGCCGCTGGGTACGGCGCTGTTCGGCATGACCGTCATCCTGGGCCCGGTGATCGGCCCCTTGCTGGGCGGCTGGTTGACCGAGAACGTCAGCTGGCACTACGCGTTCTTCATCAACGTGCCGATCTGCGCCGGCCTGGTTGCCCTGCTGCTGCTCGGCCTTCCGCATGAAACGTCTGATTGGGGTGGGCTGCTGCGCGCAGACTGGCTGGGCATCGTCGGCATGACCGCCGGCCTTTCCGCACTCACCGTGGTGCTGGAAGACGGCCAGCGCGAGCGCTGGTTCGAATCGACGATGATCGTGGTTCTCAGCATCGTCTCGGTGCTGGGCTTCGCGCTGCTCGCGCTTTCGCAGTTCACCAGCAAGGCGCCGGTCATCCGCCTCAACATCCTGTTCCAGCGCAGTTTCGGCGCAGTGTTCGTGATGGTGATGGCGGTGGGCATGATCCTGTTCGGGGTCATGTACATGATCCCGCAGTTCCTGGCGATCATCGCCGGCTACAACACCGAGCAGGCCGGCTATGTGCTGCTGCTGGCCGGCCTGCCGACCATCCTGCTGATGCCGTTGATGCCGAAGATGCTGGAAACGGTCGACGTACGCATTATGGTGTTCGGCGGCATGCTGTGCTTCGCCGCTGCCTGCTTCGTCAATCTGGGGCTGACTCCGGACAGCATCGGCCCGCACTTCGTCATAGGCCAGCTGCTGCAGGGCTGTGGGCTGGCGCTGGCGATGATGGCGTTGAACCAGGCGGCCATCACCTCGGTGCCGCGCGAGTACACCAGCGATGCGTCCGGCCTGTTCAACGCCGCGCGCAATCTCGGCGGCTCGATCGGGCTGGCCATCATTTCCACCTTCCAGGAACGCCGCACCACCCTGCACATCGATGCGATCGGCAGCAGCGTTACCGCAAACTCGACCATCGCCCAGGACGCGCTGCATGCCTACGGCCAGCAGCTGGGCGACGCGACCCAGGCGATGGCCGTGCTGGCGCAGACGGTGCAGATGCAGGCGATGGTGATGGCCTACAACGACCTGTTCTGGATCTTCGGCCTGATCGTGGTGGCCACCCTGCCGCTGGTCTTCCTGCTCAAGCCCCTGCCCAAGGGCGTTCCATTGGCGATGCACTGATGACTTCGACGACCTTGCCCGTTTCCCCCCTTCTGCGCCGGCTGTGCCCGGCCACCCTGCCGCTGCTGCTGGCGGGCTGCATGGTGGGGCCGGATTACGTGAAACCGGACGTGGCCACGGTCGCTACCGCGCAGGCGCAGCTCCCACGCGCGGCGCAGGCCGGCGTGCAGCCTGCCAGCCCGCCCAGCCAGTGGTGGCGCGCGCTCAACGATCCGCTGCTGGACCAGCTGGTGGACGAAGCGCTGCGCAACAGCCCCAACCTGCGCGCCGCCCAGGCCAAGCTGCTGGCCTCGCGCGCGCTGCGGCGACAGCGCCGCGCCGAGCAGCTGCCCAGCGTGGGCGCGGCGGCGGGCTACGCCAACATCAAGGCACCGGATTCGCTGGAAAACAGCGTGCGCGGTCTGGGCGAGAACATCGCCGGCGTGGCCGAGGCCAACGGCCGTCCGCAGGAGGCGGCGCAGCTGCGCCAGCAGTTCGCCGATATCGATCTGGACACCGAGCTGTACGTGGCCGGCTTCGACGCCAGTTGGGAACTGGACCTGTTCGGCCGCCGACGCCGCGCGGCCGAGCAGGCCGCCGCCGAAGCCGAGGCCAACGCCGCAGCACTGGCCGATGCGCAGGTGCAGCTTGCCGCGGAACTGACCCAGGTCTACCTCGGCTACCGCAGCAGCCGCGAGCGTATCGCCCTGGCCGAGCACAACCTCCGAGCCGCCGATGAAAGCCTGCAGCTGACCCGTCAGCGTCGCCAACGCGGTGCGGATTCGGACCTGCAGGTGGAGCGCGCGCAGGCCCAGCTGCAACAGCAGCAGGCTGCGCTGCCGCCGCTACAGGCACAGGCCGACGAAGCCCGAGATGTGCTGGCCCTGATGGTAGGCCGCGAGCCGGGGGCGCTGGATGCACGGTTGGCGGCAGACCAGCCGCTGCCGGTGCTGCCGGCCAGCGTCCCGGTGGACGATGCGGGCGCGTTGATCCAGCGCCGGCCGGATGTGCGCAAGGCTGAGCGCGAGCTGGCGGCATCCTCGGCGCAGATCGGCCAGGCGATCTCGGCGTATTTTCCGCAGGTGACCCTGCTGGGCAGCATCGGGGCGGGCGCCACCTCGGTTTCCGACCTGGGGCGGGATTCAGCCGCCACCATCGTCGCCCCGTTCCTGCGCTGGTCGCTGTTCGACTTCGGCGTGAACAAGGCCCGTGTGGCCCAGGCTCGGGCCGGCAATGAGGCCCGGTTGGCGGCCTACGAGGGCACGGTGCTGGCTGCACTGCAGGATGCCAACACCGCGTTGGCGCGCTTCGGTGCGGCCCGGCAGCAACTGCAGGCCAGTGTCCGCGCCGAGGCTTCGGCGGACCGTTCGCTGGCGTTGATGAGCCAGCGTCGACAGGCGGGTGCCACCTCGCAGATCGATCTGCTGGACGTACAGCGCCAGCGGCTGCAGGCGCAGGATGCCGCCGCCCAGGCGCGGCTGCAGTTGCTGGTGCGGTATGTGGCGCTGCAGAAGAGCCTGGGGCTGGGCTGGCAGGAGGCACCGCCGGTGGCTGTTCGCTGAACCTCGCCGCGGGGCTGGCCCCGGCGCACCCGGAGCCAGGCCATGCGGGTAGCGCCGGGCCATGCCCGGCGGGCAACGGCCGCTCGCCATACCCCGTCATACCGTCATCGCCCCCTGGCCGGTAGAATGGCGCCCGCTGTCCACCGCCCGCTCCCGGAGCCCCCATGCCCGTTGAAGCCCAGCCGGAAGCCGCCGCCGTTGATTCGGTGAGTGCGCCCGGCTATCTCTCCATTCGTGACCTGCGCAAGGAATTCGACGGTTTCGTCGCCGTCGACGACGTCAATCTGGATGTGCGCAAGGGCGAGATCTTTGCCCTGCTGGGCGGCTCCGGCAGCGGCAAATCCACCCTGCTGCGCTGCCTGGGCGGCTTCGAGACACCCACCAAGGGCAGTATCACCCTTGATGGGCAGCGTCTGGACGCCTTGCCGCCCTATCAGCGGCCGGTCAACATGATGTTCCAGTCCTACGCCCTGTTCCCGCACATGACGGTCGAGCAGAACATCGCGTTCGGCCTCAAGCAGGACGGGCTGGGCAAGGATGCGATCGGCAGGCGCGTCGGCGAAATGCTGGAGCTGGTGCAGATGGGCCACCTCGGCAAGCGCAAGCCGCATCAGCTGTCCGGCGGACAGCAGCAGCGCGTGGCGCTGGCACGCTCGTTGGCCAAGGGCCCCAAGCTGCTGCTGCTGGATGAGCCGATGGGTGCACTGGACAAGAAGCTGCGCTCGCAGATGCAGCTGGAACTGGTCAGCATCATCGAATCGTCGGGCGTGACCTGCGTGATGGTCACCCACGACCAGGAAGAAGCGATGACCATGGCCACCCGCATCGCGGTGATGGATGCGGGCTGGATCCAGCAGGTCGGCAAGCCGGACGAAGTGTACGAGCAGCCGGCCAACCGGTTCGTCGCCGAGTTCATCGGCTCGGTGAACCTGTTCGACGGCGTGATCGACGAGGACCTGCCGGAGTATGTGACCGTACGATCGCCGCTGTTCCCGGCGCCGATCTACATCGCCCATGGCATCACTGGATATGAAGGGCAGCCGGTCGCATTCGCGCTGCGTCCGGAAAAGGTGATGATCGGTAAGGACGAGCCGGAAGGGCACACCAACAAGGCACAGGGTGTGATCGAGGACATCGCCTACTTCGGCAGTCACTCGGTCTACCACGTGCGCCTTCCCAGTGGAGCCAAGGTGCTGGCCAACTTCGCCAATTCGCAGCGCTGGGCCAGCGATGGCCTGACCTGGGGTGACAGCGTGTGGGTGCACTGGCGCGACAATGACGGCGTGGTGCTGACCTCATGAGTGTCGCCGGGCTGAAGCGCTGGCTGCCGGGACTGCGCGCCACGGTGATCGGTGTTCCGTATCTGTGGCTGCTGCTGTTCTTCGCAGTGCCCTTCCTGATCGTGTTGATGATCAGCTTCTCGCACAGCCGTGTCGGCTCGCCGCCGTACACCTGGCTGCTGCAGTACGTGGACGGCGGGTTCTCGCTCAAGCTCAACCTCGAGAACTATCTGGCGCTGTTCCGCGATTCGATCTACGCCCAGGCGTTCCTGAGTTCCATCAAGATCGCAGCGATCTCCACCTTCCTGACCCTGCTGATCGGCTACCCGATGGCCTATGCCATCGCCCGGCTGTCGCCGGCGGCGCGCAACGTGGCGATGATGCTGGTGGTGTTGCCGTCGTGGACCTCGTTCCTGATCCGCGTGTACGCGTGGAAGGCGATCCTGGACCGCAACGGCCTGCTCGACCAGTTCCTGCAGTTCACCGGTCTGCAGACGCTGATGACCGGCATGGGGCTGCCCAGGCTGCAGCTGATCGATACGCCGACCGCGGCCTATATCGGTATCGTCTACTGCTATCTGCCATTCATGGTGCTGCCGCTGTACGCCAACCTGGTCAAGCATGACCACCGCCTGCTGGAGGCGGCCTACGATCTCGGTGCGAAGCCGTGGCAGGCCTTCCTGCGCATCACCCTGCCGCTGTCCAGGGCCGGCATCATCGCCGGCTGCATGCTGGTGATGATTCCGGCGGTCGGCGAGTTCGTCATCCCTGAGATGCTCGGCGGATCGGAGACGTTGATGGTTGGCCGGCAGCTGTGGAACGAGTTCTTCAACAACCGCAACTGGCCGGGCGCCTCGGCGATGGCGGTGGCGATGATCCTGCTGCTGCTGGTGCCGATCCTGCTGTTCAACCGTTCCCAGCAGCGCCTGCTGGAAGGGAAGCAGGCATGAGCCCGCGTACCGCCAAGGGCCTGGGTCTGGGCGTGCTGCTGCTCGGCTTCGCCTTCCTGTACCTGCCGATCCTGCTGTTGATGTTCTATTCGTTCAACAGTTCGCGGCTGGCGATGGTATGGGCGGGCTTCTCCACCCGCGCCTACAGCGATCTGTTCGCCGACCGTGCACTGATGGACGCGATGTGGACCAGCCTGGTGGTGGCGTTCTGGACCGCCTGCACCGCCACGGTGCTCGGTACGCTGGCGGCCATGGTGATGACCCGGTTCAAGCGTTTCCGCGGCAAGCCGCTGTTCGGCGCGCTGGTCACCGCGCCGCTGGTGATGCCGGACGTGATCCTGGGTTTCTCGCTGATGGCGCTGCTGGCCTCGATGGGGGCCATTCCGGGCTTCCCGGCGCGTGGACTGGCGACCATCTGGATCGCCCACGTCACCTTCACCCTGTGCTTCGTCACCGTGGTGGTGTCTTCGCGCCTGCAGGAAATGGACCTGTCGCTGGAAGAAGCGGCGATGGACCTGGGGGCCAGCCGGCTGACCGTGTTCACCCGCATCACGCTGCCGATCATCGCCCCGGCACTGGTAGCGGGCTGGCTGCTGGCCTTCACGCTGTCGCTGGATGACGTGGTGGTGGCCAGCTTCGTCGCCACGCCGGGCTCGACAACACTGCCGATGAAGGTCTTCGCCTCGGTCCGCATGGGCATCAGCCCGAAGATCAATGCGCTGGCCACGCTGCTGGTATCGGCGGTGTCGATCGCGGCGGTGATCGGCTGGTACATCAACGCGCGCGCCGAGAAGCGGCGCCAGCGCGACCTGCAGCTGGCCCGGCAGGACAACGGCTGATCCGGCAACGCGCGGCTCACGGGCAAGGGCGCACACTGGGGATCTGCCTGAAGGAGATCCCCCATGACTGTCGAGATCATCGATCCCACCACCGGCCAGGTGACCTACCGCCATGAACTGATGGGCGCTGCCGACGTCGAGCAGCGCCTGCAGGCCGCGGCCGACGCATTCCCGGGCTGGGCCGCACGTTCGCTGCAGGAGCGGGGTGCCGTCCTGCGAGGGATCGCCGCGCAGCTGCGCACGCGGCGTGACGAGCTGCAGCAGGCGATGACGCACGAGATGGGCAAGCTGAAGGCCGAGGCATTGGCCGAGGTCGACAAATGCGCGGCGGCCTGCGAGTACTACGCCGATCACGCCGCCGACTACCTCAAGCCCCAGCTGATCGATACCGAGGCACAGCGCAGCTACGTGCGCTACGAGCCGATCGGCTGCGTGTTCGCGGTGATGCCATGGAACTTCCCGGTCTGGCAGGTGTTCCGCTTCCTTGCGCCTGCCTTCATGGCCGGCAACGTCGCGCTGCTCAAGCACGCCAGCAACGTGCCCCAGTGTGCGGACCTGATCCTGGCGGTGTGCCGCGACGGTGGCCTGCCGGCCGGTGTGTTCGACGTTCTGCACATCGACAACGACCAGGCAGCCGAGGTGCTGCGCGATGCGCGGGTGAAGGCGGTGACGCTGACCGGCAGCGAACGCGCCGGGCGTTCGATCGCGTCCAATGCGGGCAGCCAGCTGAAGAAGTCGGTGATGGAGCTGGGGGGCAGTGACGCCTTCGTGGTGCTGGACGATGCCGACCTCGACAAGACCGTGGCGGCCGCAGTGAAGTCACGCTTCGACAACAGTGGGCAGACCTGTATCGCTGCCAAGCGCTTCATCGTGGTGGAGCGCGTGGCCGATGAATTCACCCGCCGCTTCGTCGAGGCCGCTGGTCAGCGCCGGTATGGCGACCCCAGCGAGCGCGAGACCACGCTGGCACCGATGGCCCGCGCGGACCTGCGCGACGAGCTGCACAAGCAGGTGCAGGCGAGTGTGGCCAAGGGGGCGCGGGTGCTGCTGGGCGGCGAGCCGATTGCGGGCACGCATGCCGGCTATCCGGCCACCGTGCTGGACCAGGTCGGGCCGGGCGTGCCCGCCTACGACGAGGAACTGTTTGGGCCGGTGGCTGCGGTGATCCGGGTCAAGGATGAAGAGGAAGCGCTGCGCGTGGCCAACGACACCCGCTTCGGGCTGGGCGGCAGTGTCTGGACCGGAGACCCAGTGCGTGGCGAGTCCTTCGCCCAGCGCATGGAATGCGGTGCGGCCTTCGTCAATGCCATCGTCAAGAGTGACGCGCGGCTGCCGTTCGGCGGCAGCAAACAGTCAGGCTTCGGCCGCGAACTGGCGGACCATGGCATCCATGAGTTCATGAACATCAAGACTGTCTACGTGGCCTGATGATGCATTCCGTGTGCCACGGTAAAGAAGCAGCCGAGCCCGAACCTGGGCTCGGCTCTACAACCACCGCGCGCGCTTGAACAACCGGTACAGGCCCACGCAGACACCGCCCACGCCGACGATCATCAGCGGGTACGCCCATGGCTGGCTCAACTCCGGCATGTGACTGAAGTTCATGCCGTACCAGCTCGTGATCAGTGTCGGCGCCGCCAGCAGGGCCGCCCACGCACCCAGCCGCTTCACGGTTTCGCCCTGCGCCAGCGTCACCAGCGAGAGGTTCACGCTCAGTGCGGTACCCAGCATCTCGCGCAGGGTATCGATCACGTCGCTGATGCGCACCGCATGGTCATGCACGTCGCGGACGTAGAGCTTCACTTCGTCCGGAATCAATTCGCCCTGGTAGCGGCGCAGCTGCGCCAGCACGTCCTGCAAGGGGGCCACGGCCATCCGCATCTTGTTCAACTCGCGCTTGAGCTCGTACAGGCGCACCACGGTGCTGCGCTTGTAGCTCTCGGCGAAGATGTCCTTCTCCAGCAGCTCCAGCGTGTCGCGGAAGCGGTTGGTGATCGGCAGGTAGTTGTCGACCACGAAGTCGGTGACGGCATACAGGCAATACGACGGACCCATCTTCAGCAGCTGCGGCTCGCGTTCCACCCGGGCACGTACTGGTGCATACGACAGCGAAGCACCGTGGCGCACGGTCACCAGGAAACGCGGCCCGAGGAAGGCGTGGGTTTCACCGTACTGGATGCGCTCATCGACCATCTGCGCGGTGGTCATCACCACGAACAGCGAGTTGCCGTAGGCTTCCACCTTCGGCCGCTGGTGCGCATTCCGCGCGTCCTCGATCGCCAGGTCGTGCAGGCAGAACTCCTCCTGCAGCTTCAGCAGCACGTCTTCATTGGGGTCGAACAGGCCGACCCAGACGAAGCCGTTGCCGCTGGCGATGACGTCGCTGATGGCGTCCAGGCTGATGTCATGGCGGACGCCCTGCTCATCGTAGTGGACGCAGTTGATGACGCAGGCGGGATTGGCCGAAGCAGGTGCGGCAGCGGAGGCGGGCAGTGACATGCCCGCCATCGTGCGTCAGTGCCGCGTATCCGACAAGTGACGATCGCGCCCCAGCACCCAGGCCAGGGCAGCATGGATCGGCAGCAGCAGCACGATCCATTGCACGTTGTACTGTGCCTGCAGGCTCAGCCAGTGCAGGACCAGCGCGGCCAGGGCCTGCAGTGCCACCAGCCACAGCACGACCGTGAACATGCGGCCCGGCGGGCGACGGCGCAGCAGCCGGACCGCGCCCGGCAGCAGCAGCACGCACAACGGCGAAAGCAGCAGCAGGTTGCGGTTGGCCCAGGCGGCGTAATGGGTGCTGAAGCCCCAGAGGAACACCAGCAGGCCACCTGCGACGGCACACAGCAGCCACAACGGCAGTCCCAGTCCGGCCAGCAGGCGCGGCCGGTTGCGCAACGCCAGCACGCCGGCAGCGATGGCCAGGCCGCACAGCAGCCACGGCCACCAGCGGCGCGGGAATTCCTTGGGCTCCGGATCGATGCGGTGCGGCAGCAGTTCCTGCTCGGACTGCACCAGCGGACGACCGTCGCTGTTACGCGCCTGGCGCAGGGCATCGGCCAGGCGCATCGGCACGAACGCTTCCTGCCAGCGTGACAGCGGCTGATCGGCGAACGGGCCCAGGCCCACGTCGAAGCCCAGCCACATCCACGGCGCGGGCGAGGCCAGGCGGACCGATTCGCTGCGGTAGGTATTACCGCGCGAGCGTCCGGACAGCTGAGCATGCAGTCCACCACCCAGCGCCTTGTCCAGCGTGTCGCGCACCATCGTCGCGCAGTTGGCGGTGTAGTAGTCGTAGTGGTAGCGCGCGTTCTCCGGCCTGGCCCGCTCGGCCAGGTCGGCGGCCAGTGCGCGCGCCTGGTCCGGGCGCAGATCCAGCCACTGCACGCTCGCTCCGCGGCCGGTCTCGTCGTAGTACGACAGGTCCTGCTGAAGGGGCAGCGCCACCAGGTAATACATCATGTCGCCACGCACGAAACGACCGATGAAGTCATCCTCGGACGGATCGAAGTAGCCGAAGTTGTACGACGTTGCCTCACCACTGGCCGGATCGAGCACCACGATGGCGTCATGGCCGAAACGCTCGAAGAACACCGTGCCGGGCTGCATCGTCACCACGCCGATGCGCGGCGCCGGAGTTCCGGCGACTGTAGCCGTCGCCTGCGCGAAGGCGATGGCAGGCACGGCCGTGGCCAGCATGCACAGTGCCAGCCACAGGGTGAGGATCAGCCCGCGCCGTTTCAAGCGTCGTCCTGCGCGTCCGGTGGCAGCACCGTCACGTGGAAGGCCTGTACCCGGCGCGCATCGGCACGCGCGACGCGGAACATGAAGCGGTCCAGCGCCAGTTCGTCTCCGATCTCCGGAAGGTGACCGACCGCTTCCGTGACCAGGCCGCCGATGGTGTCGTAGTCCTCGTCGGAGAACGTGGCACCGAAGCGCTCGTTGAAATCCCCGATCGGGGTCAGGGCATCGACCACGTACTGGCCGTCGGCCTGGATCGCGATCTGTGCCGACGGGTCCTCGGCTTCGTCGTGCTCGTCATCGATGTCGCCGACGATCTGTTCCAGCACGTCCTCGATGGTGACCAGGCCGGCGACGCCGCCGTACTCGTCGACCACGATGGCCATGTGGTTGCGCGACAGGCGGAACTCCTTCAGCAGCACGTTGAGCTTCTTCGCTTCAGGAATCAGCACCGCCGGGCGCAGCAGTTCGCGTACGTTGGCCGGGCCGTGGTCGGCAACCACGCCGCGCAGCAGGTCCTTGGCCAGCAGGATGCCGAGGATGTCGTCCTTGTTCTCGCCATGCACCGGGAAGCGCGAATGGCCGGATTCGACCACCTGCTTCATCAGTTCCAGGAAGGGCGCTTCGACCGGCAGCGAGACCATCTGCGAACGCGAGATCATCACGTCGCCCACGGTCAGCTCGGCCACCGAAATGGCGCCTTCCATCATCTTCAGGGTATCGGCGGCGATCAGACCTTCTTCCTGCGCAGTGTGCAGGACAGCGACCAGCTCGTCGCGGGTATGGGGTTCGCCGGAGAACGCGGACGTCAGGCGTTCCAGCCAGCCGCGCTTCTTTTCACTGTGCTCCTGCAGGGAGCTACTACTGTCGTCTTCAGACATCTCTGGAAAAAGGGCACCCGGCATGCCGGGCGTTGGCGCCAGTCTAGCAGGATGTAGCGGCCTGTCAGCGCCCCCCGCTGCCGGGGCCGGTGATCGGGGGCGGCGCCAGTTCAGGCCGGGACGCCGGTGCTTCGGGCAGGTCCAGGCTGTAGGTGCAACCGGCCAGCGTCCGGCCTGGGTGGGAGGCCACCGTTGAGACACTGAGGATGATCGACTCGATCTGCGCCTCGCCGGTGGTCGGGTCGGTCACGTCACGGCTGACCAGTTCGCGCCCCGCCATGAACTTGCCGTCCTGGTCGTATCCGGTCTCCAGCCCGAGCCGCCTGGCCAGTGGCCGGGGGTCGGCCTCATCGAGGATGGCCATGATGCTGGCACCGGCCATTGCGACCCGGTCCGTGCGGGTGCCGAACACCGTGATGGGCTGCGCCAGACGGTACTCGCTCAGGAACCGGTTGCCCTGCGGCAGGGGTTGCAGGCCGCTGGCGACCGCTTTCAGCGGGTCGGCCAGCAGCGGTGCCAGCGCGGCATGGGCGGCCACGTCCCGGCGGCATTCGATCAGTGCCGGCAGGTCCAGCGGAGCGGCGGACGCAGAGGTGGCAAGCAGCAGGGGCAGGAACACAGCGGCACTCCGTGGTGGCGCCGAGCCTGGGCTCGGCTGCCTTCCGGTCAGGGGGGGCGGGCTCAGCGCTCGCCGGCGTAGGGGTCGGCGATGCCGAGCTCGGCCAGGATCTCGCGTTCCAGCTGCTCCATCGCCTCGGCTTCCTTGTCGTCTTCGTGGTCCCAGCCGAGCAGGTGCAGCACGCCGTGCACGGTGAGGTGCGCATAGTGGGCGTTGAGCGCCTTGCCCTGCTCGCCGGCCTCGCGCTCGACTACCGGGGCACAGATCACCAGGTCGCCCAGCAGCGGGAACTTCACGCCCTTGGGCAGGCCTTCGGGCACTTCGGCCGGGAAGCTGAGCACATTGGTGGCGTAGTCCTTGCCGCGGTAGTGGCGGTTCAGCGACTGCCCCTCCTTGGCATCGACCACGCGGATCGCCAGGTCGGCTTCGCGGATCCGCCCCTTCAGGGCCGCGGCAACCCACCTGCGGAAGCTCACCGCGGCCGGCAGTCCGGCGCGGGGCAGGGCGTAACTAACGGCGACGTCCAGCCGTACGGGACCACGGGTCATGATGTCGCTCCGGGTTGGATCTGATGCAGGTCGCGGCGGTCGTAGGCACTGACGATGCGGGCCACCAGCGGATGGCGGACGACGTCGCGCGATTCGAAGAAGGTGAAGCTCACGCCCTCGACATCGCGCAGCACGTCGATGGCATCGCGCAGGCCCGATTTCAGGTGCTTGGGCAGGTCGGTCTGGGTCAGGTCGCCGGTGACCACGGCGGTGGAGCCGAAGCCCAGCCGGGTCAGGAACATCTTCATCTGCTCGATGGTGGTGTTCTGCGCCTCGTCCAGGATCACGAACGCATCGTTGAGCGTGCGGCCACGCATGTACGCCAGCGGTGCGATCTCGATGACGTTCTTCTCCAGCAGCTTGACCACCTTCTCCACGCCCATCATTTCGTACAGGGCGTCGTACAGCGGCCGCAGGTAGGGGTCGACCTTCTGGGTCAGGTCGCCGGGCAGGAAGCCGAGCTTCTCGCCGGCCTCGACCGCAGGCCGCACCAGGATCAGGCGCTGCACGCGCGACTCGTTCAGCGCTTCCACCGCGCTGGCCACGGCCAGGAAGGTCTTGCCGGTACCGGCCGGGCCGATGCCGAAGTTGATGTCATGGGTGGCGATCTGGTGCAGGTAGCGGCCCTGGTTGGCGCCGCGACCGCGCACGGTGCCACGCTTGACCCGGATCGCCACGTCCTGTGCTTCGTACGAGCGTTCGGCGATCTGCTCCACGTTGGCCTGGGCCAGGCGCAGGTGGATGGCGTGGTTGTCGAAGGTGGTCTCGCCGGCTTCGGCGTACAGGGCCTCGATCAGCTTCTGCGCTTCCACGCTGGCTTCCTTCGGTCCACTGATACGGAACACGAAGCCGCGATTGGCGATCTCCACGCCGAGTTTCAGTTCGATCTGTCGCAAATGGCCGTCGAACGGGCCGCACAGGTTGGCCAGGCGCGCGTTGTCTTCCGGCGACAGGGTGAAGTCTCGATGCTCGATGTTTTTCATTGCTGGAGGTGGGGCGGAAGCCTTCCACCACAGTGTCTTCAAGGGGAAACAAGGGTAGCGCGCGGGGGCGCACACGGCCAGTACGGGGGCTGCGACGCGGTTTTCCACACGGGGTGTGGATCGGACCTGCGGGAACCTGTGGATAGACGTTCGCGATGCTTGTGCCACAAGCTTCCTGCGCCGGTGGTGAAAAAAGCGTCACGACCGGGTGGGGAACGGAAACCGGAAGCAGCGGTGGCCACGGGAAGGTTCACAGGCATTGAGCGTCGGGGCGGAGCGCCCGGCCAGGGAGAGGTCATGGATGTTTCACATACGGCAGCTGCGCACGCGCCGCTGGCGGGGCTCGGGTCGAACGGGCAACTGCATCGGCTGCAGGCTGAGGGCCTGCCTCCCTTGTTCGTCGAACAGTGGTGGGGCCACGAAAGCCTGGTCAACGGTTTCGATTACTGGGTAGATGCCGTGCACCCGGATGCGGGCCTGTCATGCGCAGACTGGCCGGGACTGAGCGCCGCGCTGGTCACCTGCCTCGATGATGGCCAGGACCACCATCGCTGCGGCTACATCGCCGCCGCTCACCTCCTTGGCGCAGACGGCGGTCTGGCGCGCTATCGGCTGCATCTCGTGCCATGGACGTGGTTCCTGCGGCATGCGCGGCGCAGCCGTGTCCATCAGCAGCGGACCGTCCGGGACATCGTCGAGGACGTGTTCGGCACGCACAGCGGACTGGCCCGCTGGCGCTGGAGCGACGATGCCCTGGCCGCTCTGGCCGCCGCACCCGTGCGCGACTGCTGCATCCAGTATCGGGAGCCGGACCTTGAGTTCGTGCAGCGGCTGTTGGCCGATGAAGGCATTGCGGGCACGTTCGAGAGCGACAGCAGCGGCGAATTGACGCTCGTGCTGTTCGCCGACAGCAGCGTGCAACCTGAGAATCCACAATCGGCCCGAGACGGCGGTATCCGTTTCCACCGTGACGACGCCACCGAGCGCGCAGATGCCCTGCAGCAGCTGGGCAGGTGGCGTCGGCTGGGCAGCAGCCGGCTCTCGCTTGTCACCGACGATGGCCCTGCGGCCACCGTCCGACATGTGCAGATGCCACTGCAGGAAGCCGGGCACAGCCCGCGCGAGGTCTATGAGCCGGTGGGCACCCACGCCCTGGCTGGCGCCGATGAGGGGTATCGTCGCGCGCGGCGAGCAGCTGAAGCGCACGAGGCCGGCAGTGCAGGCTGGCTGGCGGCAGGCAGCGTACGCAGCCTGCAGGTCGGTCGCTTCATCCGCGTTCTGGCCGCGAGCGCTGGTTCGACGCCGAGCCTGCTGCCGACCGAACTACTGCATTACGGGTGCAATCCGCCGCCGATCACGCAGGGGGCGGAGCAACCACGCGCTGCGGCACCGGCCCGCTGGCTTGAGGCCGGTTCAGCCATGCCCGGCGTGGCGCTGGAGACAAACGCGCCCCTGGGTTATGCCAATCGCTTCCGCGCCGTCGATCGGAATCGACCGTGGCGGCCCGTGCTGGCCGATGGCACCGGCGAACGCATCCACCCGCGGCCGCTCGCGCCAGGCCATCAGACCGCTACGGTGATCGCTGGCGATGGCCGTGATGATGCCGCTCTGTACGCCGATCACCTGGGCCGGGTACGGGTACGTCTGCATCTTCAGGACGCCACAGATGCCGGTACGACCTGTTGGCTGCGGGTCGCGCAGCGCTACGCTGGACCGGGCGTCGGTGCACAGTTCCTGCCGCGTGTCGGCCAGGAGGTGGTGATCGGCTTTCTGGACGGCAACATCGATCAGCCCTTGGTGCTGGGCGCGCTGTACAACGGTCGTGGCGAGGCGGGCGTTGCGCGCACCCCGGCCGGAGCAGCGGCCGCAGACGAAAGCGGCGGCCTGTTCGGGCATGCCACCGACTCCCGTCCGAGCGCACAGGGCAATGCGGCCGGCGGTCATGCGCCTGTCTGGCACGCGATGGCACCGGGGCAGGACCAGCACCGGCATGCCGGGGCGGTATGGGGCATCCAGTCACGGGAATGGTCCGGAACGGGTTACAACCGGCTGGCCTTCGATGATTCCGACGCACAGCTGCGCGTGCAGCTGGCCAGCAGCCACGCCAGCAGCGAGCTGAATCTTGGTCATCTGCTGCACATGGCTGACAACCATCGTGGTTCCCTGCGCGGAGAAGGCGCGGAACTGCGCACTGACGCGTGGGGCGCGCTGCGTGCCGAACGGGGCGTCTGGTTGACCGCGCGTGGCCACGCTGCGCTGTCACCCGCAGGCGAAGTGGCTGCGGCCGGCGCGCTGCTGCAGCAGGCCGCCCTCCTGGCCGCGTCCAGCCATGGCGCGGCTACGATGCACGGCACGGCTGGCTTGGACAGCCACGCAGTACGGGAGGACAGCACCGGCGTGGCAGGTCTGCAACGGGTTGCGCGGGCCAGTGTGAACGGACTTTCCTATGCGCAGGCCAGCGCCGATGAGGAGGGCCGCCCCGCGCCCGGCGATGTTCCGCATACCGGCCAGCCAACGCTGGGCCTGCATGGGCAGGCCGGTCTGATGATGGTGGCCGGGCAGGCACTGCACTGGGGCGGTGCCCGGAATGTGGCACTGTCCAGTGGCGGGCACACCGATGCCAACGTGGCCGGCGGTGCGCGCCTGCACGCGGCGCAGGCGGTGGGCATGCTGGCGGCCAGTGGCCGCAGCTTTGCCGGTGATGCGGCATTGACCATCGTCGCTGGGCAGGAGGTACTGGACATCCGGGCCCAGTCCGAAACGATCCACCTGCAGGCGCGCAGCACCGTGCGTGCAGCGAGCGGGCAAGGGGCTGTGGAGCTTGCCGCACCGCGCACCCTGCACATCGCCACCGCCGGTGGCGCCAGCATTACGCTGGAAGATGGCAACCTGGTGCTGGTCTGCCCCGGCACGGTGACGGTGCAGGCCGGGCAGCGCACCTTCGTCGGCCCGGCGCAGCTGACCCGTCCCCTGCCGGACATGCCGTCCAGCGCGCTGGACGGGCAGGTTCCGAAGCTTGCCTTCAGGCTGCAGGACATCCCGGGCCCACAGGGTGTGCCGCTGGGCGGGCAGCCCTGGAGGATCGTGCGCACGCACCGCGCCCTGGACGATGAGCAGCGTGACAGCGCCCTGCTGCCGGAACGCTGGGCCGAGACCCTGGCCGAAGGTGAGGCCGACGCACAGGGCGATGTCAGCCTGGACGATGCGCTGTGCGCGAGGATCTGGAGTGACGCAGGCCGCCATCCCGGCTGCCTGTTCCTGGTACACGGAATCGACGTGATCCCGCTGCAGCGGCCCCGGCCATACAGCGGCTCCCCGGGGGTGCGGGCAACCCTGGACACGCTGGAGGCGATCAACTATGGCAAGAGTCTGGCCGACCTGCCTGACGATGCCGCACTGCATGCCTACCGGCAGCGCGCCGAGTACGAGTTCCAGTCCCACATCGACGCCAGCCCGGCCCGGCGCAAGGAGATCTGATCATGGCAGACGCCAACGCATGGGGCAGGGTCGAGCGCGCCTCCCTCATCTGCAGGGATGGCCAGAAAGGCACGACCAGCGGCGACTACTACGCACCACCGGACCGTCAGTTCGCGCCGGTGCGGCACGGGAACCGCGTCGACGCGTTCACCGACGGGCGCTCGGCCATGAAGGCGATGGCCGATGCCATCCGCGGCGCGCAGAAATTCATCTTCATCGCCGACTGGCAGATGAACTTCGATACCGAGATGGACGCGCGCGGTGACGCGCACTCCGCGCGGCTGAGCGAGCTGCTGTTCGACGCGATCAACCAGCGCGGCGTGGATGTGCGGGTACTGCTCTACGACAGCGTGGAGGCGGCCGCCTACACCCACGAGAACGAGGTGCGCACGGCGCTGTACAAGATGCAGGATGACAAGACGCCCGGGCAGGTGCAGGTGGGCCTGCACAACCCGGCGACCGGCCGCGCCGATGCCTTCAACATCGCCTTCTCGCACCACCAGAAGATCCTGGTGGTGGACGGACGCATCGGCTTCGTCGGAGGACTCGACGTCGCCCATGGCCGTTGGGACGACGGCAACTTCGACGTGGTCTGCGACCCGACGCTGCACGTGATCAATGACCATTACAACAACTGCCTGAGCAAGTATCGGAGCATGACGGAGGATGAGACGAAGCTCACGCTGGACAAGCCCGATACCAGCCCGGATGCGGCAGGCCGCGTCCGTCCCGGCTTCGCACAGGCGTATGTGCCCGGCATGGCCATCGCACTGGACCAGATGAAGGCGCAGTGGGATGCCGGTGCCGCATTGGCCGAACTGCAGGACTATGCAGACAAGCTGGGCGTACCCGAAGCACTTGAGCGCGAGGGCATCCGCAAGCTCGCCGAGATGGTCATTCCGGGAATGGAACAAGCTGTCTGGGTACAGCGTTCGGTCGCCAAGACCTTCCTGGCCATTCAAGGGTGGTTGGCCGAGGTCGAAAAGGAGTACGCCGACGTCATCGCCGCTTCCAACCGAACCGCTGACGAGGCGGTCAAGCTGAACGTCGGCGAGGCTGCTGCCGCCGCAGGACGCGCACTGGAAGGCTTTAGGAAAATCCAGGCGAAGAAGTTCGGTGAGTGGGTCGACGAGCGCAAGGCCACGATCAAGGCCGCCATTCTGGGCCCGATCATGACCGCCACCACCGTCGTAGGGTACATGCGTGATCCTGACTCGCTGGTCACGGACGCCATAACCAAATATGACGAGATCGAGAGCAAGTTCAACAAGGCCAAACAGGCATGGGAATCGCTGGTGCAGTGGATCAATACACCAGTTGATCGCACCCAGCGACTGCTCGACAGTGGCCGCCAGCCTCGCATGCCCTGGCAGGACGTGCACGCGCAGATCGCGGGCCCGGCCGTATTCGATATCTGCAGCAACTTCATGCATCGCTGGAATGCCATGGTCTGGCAGAACCAGCGCGGTGACCGGACCGTCGGCTCGCTGCTGCGCAAGGGGCTGAACACGGGTCTTCGCAAGACCAATGAATGGCTCGACACAGCGCTGCCCAAGCAGACCACCCTGGCGCGTGGCATGGACCTGACGCCATTGAGCGATCAGTGGCTGCAGTCCATGGGGGGCATGCAGGCGGTGTTCGGTGACCTGACGGTGCCGGGCACCGCGGGCAAGGTCAGCGTGCAGATCGTGCGTTCCTCGGGCACCGCCCTGCATGCGCTGGAGAAGAAGGGGTGCAGGGAACTTGGCCTGAACCTGGACGACGCCAGCTGCCTGCAGCCGTACTGGGAGCGTGAACAGCCGATGCACTCCATTCTCGACGCGATGGTCAACTGCATCGCATCGGCCCGCGCCTACATCTATCTGGAGACGCAGTTCCTTATTTCCGACTGCGGCTGGTCCGACGCGGATCCGGGCAGCGTGGTGGAAACCGCAGTGAAGGGCGGGGAGCGGCGGGATGCGACGGATGCCGAGAAGGCGAAGCTTGGTCACGTGGAACGTGGCGTGGGGATGAGCGGCCCGGTAGGCAGGGCCGACATCGTGCAGGATGTGATGAAGCGCAGGCAGGGAGTGAAGTCGGCGGCAAGCAACCCGCTGGTGGCCGCCCTCGCCGCGCGCATCCGCCGCGCGATCCTGGCCCGGCAAGGCTTCCATGTGTACATCACCCTGCCGGTGCACCCGGAGGGCAGCCTGGCGGACGGAGCCGTGGTGAAGCAGCAGTACTGGGTGCAGCAGACCCTGCTGCGTGGTGACGACAGCCTGATCCGGCGCATCTGCCGATCATTGATCGCACGCGACAAGGACATCCGCGAGGCCAGCGTGGAAGAGGCCGACCTGCAGGCGGAGGTGAAGGCCGGGCGCTGGAAGGAATACCTGTCGGTGATGAATCTGCGCAGCTACGGCGTGCTGGCCGAAACGCGCAGAAGCGATCATCTGCCGCCGCACACGATCGGCTCCGAGCATGGCCCCTCCCTGTATGTGGTGACCGAGCAGTGCTATGTGCATTCCAAGCTGCTGATCGTTGATGACGCCGTTGCGATCATCGGCAGCGCGAACTGCAATGACCGCAGCCTGCTGGGGACAGGCGATACCGAGATCGCCGCGGTGATCGTTGATGGCGAGGCGAAGCGGATGGATCTGGGCAACGGCGTGCAGGTAATAACCCGAACATTTGCGCGGGAGCTGCGGTTGAAGCTGTGGAGGAAGTTTCTGGGGCAGGAGATTCAAGAGCTGCCGGAGAAGGAGAACAAGCCATACTCTGCAGCGGAAGCGGCGCAGACGTATCTGCCTTGGTTCAACAAGAACGTGCCAACCTTGACGGTGGACAGGCCCGCAAGTGCCGAGACGTGGAGAAGCATCAGGAATCTTGCCGATTCAAATTCCGCCGCTTATCAGCGTGTCTTCACCAATGTCCCCCGCGACTCGTTCCCTCGCTACGACGCCGTGCTTCATGGATTCCCCGCCGCAGGTCTGAGTGACAAAGGGCACGTCAAACGCATCCTGTACGCGCAGCCGGCGGACCTGCAGCCAGGGTTCATGCTGGAGCCAAGCGTTGTAAGCAACTACGTGACCGGTGCGGTGGGGCGGCACGATGCAGAAAGGGCGACAAAGATGCTGAGAGGTAATGAAGAGCGCAAGGGAATTCAGGGCTTCTGGGTCACCATGCCGCTGCTCTGGGGCAGCGGCATGGATGACCCTGCTGCCGCGATGCCGAACGAGATCATTGCAGTCGCGCCTGTTCAGAGGGATAGATCAACTGAACTGGCTTACTCCAGTCGGCAGGTCCCCGAGGAACACGGAGAGCAGGTATGAGTGGGTATCATATGAGTGGGTATCGACTGTTGAGGGGATTCCTCGTTCTTGGTGGCCTGTGTGCCGTACAGACTGCGCTTGCCTATTGTGGTTCGTCAAACGAGAAGAATGCACCGATTTACGGCAATGAAGTAGTGCTCAAGTTCTCGCCGAGGGAGGCTGGTGAAGGGTCTGCAGTAGGCGCCAGTCTCGATCGTGCGAACACGACTGCCCCCTATGTGCGAATTGACATAAGCCCCCATGTCAGTGAGCTGCATAATAAGCCGTTCGACTCGAGTGGTGGTTCGGTTTACTACCTGGAAAGAGGCGTTCAAGGGCGACGGATATGTCGTGCCGAGCAATGGAAGAGGCGAGAGTCAAAATTGATTGACGCACAGGCTCCTGAAAGCCTGCACCCTGCAGTCAGGCATGTGTATCCATATTTCGAGCTTTACAAGACGCAGGAGCTAGACTATGACGGGTCAGGTCAATTGACGTCGATTCATGCAACTGACGCGAAAGGGCATAGGGAGACTACGTTCTGTGCGCTCTATGATGATGATGGCCGCATAGAGGTGGCCAATCAGAGTTCCGGGATGAGTGTTTCGGATGTTCCTGACTTCACTTGCTCGCAGTTACGTGAAAAGGCCTCGAAGAAGATGACCTGGTACTTCACGTATCGGTCGGATGGCGCGTTGGTTTCAGTTGTTAACAAGGAGGCCACAAGGAAGCGTGGCGAGCAGCCAGAACGTGACGACACGGCAACGGGGGGCGAAACTACGGACGGAGCGTGGTTTGCGAGTGGCTACATGTATGTTGATGGGGCGAATGGTCGCAGAGAAGTGGCGATCACCTTTCACGGAAGTGATAGGCAAGGCCTTTTGGGGGTTCGGGACTCCTCCATGACTGTCGTGCAATCCGACGCTACTGCGCTCTTCGCGCAGCGTAGCCGGGACCGTCGGCACAAGCTGCGGTATACCTTCCCCGGCGAGCGCGTTCCAATGGAACTTGCCACGGGATTGTTCGAAGGAGTAACTGACTACACCCGCGTCCGGGAGTACTACCATCGCTCGCATCGACGGATCTTCGAAGTCTTCGGACCGGGTGCCAAGCAGCCCCACGAACGCCAGTGGCGCACGCTGGATCTGAATCGCCAGGAAAACTACGACGCAAACGGCAGGCTCACGCGGGTGATCCTGTTCGGCCCGGTTCCCGGTAGTGGTGGCTACACCGAGAACCTGCGCGCATACGCAGAGAAGGGTGTGTTGAAGCTCACGCCGCTGACCAGCGGCTACAGCTCCTACCGCGTCTACGACTATGACGCAGCAGGCAACGAGACGCTCTCGTTCGTGTGCTGGCGCCATGAAGTCTCGACCAACAAGCCGTATGCCCATTTCCCCTGGTGGGAGCCCGATCCCCGTCCCAAGCGCAGTCGTGAAGCCGAACTGCAGTACGGCAGGACGCAGGTGGGCACACGCTGCGGGACGCCGGACGGCAGGATGATCATAGAGGGCATGGGACCGGTGAAGAAGCTGATGGAGACCCGGTACGGATTCGGGACGACGAAGCTGGGATTCCTGAGCGAGTAGCGCGGTGCGTCCTTCTGAGGCTCAGAGCAGACCCGCTAAGCGAAGGTTGCGGCCAGCAACGAGGCCCGGCGGGCTCGCCCCTGAGACCCACCGCTTTTCCACAATCACTGTGGAACGACGCGCAATCAACCTGTGGATAGGTGACGCAGAGCCTTCTGCACAGAGGGTCTGCGTGGCGTGGTGAGAAAATCACCACGACTGCTGCGTGGGGGGGGCAAGCCGTACATGGCTTCCCCCACTCCGGCGATCAGCCTTCCGTCACCACCCGCCCGCGCAGCGAATTGGTCAATGCCTCGGTGATCACCACATCCACGAACTGACCGATCAGGCGTGCCGGTGCCGGGAAGTTCACCGAGCGCATGTTCTCGGTCTTGCCGGTCAGCTCGTTCGGGTTCTTGCGCGAAGGACCTTCCACCAGCACCGTCTGCACGGTGCCGACCATCTTCGCGGAAATGCCGGCGGCGTGCGCGTTGATTCGTTCCTGCAGGCGCGACAGCCGCGCATGCTTCTCGGCATCGCTGAGCGTGTCTTCCAGGTCGGCGGCCGGAGTGCCCGGGCGTCGCGAATAGATGAAGGAGAAGCTGTGGTCGAAGCCGATGTCCTCGATCAGCTTCATGGTCTTCTCGAAGTCCGCCTCGGTCTCGCCGGGGAAGCCGACGATGAAGTCCGAACTGATCGAGATGTCCGGGCGCACCGCGCGCAGCTTGCGGATCTTCGACTTGAACTCCAGCGCGGTGTAGCCGCGCTTCATCGCCGACAGGACGCGGTCGCTGCCGGCCTGCACCGGCAGATGCAGGAAGTTGGCCAGCTGCGGCACATCGCGGAACGCGTCCACCAGCGAGTCGCTGAACTCCAGCGGGTGCGAGGTGGTGAAGCGGATGCGGCCGACGCCATCGATCTCGGCGATGGTGCGGATCAACAGGCCCAGATCGGCGAACTCGCCATCGCCATACGGGCCACGGTAGGCGTTGACGTTCTGGCCGAGCAGGTTGATCTCGCGTACGCCCTGCGCGGCCAGCTGTGCCACTTCCACCACCACGTCCTCGAATGGACGGCTGACTTCGGTGCCGCGGGTGTAGGGCACCACGCAGAACGAGCAGTACTTCGAGCAGCCTTCCATGATCGACACGAACGCCGACGCGCCTTCAGCGCGCGGCTCCGGCAGGCGGTCGAACTTCTCGATTTCCGGGAAGCTGATGTCCACCTGCGGTCGCTTCTGCTCGCGACGCGCTCGGATCAGCTCCGGCAACCGGTGCAGGGTCTGCGGGCCGAACACCAGGTCCACGAACGGCGCGCGCTTGATGATGGCCTCGCCCTCCTGCGAAGCGACGCAGCCACCGACGCCGATGATGACCTCGCGGCCCTGGTTCTTCAGCCCCTTCCAGACGCCGAGCTGGCTGAACACCTTCTCCTGCGCCTTCTCGCGGATGGAACAGGTGTTGACCAGGATGACGTCGGCATCCTCCGGGGTGTCGGTCAGCACCAGGCCGTCGCTGGCGGCGAGCACGTCGGCCATCTTGGCCGAGTCGTACTCGTTCATCTGGCAACCGTGGGTCTTGATGTACAGCTTGCCCTTGATCTGCTCCGGCGTGCGCGGAGCGGAGGGCAGGGCAACGAGCGGGGTGCCGCCCGGCGTGGCGGGCGGAAAGACGTCTGGCGTCCCGGTCATGGCGCTTAATCCATTCGGGTGGCGGGAAAGCGGGCAATTCTACCCGCATCCTGCGCCTCCCGCCGCGGTGCACGCTCATGGGGCACGGCCCCTGCCGCCCGGTAGCGCCGGGCCGTGCCCGGCGGGCGCCCTTACGCCGCGATCAGCTCCGCGTCGATCTGCCGCGAGCGGTCGAAGGCCGTCAATGCGCCCATCCGGGCGATGTAGTCCGCCGTGGCGGGGGCGGGCTGCACCAGCCCGAAATCGGTGGTCCATTTCAGGGCATTGCCCCACAGCACGTCGGCGGCGCTCATCTCCTCACCCAGCAGGTAAGGCCCCTGCGCCAGCTGCGCCTCGATCACCTGCAGGACGGTTTCGGCGTCGTTGTAGGGCGACATCGACTGCGGTGGCGGGTCGCGGCGCATCGCGCGGTCGATCATCGCCGGCTCGAAACAGGCGCCGTAGAAGGCCATCCAGCGCAGGTAGGGGCCGCGCAGCGGCGAGCCGATCGGCGGCGCCAGGCCGGCTTCGGGGTAGAGATCGGCCAGGTACAGGTAGATCGCCACCTGCTCGGTCACCAGCGCGCCCTCATGGATGATCGCCGGCACTTTGCCCATCGGGTTGATGGCCAGGTAGGCCGGGGCCAGGTTGGCGCCGGCTTTCAGGTCCAGCACATGCAGGCGGTAGTCGGCACCCAGGGCTTCAAGCAGGGCCACGGCGCCGCTCGAGCGTGAACGGGCAGCGTGATAGAGGGTGATCTGGCGGGACGTCATGGCAGTGCTCCTTGCAGCAGAGGGGTGAACTGGGGCCCATGCTGGGGCACTATTGCGGACGACTTCTGTCCTCGATTCCTCATGCGCCATACCGCCCATCGCCTGCTCCGCCTGATCGCCCTGCTGCAGGCCCGCCGACAGTGGTCGGGGGCGGAACTGGCCGAGCGCATGGGGGTGGACCGGCGCAGCATCCGCCGCGACATCGAGCGCCTTCGTGAGCTGGGCTATCCGGTCAGGGCATCGGCCGGGGTAGGGGGCGGCTATCAGCTGGGAGCGGGCGCACCCGTACTCCCGATGCTGCTGGACGAAGAGGAGGCGACGACCCTGGCCATCGCCCTGCGCGCGGCCTCGGCCACGGTGGCCGGCATCGACGAGACCGCGCGCGGTCTGCTGTCCAAGCTCGATCCACTGGTGCCGACCCGCCGCCGCCAGCAGGCCGGCGAGGTGCACGCCGCCACCGCGACGCTGTCGGATCTGCCTTCCACCGACGCACGTCTGCTGGGGCGCCTGGCCCAGCATTGCCGCCAGGCAACCCGGCTGGCCTTCGAGTACCGCAGCGCGCAGGACGCGGTGACCCAGCGCGAGGTCGAGGCCCAGCATCTGGTCAACTACGGACGTCGCTGGTACCTGCTGGCCTGGGATCTGGGCCGCCAGGACTGGCGCACGTTGCGGGTGGACCGGATGGGCGCGGTGCGCGCGCTGGGCGAGCCCGGCCTGCATCGGCGCACGCCCGCACCGCCCGATGTGATGGTGCGGCAGGCGGTCAGCCAGGCGCCGTTCGCACTGCAGGCGGTGCTGCGCCTGGCCGGCAGCCACACCGAGCTGGAAGGTCGCATTCCCCCCTGGTGTGGCGTGCTCGAAGCCGATGGTGCCGATCACTGCCTGCTGCGCATGGGCGCGGAAAGCCGCGGCATGATGCTGGCGCAGATTCTCAGCCTCGCCCGGGTGCCGCTGGAGCTGTGCCCCCCGCCGCCGGCGCTGCGCCAGGAACTGGCGCAGCGCCTGGGCGGGCTGGCGCAGCTGCTGGCTGTGCCTGACATCACAGGCTGAGCCGCACGGCTTGGCAACGCGGGGCGAAGCTGGGACACTCGCGGCCATGAAGGGGAGACTGGGGACAACGGCGATCATCATCGCTGCGCTGACCGCTGCGCCGGCCAGCGCCGGCACCCTGTACAAGTGCCAGGGGGCAGACGGGGTCACCAGCTATGTGAGCAAGCGTGTGGCCGGTGCCCAATGCAGCACCATCAGCTACAGCCGGGAGGCCGCCCGCCCGGCCCGCCCGGCAGCGACTGTTGCCAGGCCTGTGCCGGCCACTGTGGCCAGCATCGAGCGCAATCCGGTGGCGGTGGCCGCCAGTGCAGCCGTGCCCGTGCCGGCTGCACCGGTGCCTGCTTCGACTCCGGCAGTTGCTGCCGGCACGCCCCGCACCGGGCGCATGGTCAGTGGCCAGGTCTATTCCTATATGAAGGATGGGGTGCGCCACTACACCAGTGCGCGGCCCAGCCAGGTTGCCCACCTGGGGCCGGTGCGCACCATCCGCTACAGCTTCATGGAGCGCTGCTACGCCTGTGGGGCCAACCCGCGCGTGGACTTCGGCACCGTGCGTCTGAACACGACAGCCTTCCAGACCGAGATCGCTTCGGCCGCGCGCGAGTTCGGCGTGGAGGAGGCGGTGGTCCGGGCGATCATCCATGCCGAGTCGGCCTACAATCCGACCGCACTCAGCCGCGCCGGTGCGCAGGGCCTGATGCAGCTGATGCCGCCGACTGCCGCGCGCTTCGGGGTCAGTGATTCCTACGATGCGGGCCAGAACATCCGTGGCGGCGTGCAGTACCTGTCGTGGCTGCTGAAGCGATTCAACGGCAACCTCACCCTGGCCGCCGCCGGTTACAACGCCGGGGAAGGTGCGGTCGACCGCCATGGTGGCGTGCCCCCTTACAGCGAAACCCAGTACTACGTGCGTCGGGTGGGCCAGCTGGCCGATCGTTACCGCAGTGCCTTGAGTCACCAGTAGTCCGGCCGGTGCCGGTGCCGACTGACGGCCCATCGCCGGCTGCCGGTCGGCACACGGTGCAAAGAGTTGTTGCAATGCGTTGTGTGGCGCGTAACGGTTCCGCTACACTCGCCCATGATTCAATGCGGCTCTGGCCCCCACCAGACCGCTGGCAGCCTTAAAGCTACCTAATCAATATCGGAGTGCCGGATGGCCAACGATGGGGTACACGATCCAGTCAATACCGGACGTCGGCGTTTTCTTACTGCCACCACAGCCGTGGTTGGCGCCGTCGGCGTCGGATTCACCGCAGTTCCTTTCATCAAATCGTGGAACCCCAGTGCCCGCGCGAAGCTCGCGGGAGCACCGGTGGTGGCCGATATCAGTGCCCTGCAGGAAGGCCAGCGCCTGATCGTGGAATGGCGCGGCCAGCCCATCTGGATCGTCAAACGGTCCAAGGCGATCCTCGACGCGCTGCATGGGCTCGACGACCGCCTCAAGGACCCGGAGTCCGGCGAGAAGGACCAGCAGCCCGCCTACGTGCTCAAGCAGAATCCCGAGCTGCGCTCGATCAAGCCCGACGTGTCGGTGCTGGTCGGCCTGTGCACGCATCTGGGCTGCTCGCCGGAGATGGTGGCCGAGATCCGCCCCGAACCGTATGACCCGCAGTGGAAGGGCGGCTACTTCTGCCCCTGCCACAAGTCGCGCTTCGACATGTCCGGCCGCGTCTTCAAGGACGTGCCGGCGCCGATCAACCTGCTGGTGCCACCGCACCACTACCAGGACGACAACACGCTCATCATCGGTGTCGATCCGGAGGGGGCAGCCTGATGGCCAATATCCTGAGCCGTACCGCGACAGGCGTCGCCGACTGGGTCAACGCCCGCGCGCCGGGGCTGATGCCGATCTACCGCAAGCACGTCAGCGAGTACTACGCGCCGAAGAACTTCAACATCTGGTACTACTTCGGTTCACTGGCGCTGCTGGTGCTGGTCAACCAGATCGTCACCGGCATCTTCCTGACGATGCACTACAAGACCAGCGCGGCGGAGGCCTTCGGCTCCATCGAATACATCATGCGTGATGTCGAGTGGGGCTGGCTGATCCGTTACATGCACTCCACCGGTGCATCGCTGTTCTTCATCGTGGTCTACCTGCACATGTTCCGCGGGCTGCTGTATGGCAGTTACCAGAAACCGCGCGAGCTGGTGTGGATCCTGGGCATGCTGATCTACCTGGTGCTGATGGCCGAGGCCTTCATGGGCTACGTGCTGCCGTGGGGCCAGATGTCGTTCTGGGGCGCCAAGGTGATCATATCGCTGTTCGGCGCGATTCCGGTGATCGGCAATGGCCTGACCGAGTGGATCATGGGCGATTACCTGCCCAGCGATGCCACGCTCAACCGCTTCTTCGCGCTGCACGTGATCGCACTGCCTCTGGTGCTGCTGCTGCTGGTGGTGCTGCACCTGGGCGCGCTGCATGAAGTGGGGTCCAACAACCCGGATGGCGTGGAGATCAAGAAGGGGCCCAAGGGCAACCGCTGGTCGCCCAATGCACCGGCCGATGGCATTCCCTTCCATCCTTACTACACGCTCAAGGATGGCGTCGGCGCCGGCTTCCTGCTGATCATCGCCGCCTTCATCATCTTCTTCGCCCCCGGCTTTGGTGGCCTGTTCCTGGAGCACGACAACTTCACCGAGGCCAACCGGCTGGTGACCCCGGAACACATCAAACCGGTGTGGTACTACACCCCGTACTACGCGATGCTGCGCGTGGTGCCGAACAAGCTCGGTGGCGTGCTGGTGATGTTCTCGGCGATCGCCATCCTGTTCCTGGTGCCCTGGCTGGACAAGGCGCGGGTGAAGTCGGTGCGCTACCGCGGCTGGATCTCGAAGGTGATGCTGGGCATGCTGGCCGTGTGCTTCGTGTGGCTGGGCGTGATCGGCTCCGGTCCGGGTACCGACGTGCACGAGACCTACATCGGGCGGGTGCTGACCTTCCTGTACTTCGCGTTCTTCATCACCATGCCGCTATGGACAAGGCTGGACAAGACCAAGCCGGTACCGGAGAGGGTGACCACGCATGACTGAGCGCTGGATGGTCCGGCTGGCCCTCGCGGCCGCCCTGATGCTGGGCAGTTTCCTGGCCACCGCTGCCGAAGGCGGCACCAAGCTGCTGCAGGCCGGCAACGACCTCGGTGACCGCGCATCGCTGCAGCGCGGCGCGCAGCTGTACATGAACTACTGCTCCAGCTGCCACGCGCTGAAGTACCTGCGCTACTCGCGGATGGCGCAGGACCTGGGGCTGACCGAGGAAGAGGTGATGAACAACCTCAACTTCACCGGTGCGGCAATCGGCGATCCGGTGCCGGTGGCGATGCCCAAGGAGCAGGCCGAGAAGTGGTTCGGCAAGATGCCGCCGGACCTGAGCCTGATCTCGCGTGTGCGGGGCAGCGACTGGGTCTACACCTACCTCAAGTCGTTCTATCTCGACAGCAGCCGCCCGCTGGGCTGGAACAACGCGTTGTTCGCCAACGCCTCCATGCCCAACCCGCTCTGGGAAATGCAGGGCCTGCAGCATGCCGTGCACGGCAAGGCCGAAGGGCCAGGCATGGACCCGCCGGTGACCGGGCTACGCATCGACAGCCCCGGCTCGGTTGATGCCGGCCAGTACGACCAGGCCGTGCGGGACATCACCAACTTCCTCGAATACGCCGGCGAACCGGCCGCGCTCAAGCGGCAGCAGCTGGGCGTGTGGGTGATCCTGTTCCTGGCCCTGTTGACCTTCCTGGTGTACCTGCTGAAGAAGGAATACTGGAAGGACGTTCACTGATTCTGCCGCCGGCCGTTGGCTGGGCCTATTGGCTTTTGTGATGGTCGGTTGCACACTCGGGGAGAAGTCGACCGCCGGCACGGTGCTGGCGGCGCCGATGCGGCAGGCGGTCTCCTGTCGTAGGAGAGCCTTTGATGGCGGCGAGCGTACGCATGCGCAATACACTGACGCTGTTTTCCTCGAACGACGATGTACTGTGCCACCGTGTGCGCCTGGTCCTTGCGGCCAAGGGTGTGACGTTCGATTTCGTTGCGGTCGATCCGCAGAATCCGCCCGAAGACCTGATCGACCTCAATCCGTACCATTCGGTGCCGACCCTGGTCGAGCGCGAACTGGTGCTGTACGCCGCTTCGGTGGTGAGCGAATACCTTGACGAGCGCTATCCGCATCCGCCGCTGATGCCGGTCGATCCGCTGTCACGTGCACGCATCCGCCTGGCGATGCTGCGCATCGAGCACGACTGGGTGCCGCAGGTGCAGGCCATCCAGCTGGGCAACAAGACCCAGGCCGAGGCCGGGCGCAAGCGCTTGAAGGAGTTGCTGACCGCGTCGCTGCCGCTGTTCAAGGCCAGCAAGTTCTTCCTGAACCCGGAAATGAGCCTGGCCGACTGCGCGATGGCGCCGATCATCTGGCGCCTGCAGTCACTGGATGTGCCGTTGCCGAAGGACGGCAAGGCCATCGAGGATTACGGCAACCGCATCTTCCGCCACCCGGGGTTCGTGCGCAGCCTGACCGAGCAGGAAAAGAAGCTGCGCGACCTGCCCGTCTGAGCCGGCCGCTGCTTTCCCGTCTGCACGCCGACCGGCTTGCAGGCGATCCGCCCCGGTCGGGGCGTCGGGCGCGTACACTTCACGCATGACCGAAGACTTCTTCCACATGACCAGCCACCGCCCGTACCTGCTGCGGGCACTGGTGGAATGGATCAATGACAACCAGCTGACCCCGCACATCCTGGTCGACGCCGGCGTCCCCGGCGTGCAGGTGCCGCCTTCGGCGGTCAAGGATGGCAGAGTGGTGCTCAACATCGCCGAACGCGCGGTAGTGCGCCTGATGATCGACAACGAGATGGTGAGCTTCTCGGCGCGCTTCTCCGGTACCAGCTACCCGGTGCAGGTGCCGATCAGTGCCGTGCTGGCCGTCTACGCCCGCGAGACCGGGCAGGGCATGGCACTGCCGGATGACATTCCGGGCAGCGAACCGGCGTCGACCGGCGACGAAGTGCTGCATGACGACGACACGCCGCCGGAGGATACGCCGCCGGCAGGACCGCCGCCGAAGGGCCGGCCGAACCTGCGCGTGGTCAAGTAACAGGAGCGTCCAGCGCAACTTTGCGCCTTGCCGTTCTACAGACCTGGTCGCCGGGCATGGCCCGGCGCTACCGATCCCGGATCAGGAAGATCCACGCCACGCGTGGATGTCCGGGATCAGACATCCTCGGCATCGTCCACATCCGGCCGGATCTGGCTGATCCGCGCCGCGCCCGGGCCGGTGAACGACACCAGCTGATCGCCGCGCAGCACCATCCGGCCCACATGGCGATCGATGCCATCGTAGGAATATTCGAACTTGAAGGTGCGCTCGAAACCGAGCCGGCCATCCTCGCCGCGCGACAGGCGCAGGCCGGTGGCATGCACCGCCTGGTCCAGCCACTGCACATTGGCGGCGCGGCAGGCGTTGCGTCCCAGCTCGACCGCGCGCTCGGCGGCGGAGCGGGCAGCGTTCCAGAAGAAGTAGACGATGGCGCCGGCAATCAGCAACAGCAGCAGGGTGGGCATGGTTCCAGGGCGTCGGGTGTCGATGCGGCAAAGATGGCGGCGAATGCCTGCTGGATCAAGCAGAAGATTCAGTTCATCCGCTGCGGATCACCGGAAGCCGGCTGCACTGCGGGCGCTGTGGTCATCGGTGGCGTTGCCGCTGCCGGTGCCGGTGCGATCAACGGCGCGGTCGCAGTCAGCTGCAGCAGTGCGGCCCAGTCCTGGCGGTTGAAACTGCATTCGTCCTCGCGCCCCGGCGTGCAGCTGGGCTCGATGCCGGTGCTGTCGCGTTCGCGGGCCGCAGGCAACTGGATCAGTCCGGTCCGATCCAGCGGCAGCAGCCGCATCGCCACGGTGTTCATGACGTTGCCGCCTACCAGGTACAAGGTCTGGTCACCGCCGAGATTGGCCGCAACAACGACTTCGCAGTGCGACTTCCAATGGCCGACCGAGCCATTGCCAAGCGCCTGTACCAGTCCGCTGTAGCTGAGCGTGGTGCTGCGGTCGCGCAGGAAGCACAGAAGATCACCGGGGGCCGGCTTAGCCGTGGCTGGATCGGCCAGCCGGTAAGGCACGCCGGAAGGGCCACCCTGGTAGGCAGCACGGATGTAGTCGATGTGGCGCGGCGAGGTGTTGAAGCCGGGGACACCGGCACGCACCATCACCCAGGAAATGAAGGCAGCCGACCAGGGATTGTCGATCAGGAAGGCACGGCAGTCGCTGTCGGTATAGCGCGAGCCCAGTGGCGCGGCACAACTGCTGGCACCGGCGATGCTGCCCATGGCGTTGAGCGTGCCGCTGTCACGCCAGTAGTGGGAGACGCGCTGCCAGGCAATCAGGCCGTTGTCGGCCAGATGCTCGTTCTCGGCTTCCGTGACGCTGAGGCTGGCGGCGCGGCCATCGCGGTCGATGAAGGGGCGGAACCACAGCCGATGCTCGTTGCATGCCGCGTTGCGGATGGCAATGGCCAAGGGGCTCAGGCCGAAGCGCGGCGGGACATCACAGGCCTCGGCCGCTGCGGCGGACAAGGGCATTGACGCGAGCAGCAGACAGGCAGGCAACAGCATCCGGCGCATGCGCGGCTCCAGTGGGGGATGCGCGCAGCGTCGCAGCGCCGTCGTGAACGCCGGGTGGATCCGTCAATGTCGGCCGGGCATGGCCCGGCGCTCCCCAGTGCATGACGCGTCCGGTAGCGCCGGGCCATGCCCGGCGGGCAACGCGGTTGCGTCAGGCGTTACCGGGCCTCAACCCGGCGGTGGGCCCAGCTTCAGTGACAGATCGATGGCCTGTACATGCTTGGTCAGGCCGCCGATGGAGATGCAGTCCACGCCGTCCTCCGCGATCGAGCGCAGGCCGCCAAGGCCGACGCTGCCCGACACCTCCAGCGGAATGCGGCCGGCGGTGATGCGTACGGCTTCACGGCGCAGGTCGGGGCTGAAATCATCGAGCAGGATGCGCTCGCAGCCGGACTCCAGCGCCTGACGGAGCTGGGTCAGGTCTTCGACCTCGACCACCAGTGGCAACCGTGGCCATTGCCGACGCGCGGCCGCCACCGCAGCGGCCAGCGAACCGGCGGCACGAATATGGTTTTCTTTCAGCATCACCGTGTCGTACAGGCCGAAACGATGGTTTTCCCCGCCTCCGCAGCGCACTGCGTATTTCTGTGCAAGGCGCAGGCCGGGCAGGGTCTTGCGGGTGTCGAGAATGCGCGTGCCGGTGCCGGCCACGGCGGCCACGTAGCGCGCCGTGGTGGTAGCGGTGCCGGACAGGGTCTGCAGGAAGTTCAGCGACGTGCGTTCGGCGCTGACCAGGCTGCGGCTGCGGCCGTGCAGCAGTGCAAGTACCGTACCGGCAGTGACGGACTCGCCTTCGGCGATGCGCCATTCAATGCGCACGTCCGGGTCGAGCGCGCGGTGGGTGGCATCGAACCACGGCCGGCCGGCAATCACCGCATCCTGTTTGCACAGCAGGTAGGCGCTGTCAGTCTGGTCGGGCAGCAGGGCGGCGGTGACGTCGCCGCTGCCCAGATCCTCCGCCAGCGCGCGGGCGACATCGGCGGCGACGACGGCCGCATCCGGCGTCGGCAGCATGCTCATGCGGCCGGGAAGTCAGCGATCTGCGCGGTTGGAATGGCCTCCTCGGCCAGCAGCACCGGGATGCCGTCGTCGACCCGGAACACCTGCTTGCGGTCACGGGTGACCAAGGCCTCGCGCAGCGGCTGCGCCAGCGGGTTGCCGTCGGCCTTGTTCACCGCGCCGGCGGAAATCGACTTGTTGAGGGCTTCCAGGCCCTTGCCATCCAGCAGGGACAAGGGCTGGCGGGTGTCCGGCGACACCAGCAGGTCGAGCAGCTTGCGATCCATGGTTCTTCGTCTTGCGTGGAAGACGGCTAGAATACGTCTTTAAGGCAGGTGACGGCCAATGACCCCCAATCCGAACGCGCCGCTCGTCGGCATCGTCATGGGTTCCCGCTCCGACTGGGAAACCATGCAGCACGCCGCCCAGAAGCTTGAGGCCCTGGGTGTTCCGTTTGAAGTGAAGGTGGTGTCCGCCCATCGGACGCCGGATGTGTTGTTCAGCTATGCCGAACAGGCGGGCGGACGTGGCCTGCGCGCGATCATCGCTGGCGCCGGCGGTGCCGCGCATCTGCCGGGCATGATCGCGGCCAAGACCGCGGTTCCGGTGCTGGGCGTGCCGGTGCAGTCCAAGGCGCTCAATGGCATGGACTCGCTGCTGTCGATCGTGCAGATGCCGGCCGGCATTCCGGTGGCTACCTTCGCCATCGGCAATGCGGGTGCCTCCAACGCCGCGCTGTTCGCCGCCGCGATGCTGGCCAGCGACCAGCCGGCCATCGGCCAGGCGCTGGATGCCTTCCGCACGCGCCAGACCGAAGATGTGATGGCCCACGACGACCCGCGCCAATGAACCTGACTGTCGGCATCCTCGGCGGCGGCCAGCTGGCCCGCATGATGGTCCTGGCCGGTGCGCCGCTGGGACTGCGCTTCGAACTGTACGATCCGGCGGCGGACGCCTGCAGCGGGCCGCTGGCACCGCTCACCGTCGGTGCCTTCGATGACCGCCAGGCGCTGGCGGACTTCGCCGCCAAAGTCGATGTAGTGACGTTCGACTTCGAGAATGTGCCCGCGGACAGTGCGCAGTGGCTGGCCGAGCGGGTGCCGGTGTATCCGCCGCCCGCAGCGCTGGCTGTAGCGCAGGACCGCCTGAGCGAGAAGACGCTGTTCCAGCAGCTGGGCATTCCGCTGCCGCCGTTCGCCGATATCCGCAGCCGCGAGGAGCTCGCCGCGAAGGCGGCCGCGTTCGGCCTGCCGTGCATCCTCAAGACCCGTCGCCTCGGCTATGACGGCAAGGGCCAGTTCCGGTTGCGCAGCGAAGCTGACATCGACGCTGCCTGGCAGGCCCTGGGCGCCCAGGTCGAGCACACCGGCCTGATCCTGGAGGGCTTCGTGGCTTTCCAGCGCGAGGTCAGCGTGGTGGCCGTGCGCGGCCGTGACGGCGGTTTCCAGGCCTGGCCGGTGACCGGCAACTGGCATGTGGATGGCGTGCTTTCGGCCAGTGTGGCGCCTGCTGTGCTGTCGGCCGCCGAACAGGATGCCGCCATCGGCTATGCCCGACGGCTGGCCGAGCATCTGCAGTACGTGGGCGTGTTCGCTCTGGAGCTGTTCTGCCGCGACGGCGAACTGCTGGCCAACGAGATGGCGCCGCGCGTGCACAACTCCGGCCATTGGACCATCGAAGGCAGCGAGACCTCGCAGTTCGAGAATCATCTTCGCGCCGTGCTGGGCCTGCCGCTGGGCAGTACCCGCATGCTCGGCCACGCCTGCATGCTCAACTGGCTGGGCGAGATGCCGGACCCGGCGCCGGTGCTGGCCCAGGCAGGCGGCCACTGGCACGACTATGGAAAGCAGCCCCGTGAAGGCCGCAAGGTGGGCCACGCCACGCTGCGCGACGACCAGGCCGGCGCACTGGCCACGGCACTGGAACAGGTGGGCGAGGCACTGGGGCGCCAGCTGCAGGTCGCACCGGCGGTGCGGGCACTGCGCGGTTGACCGCGACGCGGAAGCGCAACGCTGTGACGCGCCGATGCACGCATCGGCGCATCAACCAGGGTGATAGCGTAAGGCTCCTTTCCCCGGAGTCATCGTCATGCTCGACTGGAACGAATACCGCAAGGAACTGAAGGGCCGTATCGGCGAGATCGGCAAGCTCTCGCCGGATACCATCAAGGGCTACGCCACTCTGGCCAATGCCGGTGCCCAGACCAATCATCTCGATGCAAAAACCCGCGAGCTGATCGCGCTGGCGGTCGCCGTGACCACCCGTTGCGACGGCTGCATCACGGTGCACGTCGATGCCGCGCTCAAGCAGGGCGCCAGCCGCGAGGAGATCGCCGAGGCGCTCGGGGTGGCGGTTTCGCTCAACGCCGGCGCGGCACTGGTGTACTCGGCCCGGGTCATGGATGCGGTGGCGGCGCACGAGAGCGCGTGATGCCCATCGCGTCGCCAGGCATGGCCCGGTGCTGCCGGGCCACGCCCGGCGGATGCTCTCAGCGCAGCCGGCTCTCGGCGAATTCCCAGTTGACCATCTGCCAGAACGCCTCCAGGTAGCGTGTACGGTCATTCTGGTAGTCGGTGTAGTACGCGTGTTCCCACACGTCACAGCACAGCAGCGGCGCGCTGTCGCCGGTCAGCGGGGTGCCGGCGTTGCGGGTGGCCTGGATGCCAAGCTGGCCGCCCGGATGCTGCACCAGCCACACCCAGCCGGAGCCGAACAGGCCCAGCGCGGTGCGGTTGAACTCCTCGCGCAGGCGCTGCACGTCGCCGAACTGGCGCTTGACCAGCTCGCCCAGCCGTCCCTGTGGCTCACCGCCGCCGCGCGGGCGCAGGCACTGCCAATAGAAGCCGTGGTTCCAGGCCTGGGCCGCGGCGTCGAACAGGGCGCCCTGGGCATGACGGACGATCTCCTCCAGCGAGGCCTCTTCCCATTCGGTGCCGCGGATGCCGGCATTGACCGCATCGACATAGGCACGATGGTGCTCGCCGTGATGCAGTTCCACGGTCTGCGCGGAAAGATGAGGCTGCAGGGAGCCGGACAGGTAGGGCAGGGCAGGCAGTTCGACGGGCATGGACAGGTTCGTGGACAGAGGGGCGGCGGCAGCCGGTTCCATCCGCTTACAATGGCGGCTACCTTGGGCAGTCTAGCCGACCATCGCGGTCGGTTTGTCCGGCGAAGCAAGGAGTGTGGTTGTGGCGGTAATGCAGCAAATCCAGGCCGAGGTCGATCGTTACCCGCTCGTGCTGTTCATGAAGGGCACCCCGCAATACCCGACGTGCGGCTTCTCCAGCCGCGCCGTACAGGCGCTGATGGCTGCCGGCGCCGTCTCCCTGCGCACCGTCAATGTGCTGGAGGAGCCGGAAATCCGCGCGAACCTGCCGCGTTTCTCCAACCTGCCGACGTTTCCGCAGCTGTTCATCAACGGGGAGTTGATCGGCGGCTGCGACATCATCATGGAGCTGTTCGAATCCGGCGAGCTCAAGCGCATCGTCGAAGAGGCGACCCTGGGATGAGTGCGCCGCCATCGACGTCACCGACCAACGGGGCGCTCGATGGCCGCCCGTTGCAGGACCGCGTGGTGCTTGTGGCCGGTGCCGGTGGTGGTCTCGGAAGTGCCGCCGCAGTGGCCGCCGCCAGCGCAGGCGCGACCGTGGTCCTGCTGGGGCGCAAGCCGCGCCGGCTGGACCGGGTCTACGCCCAGGTGCAGGCAGCCGGTCCCGAGCCCCTGCTGTATCCGCTGGATCTGGAAGGGGCCGGTCCCGATGACTACGCCGATCTCGCCCAGGCGCTGCAGACGGAGCTGGGGCGACTGGACGGGCTACTTGTCTGCGCCGCCCACTTTCCGGGCTTGACCCCGTTCGAACTGGCCGACCCGGCAAGTTTCGCCCGCGCCGTCCACGTCACCCTGACCGCACCCGCCTGGCTGGCGCAGGCCTGCCTGCCGCTGCTGCGCCAGCGCGAGGATGCGGCGCTGGTGTTCACGGTCGATGCGCCGGAACGGGTGGGGCAGGCCTACTGGGGAGGCTATGGCGCCGCCCAGCATGGCCTGCGCGGCCTGATCGCCAGCCTTCATGATGAGCTGGGCCGCAGTCCGGTCCGGGTCAGCGGCCTGTACCCTGGGCCCCTGCGCACGGCCCTGCGCGCCCGCGCCTACTCGATCGACCAGGACCCGGCTGCGCAGGGGCCCGAGGCCGCCGCGGCCGCGGCCGTGACCCTGCTGTCCAGTGCCGGCTCGGCCTGGCGGGGGCAGATCCTGGATGCAGGCAGCGCACGCCCGGCAGAGTGAAGGGCGACGTAAGGCGGGATGAAGATCCCGTCATGATTGCGTTGCGATCCGGTGCCGTTTGTCGCACAACCGTCACATTGATGGCGTAGCGTGTTAATCTAGTGTTAACCGTTATGGCTGCCTTCAGCCAACACGGTCGGGAACCCCAGATCACTGTCCAGTCGGCCACCCGCAAGGCCGCTTGGATGCGTCTTTTTTCCGCCATCGCCAACTCGTATCGAGGCTACCCTAGATGACCCACCCACTCCGGATGTCCAAGCTCACCCTTGGTCTCGTGGCCGCACTTGCTGCCGCTCCCGCCTTCGCCCAGAGCACCTCTGCAGGTGTCGGCGGCCAGGTCGTGTCCGCCGCTGGCCAGCCTGTCGCCGGTGCTGAAGTCACCATCACCCACACCGAGTCGGGCACCGTTTCGCGCGCCACGACCGATGCGTCGGGTCGTTACAACGCGCGCGGCCTGCGCGTGGGTGGTCCGTACACCATCACCATCACCAAGCCGGGTGAAGGCACCAAGACCGAAGAGGGTGTCTACCTGAACCTGAACCAGGTCAACACCGTCAATGCCAACCTGACCGGCGACGTGGCGGCCACCAACCTGGACGCCGTGAATGTTGTCGCCACCGCGGGCGGCCTGGACATCTTCAGCGCCACCAAGATGGGTACCGGCTCGAACGTGACCCGCGAAACGATGGACGCGCTGCCGTCGGCCAACCGCAACATCCAGGACTACATCCGCCTGGACCCGCGCATCTCGCAGGTCAGCAAGGCTGACGGCGCGATCTCGGCTGGCGGTCAGAACACCCGTTACAACGCGATCCGTATCGACGGCATCAGTGCCTCCGATCCGTTCGGCCTGGGCTCCAACAACCTGCCGACCGAGCGTCAGCCGGTGTCGATGGATGCCATCCAGGAAATCAACATCGATCTCGCGAACTACGACACCACCATCGCCGGTGGTACCGGTGCGGTGATCAATGCCGTGACCAAGTCGGGTACCAACGAGTTCCATGGCACTGTCTACGGTTCCTACCGCGACAAGGACATGGTCCGCGAGGAACTGCGTGGCGAGAAGTTCAACGGCTTCGAGGACGAGAAGACCTACGGCATGACCTTCGGCGGCCCGATCGTCAAGGACAAGCTGTTCTTCTTCAGCAACTACGAGAAGTACGAGCGTTCGGCCGCTGGCATCAGCCTGAGCGACACCCCGATCGGCAAGGGCACCATCACCCAGCAGCAGATCACCGACGTCCAGAATTTCCTGGGTGGACTCGGCTATGACCCGGGCAGCCTGACGGCACCGAACAGCAAGACCGAAATCGAAGAGTACGCGGTCAAGCTGGACTGGAACATCAATGAAAACCACCGTGCGGCCCTGCGCTACAACAAGATGGAGCAGAACGTCGTCCGCTTCCCGCAGGTCAGCACCAGTGCGATCTCGCTGAGCAACTTCTGGTACCAGCAGCCGACCGAATACGAAACCTGGATGGGCGAACTGTTCAGCGACTGGTCCGAGAACTTCTCGACCGAGTTCAAGGTCTCGCACAAGGATTACTCGGCCAACCGCGTTCCGCTGGTCGACATGCCGCAGATCCGCATCCGTTCGGGTAACGACTCGCTGTACGTCGGTACCGAGCAGAACACGCACGTCAACATCGTGGAATCGAAGGAACTGAGCGCCTTCGGTGCCGGTACCTGGTACATCGGCGATCACACCGTCAAGTTCGGCTTCGATTACTCGAAGAACGACCTGATGAACTTCTACGGCCGCAACCTCAACGGCGTCTACGAGTTCAACAGCGTCGAGGACTTCCTGAACGGTCGCATCGCGCGCTACCAGCTGCGTGCCCCGCGCGCCGGCGGCAGCCGCAGTGATATCCCGGCAGACTTCACCCTGAAGAACACCGGTGTGTTCGTCCAGGATACCTGGGCCATCAACTACAACCTGAGCCTGATGTTCGGTGTCCGCGTCGACATGCCTGACTTCAGCAGCCAGCGCCTGTACAACCCGCGCATCGAGCAGCTGTACGGCTTCAACAACACCCAGCTGGTCGACAAGAACCTGGTGCAGCCGCGCGTCGGCTTCAACTACACCTTCGACAGCGAGCGCCCGACCCAGCTGCGTGGTGGCGTGGGCCTGTTCGGTGGCGCTGCCCCGAACGTGTGGCTGGCGGGTGCCTACCAGAACACCGGCCTGAACTACATCGAGTACGATGAGCGCAACCTGACCAGCGGCTTCACCCCGGACGGCAACAATCCGTACATTCCGGCTGGTGGCCCCGCAGCTGCGCGCCAGAACGTCGACATCATCGCCCCGGGCACCCGCCTGCCGTCGGTGTGGAAGGCCAACCTGGCGTTCGACCATGAGCTGCCGTGGTACGGCATCGTGGCGTCGGCCGAAGTGCTGATGACCAAGGTCAAGGACGGCATCTACTTCGACCGTCTCGACGTTTCGGCGCCGACCGCTTACGGCCAGGACGGTCGTGCGATCTACTGGGATGCGAATGGCCGTAATCCGGCGAACAGCCGCATGTCGGGTGGCACCAACTTCGGCATGACCACCGGCACCAACCGTGCCACCGACCGTGCCAACCGTCCGAGCGACATCGGCGACGTGCTGGTCATGCGCAACACCGACAAGGGTCGTGGTACGCAGGCCACCTTCTCGCTGGCCAAGCCGCTGACCGAGAACTGGGGCTGGTCGCTGGGTTACACCTATACCAAGTCCAAGGAAGTCAGCCCGCTGACCAGCTCGCAGAACACCTCGAACTGGAACAACACGCTGATCTTCAACGCCAACGAAGACGTGGCCTACGACTCGCGTTACGCGATCAAGGACCGCATCACCGGCACCCTGGAGTGGAAGCACAACTTCTTCGGTGACAACGCCACCCGCGTCGGCCTGTTCTACGAAGGTCGTTCGGGCCGTCCGTACAGCTACATCTTCTACAACGATGCCAACGGCGACGGTGCTACCACCAACGATCTGTTCTATGTGCCGAGCGGCCCGGGTGACGTGCTGTTCGGTTCGGTGGTCGGTGGTCGCTTCGTGCAGAGCGCGCAGATGGAGCAGGACTTCTTCAACTGGCTGGCGCAGAATCCGGAGCTCGATGCCTACCGTGGCAGCGTGGTCCCGGCCAACTCGCACCGTGCCAAGTGGATCAACACCTTCGACGTCCGCATCAGCCAGGAGTTCCCGGGCTTCGTGAAGAGCCACAAGGGTGAGATCGCGCTGGACATCATGAATGTCGGCAACCTGCTGAACAAGAAGTGGGGCCTGATCGACGACTACGGCTTCTACGCCACCCGTCGCGTCGCCAACTACGCGGGTATCGACCCGGCGACCGGCAAGTACGTGTACTCGTTCACCGGTTCCACCGACAACCCCGCGATCCAGGAAAACAACAACGACAAGGGCAACACTGCCGTGTCGCGCTGGTCGATGCAGCTGACCCTGAAGTACAAGTTCTGATCCGTCGGAACATCACGCAGTAGACGGAAACGGCCGGGGTAACCCGGCCGTTTCCCGTTCGGGTGAAAGTTCTTGCAGTGGCCACGACATCGGCGTAGCATCCGGGTTCGTGCGCGGCGCCGATGCCGCAGATGCGGTCCCGGAATGGCGAACGCGGTCAGCACATATCCAACGGTCGGGATTCCCGGCCGTTTTGCTTTTTAAGGGGGCGGCAGTACAGTCGGAAACCTTGAAGGAAGCGAAACGTTGGATATGACCACGAACGAAAAGGCAGCCCGTGCGCTGCCGGTACAGGACGCGCGGATCTACCCGCGCGGTGGGCTGGATGTGCTGTCGCGGGCAGAAGTGGCGCGCCTGCGCGACGCCTCCGGCGGCGGCATGCACGAGCTGCTGCGCCGCTGCGCGCTGGCTGTGCTGACCAGCGGCAGTGCGTCGGATGATCCGCGCGCGGCGCGCGATCTCTATCCCGACTTCGACATCCAGGTCGCGCAGCAGGATCGCGGTGTGCGCATCGACCTGGTCAATGCGCCGGCGATGGCCTTCGTCGATGGCGAAATCATCCGCGGCGTGGCCGAACTGCTGTTTGCCGTGGTCCGCGACCTCGCCTACATGGCCATCGAAATGGGCCCGGCCTACGCGGCCGAACTGGAATCCTCCGAAGGCATCACCAACGCGGTGTTCGGCCTGCTGCGCAACGCGCGCATCCTCAACCCCGGTGACCCGAACCTGGTGGTCTGCTGGGGCGGTCACTCGATCTCGCGCGACGAATACCTGTACACCAAGCAGGTAGGCTACGAGCTGGGCCTGCGCGGCCTGGACATCTGCACCGGTTGCGGACCGGGTGCGATGAAGGGCCCGATGAAGGGGGCCACGATCGCCCACGCCAAGCAGCGCAAGACGGTGACGCGCTACATCGGCCTGACCGAGCCGGGCATCATCGCTGCGGAATCGCCCAACCCGATCGTCAACCACCTGGTGATCATGCCGGACATCGAGAAGCGCCTGGAGGCGTTCGTCCGCATCGGCCACGGCATCATCGTGTTTGCCGGTGGTGTCGGCACCGCCGAGGAGATCCTGTACCTGCTCGGTATCCTGCTGCGCGACGAGAACAAGGACCTGCCGTTCCCGCTGATCCTGACCGGCCCGACCGTGGCTGCACCGTATTTCGAGCAGATCGACCGCTTCATCCGGCTGACCCTGGGCGATGCCGCCGCAGAGCGTTACGAGATCATCATCGGCGACCCGGTTGCCGTGGCCAGGAAGATGTCCGCCGGCATCAAGCGCGTGCGCGAGCATCGCCTGGCGCAGAAGGATTCGTTCTTCTTCAACTGGTCCATCGAGATTCCGTGGGAGTACCAGCAGCCCTTCGTGCCGACGCATGAGGCCATGGCTGCACTGGATCTGCACCATGGGCGTGCGCCGCATGCCCTTGCGGCGGACCTGCGTCGTGCCTTCTCCGGCATCGTTGCCGGCAATGTGAAGGAGGATGGCATGCGCCGCATCGAGCAGTTCGGGCCGTTCCAGATCCACGGTGACCCGGACATGATGCAGGCCCTGGACGCGCTGCTGCGCGCCTTCGTCGAGCAGCGCCGGATGAAGATCTCCGGCGAGTACCAGCCCTGTTACCAGGTGCTGGCCTGAGACCGTGCCGGCGCGATGGGGATCGCGCCGGCAGCGGTGGGGAAGGGCGGTTCGTCAAGCGTTTGACGCCCGTCGCCCCGGATTGACCGTTCATCCTGCCGCCGCTTGCTGGCGGCAGGGTGATGGCCCATGGTGGCGATCAATACGCTGGGGAGCGTCCACATGTCTTTGCGCCGGCAGAACGGCTTCACGCTGGTTGAGTTGATGATCACGGTGGTCGTGCTGGGCGTGCTGGCGACGATCGCGTTTCCGAGCTTCCAGAGCACCATCCGCTCCAACCGCATAGCCACCACCAGCAATGACCTCATCGCGTCGATGGCGCTGGCCCGCAGTGAAGCGGTCAAGAACCGCAGGGGTGGCGGCGTGTGTGCCTCTGCCGGAGGCACGTCCTGTGATGGCGACAGCTGGACCGATGGCTGGCTGGTCTGGGCCGACAGCAACGGCGACGGCGCGCTCAGTGCCGGCGAAACCGTCCTGCGCTACAGCCCCGGACGTTCGGCGCTGGTCGCCGTCGGTACGCCCGACCTGTCGGTGAGTTTCGACCCGCGGGGCCGCAATCGCGCCAATGCCACGCTCGACCTGACGCTGCGCCCGGAAAACTGCGGCAAGCAGCCGCTGCAGCGCACGCTTCGCCTGTCCCCGACCGGGCAGGTGCGTCTGTTGAAGGAGGACTGCAAGTGAGAACGCCCCGTTTCCGTTCCCCGCGCAACGCACAGGGCGGCTTCAGCCTGATCGAGGTATTGATCGCGATCCTGGTGCTGGGGGTCGGTTTGCTGGGTTTCGCACTGCTGCAGACGATGAACGTACGCTTCGTGCAGAGCGCCAACTATCGCACCCAGGCGACCAACCTGACCTACGAAATGCTTGATCAGCTGCGGATGAACCGCTCGATGGCACCGTCCTACGTGGGCGACTACACGGCGACCACCGCGGCCAAGAACTGCCTGCCACCGGTCGGCAACGACATCGGCAAGGACGCGTTCACCCTGGACTGGACCTGCCGTCTCGGCAAGGCGCTGGGGGATGGGGCCACGGCCAAGGTCGCACGTGCTGGCACCCAGTACACGGTCAGCGTGACGTGGGGTGACGAGCGCTGGAACGCTGACGCCAGCGATACCACCTTCAGTGCCGGGAGCCGCCTGTGATGCGCGCGCCTTCCCCGGCCCGGCGCATGGCCGGCCTGTCCATGGTCGAACTGATGATCGCGCTGACCATCGGCGTGATCGTCATGCTCGGTGTCGTCCAGGTGTTCGCGGCCTCGCGTGCTGCCTATCAGCTGTCCGATGGCCTGGCGCGCGTGCAGGAGAACAGTCGCTTCGCCATGGATACCCTGCAGCGCGAACTGCGCATGGCAGGTCATTTCGGCTGCGTCAACGATCAGGCCCGGCAGTCGCCGGATGGCGTCTCGCTGTTTACGACGTTCGCGGCCACGCCTCATCCGGCGCTGGACTTCCAGCGATCCATCCAGGGCTACGAGGCGACCGATACGGCGCCCGGCGATGCGGTGACGCTGCCGGCCACTCCGGCGACGGGCGGCACCGCCTACACACCCGCATTGCCCGATGAATTCGCTGCGGCGCTGCCCAACCGCGTCAATGGCAGCGACATCGTCGCCCTGCGATACCTGATGCCGGACGGCGTGCCGGTCACGGCTTCCGGCGGTACCGTCGCGCAGCCGGTTTTCAGTTTCGACAAGGCGCGACTCGCCGTGCTGCAGAGTGGCGTTGCCGATTCCGGGCTGTACGGCGCTGCCGACTGCGCCAGCGCCACCGTTTTCCAGGCGCGCAGCATCGACAAGGCAGGGGGCACGATCACCTTCGGCGATGCACCGAACAATGCGAGCAACTTCATCCGTCCGGTGACCGCAGGCCAGGCGATGCTGCATCGTGCGGAAAGCGCTGTGTACTACGTGGGCTACGACGCAGCCAGCGCACGTTCCTCACTGTACCGCGTGCGTTTCAACGCCACGCCCAATGGTGCGCTGGTCGCCGGCGCGCCGGAGGCCCTGGTGGAGGGTGTGGAGAACATGCAGCTGCTGTACGGCCAGGATCGTCGCCTGACCAGTGCCTACCCGACCGGCTTCATTGATCGCCAGGGCACCGCGGCCACCGTGCAGGCATCGGCCAATCCCAACATCAACGCCTGGCGGCGCGTGGGTGCCGTGCAGATGGGCCTGGTGATGGCCAGTCCCGATCCCTCGGCCGCCCCTCAGGCCGACCAGAATGCGGTGCTGACCTCGATGGGCGTCACGTTCACCGCGCCCGAGGACGGCCGCATGCGCGCTGTTTACCAGACCACCATCGCCCTCCGCAATCGCCTCTTCGGCAACTGAGGCCGCCATGCATCCGCGCCCGCGCACCCCCTCCTTCGCATCGCACCGCCAACAGCGCGGCGCGGTGCTGTATGTCGCCCTGATCATGTTGATCCTGCTGGCCCTGATCGGCATCGCCGGCATGCAGGTGACCGGCATGCAGGAACGCATGGCCGCCAACTACCTGCGCTCGAACCAGGCGTTCCAGAACGCCGAGGCCGATGTACGTTCGCAGGAGGCGGCGATCCAGGCGGTCATCGACAGCGGCAAGATCTTCGAGGCCAACCAGGAAGAGTGCAGCCCGGTGTTCGACCCGGCGACCTGGGCCGATGGCAAGACCACGGCAACGGCGATCAATACCCGCCGCCTGGACAAATGCGTGCCGGTCGGGCCGCTGGGCCTGGGGCGGCGCAAGAACGAAGAGACCGAGAACATCTACCAGATCACCGTGTTGGCCAGTGACGATCCGGCCAATCCTTCTTCCAGCGCCGTCATCGACACGATCTTCATTCCATGAATACTCCGCGCCGATTCTCCCGCCTTGTCTCCTCCCCGTGGCTGCGTGCAGGCACCGCCGCTGCCGTGCTGGTGGGCGTGGGCGCACTGGTCTATCCGCTGTTCGCTGCGCTTGGCGACTATGACATCGCGCAGGAGCCGCTCTACAGCAAGAAGACACAGCCGCCGCTGATGATGATGGTGATGTCGCGCGACGAGCAGCTGTTCAACAAGGCCTACAGCGACTACAGCGATCTGGACGAGGACGGCACGCTCGACACCACCTACCAGGACAAATTCGACTACTCCGGGTACTTCGACTCCAATCTCTGCTACACGTACAGCAGCAGCCAGTTCAAGGCCACGGCACAGGCGACCGGCGCGCAGAGGCACACCTGCTCGGGTACCTGGTCGGGCAACTTCCTCAACTGGGCGACCATGAGCCGCCTGGATGTGATGCGCTACGTGCTGTACGGCGGCCATCGCATCACCGATACCGCCAGCAAGACGGTGCTGGAGCGGGCGCAGATTCCCAACGACCTGCACGCCTGGGTCAAGGTGTACAGCGGCGCCGACATCAACAACTTCACCCCGTACAAGACGACCATGTCGTTCTGCAATGCCAGCATCAGTGCCACCGGCGCACCGCTGATGCGCGTTGCCAGTGGCAGCTGGGGTGAATGGGCCTCGACTGCCGGCTATCAGTGCATCGTGGGGCGCAGCGACGAGGGCAAGGATGACTCCCCCCGATCGGTCGCGGCCGACCTGAATGTCCGGGTTGAAGTCTGCGCCACCGGTTCTGGAACCTTCCAGGAAGCGTTCTGCCGCAAGTACAACGACGGCACCCGGGACTACCTGAAACCGGCGGGCCTGCTGCAGTCCTACGGTGAAAGTGGCCGTCTGCGGTTTGGTCTGGTCACCGGCACCTATGTCAATCCGCGCGATGGCGGCGTGGTCCGTCGCAACATCGGCAAGATCGCCGGCAACGGCACGACCTTCTGCGCGGCCGGCGACGAGATCAACCTGTCCAATGGCCAGTTCTGCAACACGCTGGCGGGCGGGGCCGAGGGCATCATCAATACGATCTCCAACTTCCGCATCGACCAGTGGAACTGGAAGGACAAATGGACTGACTGTGACGACTACAGCATCCTGAATCGCCAGGGCTTCGACGGCCGGGGCAACCTGACCGACCCGGGCAACGCATCCAAGAAGTGCAGCGCCTGGGGCAATCCGTTGGCGGAGATGTATGCCGAAGCGCTGCGCTACATCAAGGGAGAAACGAAGGGAATCTACAGCGCCAGCGGTGATCTCAGCGGCCTGCCCAATTCGGTGGCCTGGAAGGATCCGTACCGGTCGCCGAACGACGGCGGCAACTCCTACTGCGCTACCTGCAACATCCTGGTGATGTCCTCGGGCCTGCCGTCCTTCGACAGCGACAACATCGGTACGGTCACTGGCCTGACCACGGCAGCGGCGGCGACCGATGCGATCGGCAACCAGGAGAACATCACCGGTGGCAGCTACATGGCAGGCCGTGTCGGCCTGACCAATCGCTATGCCTCGATCAACACCCATGAGGACATCTGCCGTGCGGTCAAGGTGACAGGCCTTTCGCTCGTGCGCGGCATCTGTCCGGACGTGCCGTCCACGGAAGGCAGTTACCTGATCTCGGGGCTGGCCAAGGCCGCTGCCGAGACCGATCTGCGTCCGGGCGTGCAGGACAAACCCAACACCTACAAGCTGACCGCCACCACCTACACCGTGGCCATGGCTGAGAGCCTGCCGAAGTTCGAGATTCCGGTGGGCAATGGCAAGATCACCCTGGCCCCCCTGTGCCAGGCCAACAACACCGAAGGAGCGGGCATCAACAGCAGCGGCTGGCGCAGCTGTTTCCTCGGCTCGGTCGGCGTCGGCACCAAGCGATCAGCGGTATCGCCGAACTACGTCTATGGCCGTGACTACCGAGCCGATGGCAAGGCCGGCAGTTTCTCGCTGGTCTGGGAGGATTCGCTGTGGGGCAATGACCACGACAACGACGTGGTCTCCATGCTCAGCTACTGCGTTGGCAGCACCTGCAGCGACGGTGGCACGACGCCATTCCGCAACATCTGCTGGCGCTCCAACAGTGGTGAATGCAGCAACAACGCCGTTCGCAACAAGGTCGGCGAAGACGAAGTGCTGGTCCGCATCGAGAACCTGTCCGCCTATGCAGGCAACGCGATGCTGACCGGCTACACGATCGTGGGCTCCAATGCGGCTGACAACGTGCAGCGGCTGGTGCTGCGCCCCGGCAACCGCAACGGTTCGGTGCTGAGCACCAGCGCCGATCCGCCGGCTACCTGGACCGGCGCGGTCGTGATGCGCTACAAACTGGGTACCGGCCAGGCCGGGCAGCTGGAAAGCCCGCTGTGGTACGCCGCCAAGTACGGCGTGCCGGAAGGCAGGAAGTGGGACAGCAAGGTGCCGGGTGTACCGGACAACTACTTCCTGGCGCGCAATCCGGCCAAGCTGAAGTCCGCGCTGGAATCGATCTTCGACAGCGCTGCGGCTGGCGAGGCCCCGGTGGGTGGCAGCGGCACCGGCGCCCGTGTCAACGCCGGCTCCTTCACCGTGTCCGCGCACTACACGGTGCCGTCGGGCTCGAACGACTGGACCGGTGATGTCATCGCCAGCCAGACCACGAGCACCGGAGGCGCCGGCGCTGAACTGTGGCGTGCGTCGACCAAGATGAGCGCCTCCGGGCGGACCATCGTGATGTCGACCGCACCCACCTATGTGAACACGTCCAACCAACTGGTGCCGGTGGCAGCGGCTGATTTCACCGCTGACAACGTTCCCGGGCGGGATCGCGCCGAGAAGCTCGGCAACATGGGGCTCAACACGGTGCCGAACTGGTTCGGTTCGCACAGCGTGGCGGACCTGGTCAGCTACCTGCGCGGCTCACCGGTGAGCGGCTTCCGCCCGCGCAGTTCACTGCTTGGCGATATCGTCAATTCCAGCGTGGAGATCGTGTCCAACAAGGACGACTACGGCTTCACCTCCTGGCAGGCGCAGGGCGGAGTGAGCTGGAAGACCTCGCTGGGTTTGAGCTATCGGGCCTACCTGGCGACCAAGGTGGCAAACGGTGGCCCACCTTCGATGGTCTACGTCGGTGCGAACGACGGCATGCTGCATGGCTTCAATGCCAGCACCGGCACCTCGGCGGGCAGCGAGCAGTTCGCCTTCATTCCATCGGCTTCGCTGCAGCACATGGCGGAGCTGGCCAACCCCACCTATGGACATCGCTACTACGTGGACGGCGGACTGACCTCGTCGGACGTCTACTACGGCGATGCCTGGCGCACGGTACTGGTCGGTTCGACCGGCGGCGGCGGCGCGTCGCGCGGGCCGTCGGCCACGGCAGTGGGCAACGGTTCGGTGTTCGCCCTGGATATCAGCAATCCGACCGGATTCACCGCCAGAAACGTGCTCTGGGAGATTTCCGGCAAGACCGAATCGGACCTGGGCTTCGTCATGGGCAAGCCGGTCGTGGTGCCCGTCGCCGGCCCCAACGCGGACAGTCCGCCCCGGTTCGTCGCCCTGTTCGGCAACGGTGTCAATTCCAGCACCGGCCGACCGGTGCTCTATGTGGTCGACATCAGCACCGGCGAGATCCTCAAGCGCGTGTACCCCACGGCGGGCAAGTACGCAGTCGCCAATGGCCTCAACCATGTCACCGCGGTAGCACTGCACAACAGCAGTGGGCTGGCCGATACCGTCTATGGCGGCGACATGCAGGGCAACATGTGGCGCTTTGACCTGCGTGGCGGTGATCCCAGCGCCTGGAATGTGGCCCTCAACGGCACGCCGCTGTTCACCGCCGTGCGCAGCGCTGTCGCCCAGCCGATCACCGGTGCGATCGAAGTCTCGGCAGGGCCGGGCGGTGGCGTCAGCCTGTTCTTCGGTACCGGTCGCTACTTCACCGCTGACGACAATGCAGTGACCCGTAATTCGCCGGTGCAGACGCTGTATGGGCTCTGGGACAACCTCTCCACTGCCATTTCCAGCCGTGATTCGCTGGTGGGGCAGACCGTCAGTGCCAATGGTGCCGGCTTCCGTGACGTGTCGGGCAACGGCGTGGACTACGCGAGCAAGCGCGGCTGGTACGTCGACCTGATCGTGGGTTCCGATGTGGAGGGTGAGCGCTTCTTCGGCTATCCGACGCTGCAGGGCGGCGCGGTGATGTTCACCACCTATGTGCCCGGGCAGGCGGTCTGCGGCACCGGCGGCGGCACCAACTGGCGCTATCGCCTGAACATGCTGACCGGCCAGCCGGCGATGAGCGGCTTGACCGACGAGGTCGGCGGAAACGCGCTGTGCGGCGCCAACTGCGGTGCCGGTGCGCTGACCCGCGGCGGAGACATCGCAACCGGTGCCCCCGTGCTGTCCACCAATGTCAACAGCACCACCTTGAAGGGCTGCGATCCCAGCGATCCGAAGTGCACGGTCGATGGATCGCTGGACCGCTGCATCGTGGCTCTGAACACGCCGGGCGCGGATACTGCGTATGGCCAGCGTGCCTGTGGTCGCCAGTCGTGGCGCCAGATCCGATGACTACCAGGAATACGGGAGCTGCCATGCGCACATCCAGCAGACAACAGCAGGTAACGGGCTTCACCCTGATCGAACTGATGATCACCGTTGCCGTCATCGCGGTACTTGCGGCTGTGGCGTTGCCTTCCTACCAGCGACATGTGCTGAAGACGCACCGCGCGATGGCCAAGGCTGACCTGGTCGAGATCGCGCAGCTGCTCGAACGGCATCACACCGTACAGAACAGCTACGACGGATTCTCGCTGCCGTTCAGCCAGTCGCCGCGGCAGGGCTCGGCCCGCTATGCCATATCGTTCGACGGCAAGGCGACCGCCGGGACCTATACCCTGCAGGCGGTTCCGGAAACCGGCCAGGACAAGGACGCGTGCGGCACGCTGAAACTCGATCAGGCGGGCCGCAAGACGCCGGACAGCAAGACCAACCCGGAGTGCTGGTAGACGGCAGCGGCGAGTGTGGAAGGGGCTTGCACGCCGCTTCTGGAATTGGCTAGAATGCGCACCCCGCCCGAATAGCTCAGCCGGTTAGAGCACTTGACTGTTAATCAGGGGGTCGTTGGTTCGAGTCCAACTTCGGGCGCCAGTTTCGAGAAAGCCGCGAGCAATCGCGGCTTTTTTCGTTGGGGCAGGCCGCGCCGGATCAGCAGGGCGTCGGCACGCGTGGGCGCAGGCTCCGGATCCGTCCGGGGATGTTGATGATCACGCGGCTGTGTTCCAGGCCCTGCACGCACAGCACGATGGACTGGTTGGTGCCGGCGTTGCGCCCGTCAGCGCGGAATCGGATGTGGGCGCGATGGTCGCTCGCCCGCAGTTCCACATGGCGATGGCGGTTCTCCAGGGTGTGCAGCAGGGTGGTCATTCCCCCGCTGGCCACCCGCGGCTCAACCTGAACGCGCCAGCCCTGGCTCCAGCGGTTGTCGCAGCGGCTGCCGTCGCCGGAGCCGCACACGGTGACCGGGCGTCCCTCGGTGATGGCGGTGCTGCGCGCCAGCGACAGGCTGCCGACCAGCTGGGCACGCAGGGATTCGGCCTGCAGCTGGCGCATCGCGCGCTGCCAGGGGCGCCAGGCCACAGCCAGCAGTACGCACAGGATCATCAGGACCACCAGCATTTCAGGCAGGTGGAGCCCCCGGGCCTTGCGCGCGGGGTGTTTGCAGAGGGTCTGGAGCATGCCCCCAGCCTGCCGGCCCCGCCGGCCGGTCTCCATTGGAGGTTGGCGCGTCGGGGTGTCCGGCTTCCCCTCAGCCGGCCGTCACCGGATGCCCCGTATACTGGCCGTTCCCGGGATCTGGCAACATCATGAGCGACAGTTTTGAACTCGTCTCGCCGTATTCACCGGCGGGCGACCAGCCGAACGCCATCGCGAAGCTGACCAGCAATTTCGAGTCCGGCATCGCCAAGCAGACGCTGCTGGGTGTGACCGGCTCGGGCAAGACCTACACCATCGCCAATGTCATCCAGCAGATCCAGAAGCCGACGCTGATCATGGCGCCGAACAAGACGCTGGCCGCACAGCTGTACGGTGAATTCAAGGCGTTCTTCCCGCACAACGCGGTGGAGTATTTCGTCAGCTACTACGACTACTACCAGCCGGAGGCCTATGTGCCGTCGTCGGACACCTTCATCGAGAAGGACAGTTCGATCAACGAGCACATCGAGCAGATGCGGCTGGCGGCGACCAAAACCCTGCTGTCGCGGCCCGACGCGATCGTGGTGGCCACCGTGTCGGCGATCTACGGCCTGGGTGCGCCCGAGGATTACCTGTCGCTGCGCCTGATCCTGTCCAAGGGTGAACGCATCGACCAGCGCGACCTGATCAATCATCTGACGCAGCTGCAGTACACCCGCAACGAATACGAGCTGCAGCGCGGCACCTTCCGCGTGCGCGGCGAAGTGATCGACGTGTTCCCGGCGGAGTCGGACAGCGAGGCGCTGCGCATTGAGCTGTTCGATGGCGAGGTCGAGAAGATCACGATGTTCGATCCGCTCACCGGCGAAACCCTGCGCAACCTGATGCGCTTCACCGTCTACCCGAAGACCCACTATGCGACGACCCGCGAACGCGTGCTCGCGGCGATCGAGACCATCAAGGTGGAACTGAAGGAGCGGCTTGAGCAGCTCTACGCACAGAACAAGCTGGTCGAGGCGCAGCGCCTTGCACAGCGCACCCAGTTCGACCTGGAGATGATGGCCGAGGTCGGCTACTGCAACGGCATCGAGAACTACTCGCGGCATCTCACCGGCAAGGGCCCGGGCGAGCCACCGCCGACCCTGTTCGATTACCTGCCGGCCGACGCGTTGCTGGTGATCGACGAATCGCACGTGACCATTCCGCAGATCGGCGCGATGTTCAAGGGCGACCGGTCGCGCAAGGAAACCCTGGTCGAGTTCGGCTTCCGCCTGCCCTCGGCGCTGGACAACCGCCCGCTGCGTTTCGAAGAGTGGGAAGCGCGCTCGCCGCGCAGCATCTACGTGTCGGCCACGCCGGGCCCGTACGAAATGCGCGAGTCGGGCGACGAAGTGACCGAGCTGGTGGTGCGGCCGACCGGCCTGATCGACCCGATGGTGGAGATCCGCCCGGTCGCTACCCAGGTCGACGATCTGATGAGCGAGGCCAACGAGCGCATCAAGGCTGGCGACCGCGTGCTGGTTACCACGCTGACCAAGCGCATGGCCGAGAACCTGACCGAGTACCTCACCGAGCATGGTATCCGCGTGCGCTACCTGCATTCGGACGTGGACACCGTCGAGCGCGTGGAGATCATCCGTGATCTGCGCCTGGGCAAGTTCGACGTGCTGGTCGGCATCAACCTGCTGCGCGAGGGCTTGGACATGCCCGAGGTGTCGCTGGTAGCGATCCTGGACGCGGACAAGGAGGGTTTCCTGCGCTCCACCGGTTCGCTGATCCAGACCATCGGCCGTGCGGCCCGCAATGTGCGCGGCAAGGCCATCCTGTATGCCGACAAGGTGACCCGTTCGATGCAGGCCGCGATCGACGAGACCGACCGCCGACGCGCCAAGCAGGTCGAGTACAACGAAGAGCACGGGATCATTCCGCGCTCGGTGGCGCGTCCGATCACCGACGTACTGGAAGGTGCCCGATCCGAAGCGGCCGAGAAGGAATCGCGCAAGGGAAAAGGCAAGGGCAGGCCTGGAGTGGCCGAGGATGTGGCCGACTACCGCGCGCTCGGGCCGGCGCAGCTGGCGGCGCGTCTCAAGGCTCTGGAACAGCAGATGTACCAGCACGCCAAGGACCTGGAATTCGAGGACGCGGCCCGCGTCCGCGACCAGATCCGACAGCTGAAGGAGGCCAGCCTGGGCTGAACGCGACAGTGCCGCACGTCTTCACAAAAGTGTTGCGCTTCCGGGCCGGCATCCGTAATATACGCGGCCTGCACCGACGCATTCGCGGACGTTCAGACCCCAAACGGGCGGTTAGCTCAGCGGTAGAGCACTACCTTGACATGGTAGGGGTCACAGGTTCGAACCCTGTACCGCCCACCACGACGTTCTCGAAAGAGGGCGGTCGTGAATTGAAAGCCCGGCCCTGGCGCCGGGTTTTTACGTAAAGAGGCCCGCTGGCGGGCCGCAGTAACACGATGGGCGGTTAGCTCAGCGGTAGAGCACTACCTTGACATGGTAGGGGTCACAGGTTCGAACCCTGTACCGCCCACCACCTGGCTCCCGGCCCTGCCGGTGCAGCGGTGGTAATACGAAAAGCCGGCCATCGCCGGCTTTTTTCATGGGCGCATGCAATGGCCGCGTGATGTCACGTCCGCGTGGCCCGGTGGTCAATGACGAGCGTCCGCCGTATCCGCCAGTGCCCATCGATACGCTCCCACACCTGGATCATGCGTGCCTCGCCGACGATTTCGCGATGGCCATCGGCCTGTTCCTGCGACAGGCACTGCTGTCCCACCCGCAGCAGTCGATCCTGGCGCAGGTGGAAGAGCCGCAGGCTCGCAGGTTCCAGTTCGCGCTGCATGGCGGGCTGCGCCACCCTCGTCGATGATCCGGACTGTAGGTGCAGATCGACCAGCACGGGCTCGTCGGCACTGGTGGCGTGACCGAACGCGCCAGCGCACAGCAGCAACAGGGCAAGCATCGGCATGGCACGGTGCTCCAGCGGGAAAGTGCAGGCAGACTGGCACTTCGCCGCCGGGACCACAGCCGGCCTGCGACGAACACCGGGATTGAGCCGCCAAACGCAGCCAGGCGCCGATGAATCCGCACCGGGCAGGCGTAGACTTGCGGCGCCCGCGCAATCGCGGCCATCACAAGGAGCAGCTGCGATGAGCGATCACGTTCCCGTTTCCAGGCCCAACCCGCTGCTCGACCTGTTGTTCGGCGGCAACATGCTGGCGGGCACGTTCAAGGCCGTGGTCTGGGTGGCCATCCTGTGTGCCGTGCTGGCCTGGACGACCTGCCGCTGATGGCGCACCTGCGTGCCGGCGTGCCGCACACTCGGACACGCGTGGCCCGCATCGGCTGCGGACGGGTGCCGTTCTGGGGGGGCGGTCAGGCGCTGAAGGCCTGGCGCAGGCTGCGCAGTGTCGCCTGGCGGTGCTCCGTCGTGCAGGGCTCACCCATCTCCAGTTCCTGCAGGCGAAGGCCGATCAGGGTCATCGACAGGGCGTAGCCGCGTGCCGCGTCGGCTACCTTCGACAGGCCCACTGCACGACGGGTCAGTGCATCGACGTGGTCCAGGTCCGGCAGAAGGCCGAGATACGCGCGTTCGGCGCTGTCCAGATCGGGGGCGCGCAGGATCGCGTGCGCATCGGCTGCGGGGCTGGGTGAGGCCATGGGGATTCCTCGTCCGGGGAGCGCTCGGTCAGAACGAACGCATCAGGGAAATGAAGGCGGATGTCTGGCTGCCACGGCGCGCCATCGGGCTGTCCTTGACCGCATCGCCGAACCATTGGTTGGCCACTACGCCGGTGGCGCGCCATCTGCTGCCCAGTGGCGTGCTGACCGCGATCTGCACGCTCGGCGAGGTGGCGCTGCCGGGGCTGTAGGCGGCCAGGCCCGAACGCAGTGCTTCCTCGTCGCTGATGCCGTAGTAGTAATCGAGCAGGCGCGCACTGGAATGCACCACTCCGGCCCTCGGCACCCAGGTGAAACGACCGGCCTGCAGCGGATAGCTGTAGTACAGGCTTGATTCCAGGCCGCCACCATGGCCGCTGATCTCGCGCATCACACTGGCTTCGACGATGCCCCAGTCGGCGCTGTATTCGGCATTGATGCCTCCCATCGCCGACATCTGCCGGCTGTGCAGGCGGCGCAGCTGTGGATCGTTCACGTCATCGGTCTTGAAGCGCAGCGTGTAGGGCGTGAGCGCCGCCGACAGGCGCAGGCCCTCGCCCTTGTACAGGTACATGCCCAGCGAGCCGGGGCTGGCGAAGAAGCGCTCGCCCTGCCAGGAGAGGGCGGGCACGACCAATGGCTTGACGTCGTAGTGCGCGTAGGCGCCCGATGTCGCGCCGACCGTGATCCCGGCCTTCACGCCGGGTGTCTGTTCCGCCGCCTGGGCCAGCAGCGGCATCGACAGCACGGCGGAGAACAGCATCGGGCGCAGCAGGGCAGAGGGCGACAAGGGCATCGATCGACAGCTTTGCAGGGGATGAGGCTGCATGCTGCGGTGTCAACATTGTCGCAACATTGCGTCGATGCACACGGAGCGCGACGGGGCCCTGGCTGGCACAATGATCCGAACCGTTTCCCGCAGCAGAGACCTCCATGCGCATTCTTCTGGTCGAAGATGATCCCGACCTCTCGCGGGCCCTGCAGTCCGGGCTGGAGCGGCAGGGCGTAGTCGCCGACGTGGTCGGCAGCCTCGCCGAAGCCGCCATCGCGTTGCGCGAACCGGTGCACCAGCTGATGCTTCTCGACCGCCAGCTGCCGGACGGCGATGGTGCCACCTTCGTCGCTACCGCACGCACGTTGCGACCGAATCTGGCGGTGATCATGCTGACCGCCAAGGGCACGCTGTCGGACAAGGTCGAGGGCCTGGATGTCGGTGCCGATGACTATCTGGTCAAGCCGGTGGCGATCGAAGAACTGATGGCACGCATCCGCGCGGTATCGCGTCGGCCATCGGCGATGGTCACCCCCAGCCTGCGGCTCGGGCAGCTGGAATTCGACTTCGAATCGCTGCAGGCGCAGGTGCAGGGCCAGACACTGGCACTGCCGCGCCGCCAGGTGCTGGTGCTGCAGGCGCTGGCGATGAGGCAGGGGCGCACGGTCACGCGCAGCGCGTTGGAGGCGGCGGTCTACGGTTTCGATGACGAGATCCAGTCCAACGCGCTGGATGCGCACATCTCCAAACTGCGCAAGGCGCTGCAACAGGCGGGCGCTGGCGTGGAGATCCATGTCATCCGCGGCGTCGGCTACCTGCTGGCGGAGGCCTGATATGGCGCGACCGATCCGATCGATCACCCTCGGCCTGGCCTGGCGGTTGTTCCTGGCGCAGGCGTTCACCGTGCTGTTCGCCGTGGTCGCACTGATCCTCACCTGGGGTGACAAGGATTCCTGGGGCATGGACATGTTCACCGCCGAGGCGGTGGCCAAGGCCGTGCACAGCCAGGATGGGGGCCTGGCGCTGGACGAGGCACGCTGGCAGAAGCTGGATGCGCGCGCCGGTGGCAACCTCTGGTTCGCCGCCGTCGATGACCGGGGAGCCTGGCTCGAGCGTGGCAAGGTACCGGCGATCCATGCGCCGCTGCTGGCGCGGCTGCCGACGCTGGGTGCCACCGAACTGGGTTCACTGGTGCCGCCCTATCTGGACGTGGCGCGGGTGATGATCCGCAACGAGGACGGGCGTCGCATCACGGTGATGGTGGGGGGCGCACCGAAGGGCGGCCTGCTGGATGGCGCGCTGATGGTGCTGCGCCTGATTGGCCTGTGGTTCTTCCTGCCACTGATCGTGGTCACCCTGCTGGTGATGCCGACCGTGATCCACCGCGCGATGCGCGGTGTCCGACGCTCCGCGCAGCAGGCCAAGGAACTGGACATCGGCCAGCCGGGCGCGCGGCTGGACGCGCAGCTGGTCTCGACCGAGGTAGCACCCCTGGTGGAGGCGTTCAACGATGCCATCGACAAGGTGCAGCAGGGCTATGCGGCGCGTGACAAGTTTCTTGCTGATGCCGCGCATGAGCTGCGCGTGCCGATTGCCGTGGTGCAGGCGCGCCTGTCGCAGCTGCCGCAGGGCGAGTTGAAATCGCAGTTGCTGACCGACGTTGCGCGCCTGGGCAACGTGGCCGAGCACCTGCTGGATCTGCAGCGGCTGGATCGCAACACCAGTGCGATGCAACGGTTGGATCTGGCCCTGGTGGTGCGCGAAGCGGCGGCCGAACTGGCTCCGTTGGTGGTGGGCGCTGGCTACGGTTTCGAGGTGGACGCACCAGAGACGCCGGTGTGGATCCACGGCGACAGCCTGGCGCTGGGGCGGGTCATCGCCAATCTGGTGCACAACGCCATCGTCCATGGCGGCGGGCGTGGCACGATCTGCGTACGTCTCGACCGGACCGGTCTGCTGGAAGTCAGCGACCAGGGCGCGGGCGTGCCGGTCGGCGACCGCGAGGCGATCTTCGAGCCCTTCCATCGACTGCGTGCGGCGGGCAGTGGAAGCGGGTTGGGCCTGCACCTGGTCAAGGAGATCGTCCAGCATCACGGTGGCTCGGTCAGTGTGGGTGAAGCCGTCGGCGGCGGCGCCAGCTTCCGGGTCAATTTCCATCGCGGCAGCGTGCGGCGCTGACCGCTGCGCGGGTCGTTGCCTGATAGGAGGACAGGGGCAGCACGCGGCAGGCTGATGCGATGGCCGCCGATACTCCGTTGCCCGCTCCCATTGGCGGGGTCTGCACTGCCGCGTTCGTCAGCGGCGCCCTGGCGTGCGTGCTGCTGCCCGCGTTGCCACCGCTCTGGAGCTGCGCGCTGGCGAGCACCGTGGCCGGCCTGGGGTGGGCGCTGCCGTGGCGCGGCCGCGCGGTTGCCGCGCTGCTGTTCGGCGCAGCGTGGGCGGCCCTGCATGGTCAATGGACGCTGCAGCAGCAACTGCCGCCGGCCATGCCGGTCCGCGATGCCGTGGTCAGCGGGCGCGTCGTCGATCTGCCGGTAACGGCGGGCGGCCATACCCGTTTCGTCCTGCAGGTCGGCGATGCACCGGGGCATCCCGCACTGGCGGGCAAGCGCCTGCAGATCACCTGGAGCGATCCATGGCCCGGAACCCGCACGCGCGTTGAGGGTGGGGGCCGTCATCAGGTCCGTGCGGGGGCGCAGTGGCGGTTGCCGTTGCGGCTGCGGGCGCCACGCTCGCGGATCAATCCTGGCGGCTTCGACGCGGAACGTCATGCCGTGCTGGCGGGCATTGCCGGTCACGGCACGGTGCGTGCAGCGGGCAGTGCGCGTGAACTGCAGGCGCCGGACGGGCTGCTGGCCTGGCGCGAGCGCAGCAGCGATGCGATTGCAATGCAGGTTCCCAGCCCCGCATCGCGCTTCATCCGCGCGCTCGCGCTGGGCGATACCCGATGGCTGTCCGACACCGATTGGAATCAGTTGCGTGCGCTGGGGCTGACCCACCTGATCGCCATCTCGGGCTTCCACGTGGGCCTGGTGGGTGGCTGCGCGGCACTGCTGTGCAGCGCAGTGTGGTGGCTGTTGCCGTCGCTGGCCCGTCATTGGCCGCGTCCGCAGGCCGCTGCGTGTTCCGCCGCGCTGGCAGCGGCCGGCTATGCCCTGGTGGCCGGCGCGGAACTGCCGACCGTACGCACGGCGTTGATGATCGGGCTGATCGCCCTGGCACGCGGGGGGCGGCGACCTCCCGACGTGGTCCAGGCCGTGTCACTGGCGGCCCTGGTGCTGCTGTTGCCAGCACCACTGTCCGTGCTGTCGGCCGGCTTCTGGCTCAGCTTCGGTGGCGTGCTCTGGCTGCTGTGGTGCCTGCCGACGGCAAGCGCCGACAGTGTGGGGAGCCGCCTGCAGGCCTTCTTCGCGGCCCAGGGGGTGGCCAGTCTCGGCCTCCTGCCGCTGTGCGTGGCCCTGTTCGGAGGCGCCGCGCGCCTGGGGCCTCTGGTCAATCTGCCGGTCATCCCGTGGTGGAGCCTGCTGGTGGTGCCACTGGCACTGCTTGGCACCGCTCTGGATGCCCTGTACAGCGGGGCGGGACGATGGCCCTGGCGCGCAGCGTCCTGGCTGTTCGACCTCAGCTGGCAGGCCCTGCAGCCGCTGGCAGACCACCCGCAGGCGATGTGGTGGCTGGCCGAGGCTCCGGCGTGGACCGTGCCAGCGGCCTTGGCGGGCCTGTTCTGGTGGTTGCTGCCGCGCGGGGCCGGCGGCGCGCTGGCCGGCGCGCTGCTGTGCCTGCCGCTGTCATGGCCGTCACGTGACATACCGGCTGCCGGGGAGGTGCAGCTGCTGGTGCATGATGTCGGGCAGGGCACGGCGGTGCTGGTGCGCACGGCACGGCATGCATTGTGGTACGACGTCGGCCCTGCGATCGGTGGCGATGGCGATGAACGGGTCCTGCTGCCGGCCGTACGTGCGCTGGGTCAGGTGCCGCCCGGTCGCGTGGTGCTCAGTCATGACCATCTGGATCACACCGGCGCACTGCCGCGGCTGCGCCGGCAGCTGCCGCACCTGGAGCTGCTGGCACCCCCAGGCAGCAGCCTCGACGGTGCCAGCAGCTGCCATCGCGGCGTTCGCTGGCGGTGGGACGGGGTGGACTTCGAGGTGCTGCATCCCGGGCCCGACGTGCCGACGGCCGGCAACGAGGACAGCTGCGTGCTGCGCATCGCCAGCGCACATGGCGTGATCCTGCTGGCCGGCGACATCGGCGCGGCGACCGAACGGCGCCTGGTGGAGCGGGCGCCCGGCGAGCTGCGCGCGGACGTGGTCCTGGTGCCGCATCATGGCAGCGGGGGCAGTTCGGATCCGGCCTGGGTGGCAGCGGTGGCTCCCCGGCTGGCCGTGGTCTCGGCCGGGCACCAGAACCGTTTTGGCCACCCGAAACGTGACGTGGTGCAGCGCTGGCGCGCCGTGGGCGCCGAAGTGCTGGCTACGGCCGAATCCGGCGCGATCCGCATATGGCTTGGCGCACAAGGCCTGCAGCTGCGTGAACAGCGCATCCACGCGGCCCGGTGGTGGGATGCCGCTGGGCGGGCGCGGTCGGCTGCTATCCTATCGCCGATCGAACAGGCGGCCGCTGGGCCGGAGGGTTGAAACGTGTGGGAACTGGTCAAGGCCGGTGGCTGGCCGATGGTGCCGCTGCTGCTGTTGGGCGTACTGGCTTTGGCAATCGTCCTGGAGCGCTTCTGGTCCCTGCGGCGCGCTGAAGTGCTGCCACCGGGGCTGGGCCAGGAAGTGCGCAACTGGGCTGCGCGCGGCAAGCTCGACCCTGCCCATCTGCAGACGCTGCGTGCCAACTCGCCACTGGGAGCGCTGCTGGCCGCCGCGCTGGAAGCACGCAATCGTCCGCGCGACCAGATCCGCGAGCGCATCGAGGACACCGGCCGCCACCTGGTACACCGCATGGAGCGGTTCCTCAACGCGCTCGGCACCATTGCCTCGGCCGGCCCGCTGCTGGGCCTGCTCGGCACGGTGATCGGCATGATCCAGATGTTCCTGGGCATCCTCGACCACGGCGTGGGCGATGTGAACCAGTTGGCCGGTGGCATCGGCAAGGCCCTGGTCTGCACCGCCACCGGCATGATCGTGGCGATTCCTGCGCTGATGTTCCATCGCTATTTCAAGGGCCGGATCCACGGCTACGTGGTGGAGATGGAACAGGAAGCCAGCGCGTTGCTGGATACGCTCGATGGTCGTCCCGGCGTGATGGCGCCCGCACCGGCATCGGCTGCACGTGCCGCTGCGCCCGCCCCGGCGAAGGCCTGATCGATGCGTATCGGCAACGACCGATCCCAGGATGAGCCGCATATCGATCTGGTACCGTTGATCGACGTCATCCTGGTGCTGATCATCTTCTTCGTGGTCACCACCACCTTCGATGCGCGTTCGACGCTGCAGGTGCAGCTGCCCACCGCCAGCCAGCAGCACAGCGATGAACCACCGCGTTCGTTGAGCGTGCTGATCAATGCCGATGGCCGCTATTTCATCAATGACCAGGAAGTGCTGCGCAGCGACGTCGAGTCGGTCAAGCAGACCATTGCCGCTGTGGCGGGCAGTGATCGCGAACAGACCGTGCTGCTGCGTGCCGACGCGCGTACTCCCTACCAGGCCGTCGTGACCGCGCAGGATGCGCTTGGTCAGCTCGGTTTCCGCCGTATTGCAATCGCCACTGCGCCAGAGGTGCGTCCATGAGTTCCAAACACGCGCCGGTGTGGCCGATCTACAAACGCCTGCTGGGATATACCCGGGCCTATTGGGTGTTCATGGTGGCCGCGGTCATCGCGATGGTGGTCGAAGCACTGGCCGGCTATCACTTCACCAAGCTGATGGAGCCGCTGGTCAACCGGGGCTTCGTCAACCCGGAGCCGCGCATGGCGGTGATCCTGCCGCTGACCATCCTGGGCCTGTTCCTGATGCGCAGCCTGGCCACCTGGGTCAGCGACTACACGCTGGCCAAGACCGGGCGCAGCGTGGTCCGCGACCTGCGCGAGCAGGTTCTGCAGAAGTACCTGCACCTGCCGTCTTCGCACTTCGACAACGAGGCGACGCCGGTGATGGTCAGCCGCCTCAACTTCGACACCGAGCAGGTCACCCAGGCCAGCGCCGACGCACTGAAGACCGTGGTCGCCGACACCCTGACCATCATCGCCATGCTGGTGGTGATGCTGCAGATGAGCGTGAAGGTGACCCTGGCGATGCTGCTGGTGGTGCCGCTGATCGGCGGCATCGTGTCCTATGTCGGCAAGCGCTACCGCCGCATCAGCCGCGGCATCCAGGACGGCATGGGCACGATGGCGCAGACGGCGGAACAGTCGCTCGCCGCGCAGCAGGAAGTGAAGGTGCATGGCACGCAGGCGCATGAGATCGCCCGTTACTCGCGCCTGGCCAACCGCATGCTGGCGCTGAACATGAAAGTCGAAGTGACGCGTGCCGCCGCGTCCAGCGTGGTCCAGTTCCTCGCTGCGCTGGCCCTGGCAGTGATCGTCTGGGTGTCCACCCGCGAAGCACTGGCCGGCAAGCTCAATGCGGGCCAGTTCATGGGCCTGATGACCTCGATGATGGCGATCATCCCTTCGCTGCGGCGCCTGACCAGCGTGCAGACCTCGATCTCGCGTGGCGTCGCGGCGGCCGAGCGCCTGTTCGGCATCATCGACATGCCGGTCGAGCGCGACGACGGCACGCATGTCGTGCAGCGCGTACGCGGTGAACTGTCGTTCGAGCACGTGATGCTGCGTTATCGCGAAGACAGCGGCATCGCCCTGGATGACATCAGTTTCGTTGCCAGGCCCGGAACGGTCACCGCCATCGTTGGTCGTTCCGGCAGCGGCAAGACCAGCCTGATCCGGCTGGTGCCACGCTTCTACGAGCCCAATGGCGGCGTCATCCGGCTGGACGGCGTACCCCTGGATGACTATCCGCTGGCTGACCTGCGCCGGCAGGTGGCGATCGTCGGGCAGAAGGTCATGCTGTTCGACGACACCATCGCTGCCAACATCGCCTATGGCATGGATGCGACCGACGAGCAGATCCGTGCCGCGGCCGAAGCGGCCAATGCCTGGGAATTCATCGCACGCATGCCACAGCAGCTGCAGACGCCGGTGGGCGAGAACGGTGCGCTGCTGTCCGGTGGCCAGCGCCAGCGCCTGGCGATCGCCCGCGCGATCCTGCGTGATGCGCCGATCCTGATCCTGGATGAAGCCACCGCGGCGCTGGACAATGAATCCGAACGGCTGGTGCAGGACGCGCTGCAGCGACTGATGCCGGAGCGCACCACGCTGGTGATCGCCCACCGCCTGTCCACCATCGAGCACGCCGACCAGGTGCTGGTGATGGATCACGGCCGCATCGTCGAACGTGGCACCCATCATGAGCTGCTTGCCATGGGTGGCCTGTACCAGCACCTGCACAGCATGCAGTTCCGCGAAAGGCAGGACTGATGGCAGGCAAGGGTACCCAGACCCCGCCGTACTGGTATGACGGCAGTTCGGTTCCATGGCCCATGCGCCTGCTGGCCCCGCTGTATGCCGGCGTCACCGCGCTGCGGCGACGCCTGTACCAGCGCGGTTGGCGCAAGCGCCACACGTTGCCGGTGCCGGTCATCGTGGTCGGCAACATCACCGCTGGCGGCACCGGCAAGACGCCGTTGACCATCGCCCTGGTCGAGCGGCTGCGCGCGGCCGGCTGGACGCCAGGCGTGGCGAGCCGTGGTTATGGCCGCGAGAACGCCGACAAGGCGCAGTGGGTAAAGGCCGATACGCCGGTTGCAACCGGCGGCGATGAGCCGGTGCTGATTGCCTGGAAGACCGGCGTGCCGGTGCGCGTCGATCGCGATCGGGTGGCGGCGGGCCGTGCGCTGATCGAGGCCGGTTGCGATGTGATCGTCTGCGACGACGGCCTGCAGCACTACCGGCTGGCCCGTGACATCGAAATCGAAGTGGTGGATGCGCAGCGCCGCTACGGCAACGGCCGGATGATCCCGGCCGGCCCGTTGCGCGAGCCGGTCAGCCGCGCTGCCGAGTGCGATTTCCGCGTGGTCAACCTGGGCCAGACGGATGAGGACGGCGCGGCGCAGGCCTGCGGATTCGGTCAATGGCCGATGGCCCTGTATATCGACACCGCACAGCCTCTCGCGGGTGGGCGCGCGCGCCCGCTGGGCTATTTCAAGGGCCAGCGCGTGCATGCCGTGGCGGGCATCGCCCATCCACAGCGCTTCTTCGACATGCTGCGCGCGCGCGGCATCGGCGTGGTGCCGCATGCCTTCGCCGATCACCATGCCTACCAGCCGCAGGAACTGTCCTTTGGTAGCCAGCTGCCGGTGTTGATGACCGAGAAGGACGCGGTGAAGTGCCGCGCGTTCGGCAATGACTGGTATTACGCCGTGCCGTTGCGCGCTGAACTGCCTGCCGCGTTCTGGGTGGCGCTGACCGATCGCCTGGACAAGCTGCGACCGAACTGAGCGGCCGGGCGACGCTTGCAATCAGGCGCCGCTGGCCACATTCCCGTTGTAACGAGCCTGCCGAGTACCGCCCGCATGACTGAATTCGTCGTTGCCATCCCCGCCCGCTATGCCGCCTCGCGGCTGCCGGGCAAGCCGCTGCGCCTGCTCGGCGGCGATCCGCTGGTGCTGCATGTGGCGCGCCGTGCGCTGCTGGCTGGCGCGCGCGAGGTATGGGTGGCCACCGACGATCAGCGGATCGCCGACGCACTGGCGGGCCTGGGCGAAGTGAAGGTGGCGATGACCGCCGCATCGCATGCATCCGGCACGGATCGCCTGGCCGAGTGCGCGCGCATCGCCGGCTGGGATGACGACACCGTGGTGGTGAACCTGCAGGGCGATGAGCCGTTCGCGCCGGCGGCCGGCATCCGCGCCGTGGCCGAGGCGCTGGTCGATGGCGCGGCGCCGATGTCGACCCTGGCTACGACGGTCGAGGACGCCGAGACCTTGTTCGATCCGAACGTGGTCAAGCTGGTGCGCAATGTGCGCAACGAGGCGCTGTACTTCAGCCGCGCCCCGATCGCCTGGCACCGGGACGGTTTCGCACGCAGTCGCGAGGCCCTGCCTGAAGGCCACCAGTGGCTTCGTCACATCGGCATCTACGGTTATCGCGCCGGCTTCCTGCAGCAGGTCGCGGCGATGCCGCCGGGCCGGCTGGAGCAGATCGAAGCGCTGGAGCAGCTGCGCGTGCTGGAAGCCGGCTTTTCGATCAGCGTCGCCATCTCGCCTGAAGCGTTTCCGCCTGGCATCGACACCCCGGAGGACCTGGAGCGGGCCGAGGCGGTGCTGCGGGCCATGACCCCGCAATGAAGCTGCTGGTCGTCTGCCTGGGCAACATCTGCCGCTCGCCGATGGCCGAGGGGGCATTGCGCGCGCGCCTGGAGGCATCCCCATTGGCCGGCCGTGTGCAGGTCGATTCGGCCGGCACCGGCGACTGGCATGTGGGCGAGCCGCCGGACCGGCGGGCGATCGCCTGCGCAGCCGGCCATGGCGTTGACATCAGCGGGCTGCGTGCCCGCCAGCTGCGCGCCGATGACTTCCAGCGCTTCGACTGGATTCTCTGCGCCGATGAGGCCAACCTGCGTGATGCCGGGCGGCTGGCCACCGCGCAGGAGCGCCAGCGCCTGGCCCTGTACCTGCCATGGTCAGGCGGGCAGGGCGCGGCCGCCATTCCGGATCCGTACACCGGTGGCAGCGATCATTTCGAGCAGGTCTGGGCCCTGGTTGACCAAGCGGCAGAACGTGCGGTGGCACGACTGTTGCATGACGTCGACTCCGGCATAATCAGGGCATGAACGCCCAGCCTGTCCCGGACCTGCCCGAGTTCGCCACCTGGCTCAATGCCATCCCCTGCACCCTGGCGGAACTGCGCGGCCGGCCGGTCGCGCTGCTGTTCGTCAACGCTGCTTCTGCCTGGAGCGCACAACGCCTGGCCGAGTTCGGCCAATGGCTGTCGCGCCATCCGGGCAAGCTGCAGCCGCTGGTGCTGCAGGTGCCGCGCTTCGACTTCGAGCGCGATCCCGATGCCGCGTTGAAACTGCTGCGCCGCCAGGGCCTGACCGCCCCGGTACTGCTGGATGCGGATTGGGACGGCTGGCGCCGTTTCGGTGTCACCGCGTGGCCGACCCTGATCCTTCTCGACGCGCAGGGACGCGAGCGGCAGCGGCTGGTCGGGCAGGGCGCTGCCGGCGAGCTCGAGCGCGCGCTGAACGCACTGTGCGAGGGTGCACCCTCGGCCCCGCCGCGCGGTGGCAACGAGCTGCACCCCGAGCCGCGGCATGCGTTGCGCTTTCCGCTGGGCCTGGCGGTCAGCACCGAGCGCCTGTACATCGCTGATAGCGGCCATCACCGCATTCTCGAATGCAGCCATGGCGGCCGCGTGCTTCGTCAGTTCGGGCTGGGGACCGCGGATTTCATGGATGGCAATCTGGCCGAGGCCGCCTTCCACAGGCCGCAGGCACTGGTGCTCGAGCGCGACGCCCTGTACGTCGCCGACACCGGCAACCACGCCATCCGCCGGATCAACCTGTTGACCGGTCTGGTCGACACCCTGTGCGGCAATGGGCGCCCGGGCGCGCCGGTGGAAGGGCCTGTCGCCCAGCCGCGACAGGTGCCGCTGGATCATCCGGTCGGCCTCGCCATCGCCGACAACCAGCTGCATATCGCCATGGCGGGTGACAACCGGATCTGGAGCTACCACCTCGGCCAGCGCAGCCTGCAATGGCGCGCAGGCAGTGGCGCGATCGACGAGCGCGACGGCAGTGGGCATCTGGCTGCCTTCGCGCAACCCACCGCGCTTGCCGTAGTACAACAGGTCCTGTACGTGGCCGATGCGCTGGGGTCTTCGATCCGCGCGCTGCAGCTGCGTGGGGATCTGGTGCAGACGCTGCTCGGGCAGGGCACATGGCGCTTCGGTGAAGCCGACGGCCCGCGTGCCCACGCCAGCCTGCAGTTCCCGCAGGCGATTGCGCTGAGTCCGGGCGCACCGCTGCTGTGGATTGCCGATACCGGCAACGGTCGCCTGCGCACGCTGCGCCTGGGCGGCGGCGAACTGACCACGCAACCGTTGCCACGGCGCCTGCATGGCCCGGCCGGCCTTGCCGTGGGCGCGGGCGCGGTGTGGATCGCCGAGACCGACGCGCACGCCGTGCTGCGTTTCGACCCTGACAGTGGTGTACTCAGCGAAGTACCGATCAGCGAATGACCGACGTTCCCGTCCCGGCCTTCGACGGCAAGGCCTTCGCGGCCCAACTCAGTACCGCCCCCGGGGTGTACCGCATGTACGCCGCCGACGACACCCTGCTGTACGTCGGCAAGGCACGCGCGCTTCGCAACCGGGTGGGCAGCTATTTCAATGGCAGCCCGAAGAACGCGCGGATCATGTCGATGATCTCGCAGATCACGCGGATGGATGTGACTGTCACGCGCTCGGAGGCCGAGGCGCTGCTGCTGGAAAACCAGCTGATCAAGTCGCTGGCACCGCGTTACAACGTCTCCCTGCGTGACGACAAGACCTACCCGCACGTGCTGCTGACCCGCGAGGAATGGCCACGCATCGCCCTGCACCGGGGGCCGCGTGCGATCCCCGGCCGCTATTTCGGGCCGTATCCGGGTGTCACCGCGGTGCGCGAGACGCTGAACCTGATGCACAAGCTGTTCAAGCTGCGCAGCTGCGAGGACAGCGTGTTCCGCAACCGCTCACGGCCGTGCCTGCAGTACCAGATCGGCCGCTGCAGTGCCCCCTGCGTCGAGCTGGTACCGGCAGGCGAGTATGCCGAGTCGGTGCGCCGCGCGGCGCTTTTCCTGGAAGGCAAAAGCGATGAGCTGACCCGTGAACTGGGTGAGCAGATGCAGGCTGCCAGTGAAGCACTGGAGTTCGAGCAGGCCGCGCGCCTGCGTGACCTGATTTCGTCGCTGCGCAGCATGCAGACCCGCCAGTACGTCGATGGCCGCGCCGCCGACCTGGACGTGCTGGCAGTGGCCATGCAGGGCTCGCAGGCCTGCGTGCTGCTGCTGGCATTCCGCGATGGGCGCAACCTGGGCACCCGCCCGTTCTTCCCCCGCACCAATGGCGAGGACAGCCCGCAGGAAGTGCTGGCGGCGTTCGTCTCCCAGTACTACATCGAGTTCGAGCCACCGCGCGAGATCCTGCTGGATCGCGAGATTCCGGATGCCGATCTGCTGATGGCCGCGCTGTCTGTTTCGGCCGAGCGCAAGGTGCAGCTGAAGTGGAACGTGCGCGGCGAGCGCGCCGGTTATGTAGAGCTGGCCAGCCGCAACGCGCAGCTGACGCTGGCCACCGAGCTCAACAGCCGCAACGCGCAGCACGTGCGCAGCGAAGCCCTGCGCGAGATGCTGGGCCTGGCCGAGCCGGTCAAGCGCGTGGAGTGCTTCGACATCAGCCACACGCTGGGTGAGGCGACCGTGGCGTCCTGCGTGGTTTTCGATGCGGCCGGTCCGGTGCGTGCCCAGTATCGCCGCTACAACATCAGTGGCATCGAGCCGGGCGACGACTATGCCGCCATGCGTCAGGCCATCGATCGCCGCTTCCGCCGTGCCGTGGAAGAGCAGGGCGTGCTGCCCGACGTGCTGCTGATCGACGGTGGCGCCGGCCAGCTGGCGCAGGCGCAGGCGGCGCTGGCCGACCTGGGCGTGGAGGGCGTATTGCTGGTGGGCGTGGCCAAGGGCGTGGAGCGCCGCGCCGGTCATGAGGCGCTGGTCATGCCCGACGGCCGAGAGCTGCGCCCCGGTGCCGCCAATCCCGCCCTGCAGTTCATCCAGCAGGTGCGCGATGAGGCGCACCGCTTCGCCATCACCGGTCACCGCGGCCGCCGGCAGAAGGCGCGCATGACCAGCAGGCTGGAAGACATCCCGGGCATCGGCCCGCGTCGTCGTGCCAGCCTGCTGAAGCATTTCGGTGGGCTGGTCGGCCTGAAGGCGGCCGGTGAAGCGGAGATCGCCAAGGTGGAAGGCATCAATGATGCCCTCGCGGCCCGTATCTACGCTAACCTGCACGGGTTGGCCACGCCCGATGCGGCCGATTAGAGAGAGAAGCGCGCAAGCATGAAGTTGACCCTGCCCACCTGGCTGACGCTGTTGCGGATCGTGATGATCCCGGTGCTGGTGCTGGTGTTCTACCTGCCCTACACCTGGACCAACTTCGCTTCGGCGGCGATCTTCGGCTTGGCCGCGATCACCGATTGGCTCGATGGCTGGATCGCCCGCCGCTATCAGCTGGAATCGGCGTTCGGCGCCTTTCTCGACCCGGTGGCGGACAAGTTGATGGTGGCGGTGGCGCTGTTCCTGATCGTGCAGGGGCATCCGACGCCGTGGATGGCGTTCTGGGCCGCCGTCATCGTTGGCCGCGAAATCGCGGTATCGGCATTGCGCGAATGGATGGCCGAGCTTGGCCAGCGTGCCAAGGTGCGGGTGGCGATGATCGGCAAGGTGAAGACAACCGCGCAGATGGTTGCGCTCCTGTGCCTGCTGTACTCGGTCGCGCCCAGCGTGGCGGTCGAGGACATCTGGATGGGCTGGCCGATCTTCCACATCGGTGACTGGACGCTGGCCATCGCGGCGGTGCTGACGCTGTGGTCCGGCCTGCAGTATCTGCACGCGGCCTGGCCGAGCCTGCGCGAGGACGAGCGTGCCGCACGCGAGCGCTCACGACAGAAGAAGCTGGGCAACGGTTGATCGGCGGCACACGGGATGCCCGTCAGGTTGCGAAGCGCGCTGGTTGCTGGATGCGCGCGGTTGAAAAAAGGCCTTGACGCCCCTTCCAGAATGGGTAGAATTTCGCCTCCCAAGCGGGAATAGCTCAGTTGGTAGAGCGCAACCTTGCCAAGGTTGAGGTCGCGAGTTCGAGTCTCGTTTCCCGCTCCAGATTCTGAAAGAGAGGTCTCTGGCCTCTCTTTTTTTATGTCGTGCCGGCCCTGGATTGCCGGGCTTTCCGCTCATCCGAACCTGAACGGAAAACGGGAATCGCCGAGGAGATTTCTGTTGACGCATTGCTGCAATCTCGACACAATAGCGCTCCTTCGACGCAGGTCGAACGGAATCTGCGGGAATAGCTCAGTTGGTAGAGCGCAACCTTGCCAAGGTTGAGGTCGCGAGTTCGAGTCTCGTTTCCCGCTCCAGATTCAAGAAAGAACGCTCCCGCAAGGGGGCGTTTTTCGTTTCCGGTCAGGCCGGACCCTCCTGCCCGCCATTGCGGACCGTGCCGAATGGATATCATCCGCTGTAGTCGTCGGGGTGACGCAGGGAGCGGGGCAAGGGCTGGCAGATGGAGGCTGTGCACGAAACGAGGCAGGACGGTGGGCAGACCGCCTACCGGGCGTACCGTGATCGGATGCTGGAGGGTTGCCGGGGACGATCCGCGGGTGCGTTCCACGACGACATCGACGATGAGCGGACGGATGACCGGCCCGAAGCACCGCGCAACCGCATCCGTGGCTTCCGCATCGCAGTGGCCGATGCGCTGCGCGGGCAAGACCCGACTGTGGTCACCGAGGAAGACATGGCGCGCCGTGCGCTGGGCATTCCGGCGGACATCGCGCTGCATCCTGGCAAGGGCCGCGGGTGGCCGCTTCTGGTGCAGGTGTTCATGCCGTTCCCGTGGGTGCTCAGGTACGTGCGACACGCGCTGTCGCGGATCCGGACGTTCGAGGGCCGCCAGTACGTGTACTGCCAGTTCCACGCACGGCTGTTCCTGCATGCGGAAGCACGCATGTACAGCCGCAGCCTGGACATCGCCCTGCGCCGCTTCGAAGCCACGTCGTGGGAAGAACTGCGGGCGCTGCAGCTGCGGGATGCCGGCTGGCTCATCGCTGCCCATCGCCTGGGCCTCCGTCGGCTGACGGACCTCGACCGGTGTGCTGGACGGTCTGAAGCGCCTGGATGGTTTGCGCGGTGGATGGTGGATGAAGGCATCATCCAGCACAAGGAAGAGCTGCAGTGGCTGCAGTCCGCGCACAGGACATGGAGCGTCGGCTGGCGGCCGCGGCGAACGCAGCGCGAGCCGGTGCGTTCCGTTGTGCGCCAACTGATGCGCGCGGGCGTTGCGCGGCCGCACCTGGCGCGCCTTCATGATGTCGACCTGGAAGAATCTGATGCGGCGCGTCTGGCCGCGAATCTGACACTGCTGGCCGATGCCGGCATTGCGCCGGTGCACGGGGTATTCGATTCTGCACGTGATCTGTTATGGCGCACGCCGACGAAGACGTGGGCCTGGGTGGTGGGTGCAGCCGGTGCATGCACACCTGCGGATATCCACACGCTGCGCGGCTACCTGGGGTTTCATGCTCCACCGCCTGACTGGATCGCCCATCATCTGATCGCGTGTGGTGCAGGCCTCGATGCACTTGCCACTTGCTGTCGGTTGCTGGGCGAGCTGAGCGATGATGCCCCGGCCGAAGATGTGGAGGCCGCCATCGATCTTCTGCTGGCAGCACCTCATTGCCTCGACTTCACGCAGTTGGGCGCCTGCGGCCAGTATCTGCGACGGCCCGACCGGCTGAATCGATTCCTGCAGGTGCTGGTTCGCCATGATCTCGGTGCAGCGGGCCACGTTGTTGCGTTCCAGGCCTGCTATCGCGTCGGTGACGCCGATCGCCTGGACGCGTGGTTGACCCTCATTGCGGGGCGCACAGCGGGCATGGACGTCGATGTCCTGGTCGAATGGGTGGGTCGAATGCTTGCACAGGGGAGCCTGGACGCATTCCAGTACCTGCATTCGGCCATTGCGCCTGCTGATTTTGCAGAGCTGCGGAAGCTGGAAGTGCTGGCGTCCCTCGGTCCGGGACTGCTGCGTTACCTGGTTGAAGACAAAGGCCTGGATTCGGTAAAAGCGCTGCGCGACTGGTACTTCGCTACCCGGGGCCTGCACGGGGTGACCTGGTGGAGCGGCAGCGATCCCGAACTGTGTCGGCTGCTGGCGGATGACGCCTTCCAGCGCCACAACTTCGGCTTCATGATGCAGAACCATCGATGCGTCCTGGAGGTGGTCGAACGACGGGCGCACCAGGTGGTTCCGCGCCCGCAGAGAACCGTCGATGCAGATGCCATGGCGCGCTACTACGATGCGCTGGCCAAGCGGCGTCGCGAAGAGATGGCGCGCCTCCTGCCGCAGTTGCCCGCGATGCTGGAGGGAACCGGCGGACTTCTGCTCGCATCGGTCCTTCGCGCAGGCGGAACGTCGATGACAGCACTGCAGGACAGGCTGGCCCGGTTACAGCCCGCGGTCGAGCAGTTGCTGGCCGGGCAGGGAGCAACGTCAGCCGAGCTGGACGAGGTGGATGCGGAGCTCATTTCGATGGTCTACCGCACGTCCGTCGATGTCGTTCGTGGAAGTTGGGCGGCGGCACGCGGATTCCAGTCGCACCTGGATGGATGGAGGCTGGAGCCGTTCCATCCGATGGCCTGGCAACGCTCGATCAGAAAACGCACAGGCGTGCTGGAGCGCAGCAGCCTGCTGGCACTGAAACGCGCCAGCGAACACGCGACGCGGTTCCAGCACGGCCCGGATGAGGGGCCGCGAACGTTCCGTGACCTGCGATCGAAGCGGTTGCTGGATCCCGCGCGGGATCCTTGGTCGGTCTCCGCCCATCTCGGCCTGCTGCTGGCTGCCGCAGGCAATGATCCGGAGATCCTCCAGTGGCGGCGCAGCACCTTCAGCGAGGTCGCCAGCATGCCGGAGGACGGTGCGCAGACCAGCGCGTACCTGGAGCAGCTGGATCGGTTGTTCAACAGCGCATTGCCGGATGCCCTCGACGAACATGCTCAGCGTTTTCTGCATAGCCTCGCTCCCGATGACGCCGGGCAGCTGCTGCAGCGGCTGCTGCCGCCGTCGCCGTCCGCTGACAGCACGGTACCGGTCATGTCACTGGATCAGGCCTTCGCGCAGATGCGCAAGAACGTTCTGGATGTGTGCGTGCGCTGGGTGAAGCGCGAGAAGGGCAGGTATGGCCGCCCGGACCCTTCCGGATCGTGCACGCATCTGCAGGCGACGTTGACCAAGCACCCGGCGGCGTACTTCGCCAAGCATGCCGCCAATCTATGCTCACGCGATCGCGTTGCGATGTGGCAGGAGGCGCGCCACGCCCACCTGGTCGTATTCGATCCGAGGCAGCGACGATTGGCGGGCATGGCCATGGTGAACATCGAGGTCGTGCCGTCCCTGCACGCTTCCGGGAGCTGCCTCATCATCCGCGCGATCAATCCCATGGAAGACATGCTTGCGACGCATTGTCTCCGGTCCATCGTGGAGTCCTTCCTGGACATCGCCATCCAGATCGCAGAACGCAACGACCTGGTTGCGGTACTGATGCCCTGGCACAACGGGGCCCATCTGTTGTCGAACCTTCCCGGGATCGAGAAGTACCTCGAGAAGCAGTACCTGCAGAAGGCCCAGGCGGCATCTGCCGACCGGTCTGGCGAGCTGATGGCCAGCGACGACCTGCGCCGCCGCCCCCGCAAGGTGAAGGCCAGATTCTCGGCATTCGAGCAGGGAATGGAGATCGTCGGAACGCTGTATGCGATCTGGCAGCGGGCCCCGGTGGACCAAGCCGCGCGTCGCACGCCATCGGAAGACTGTTGACGGCGTGAAGGAACTTCGACACAATGGCGCTCCTTCGACGCAGGTCGAAGAATCTGCGGGAATAGCTCAGTTGGTAGAGCGCAACCTTGCCAAGGTTGAGGTCGCGAGTTCGAGTCTCGTTTCCCGCTCCAGATTCTACAGGGCCCCGGTTGGGGCCTTGTTTTTCTCCCGCACTTGGCAAGGCGGGGCCCGTTGAGCCACAAGGCTTTTCGCGCAGTCAGAAAAGTGAAATCAGGTATGAAATCGCTGGTGTGAGTTCCGGGCTTCCGGTATCATGACAGCCTATGCGGGAATAGCTCAGTTGGTAGAGCGCAACCTTGCCAAGGTTGAGGTCGCGAGTTCGAGTCTCGTTTCCCGCTCCATGTTCCGACAGGCCCCATCGCGGGGTTTTGTCATGTCAGGGGCTCCATTCCTGGCGCGCAGTACGTTGGCCTCATGGCAGAGTGGCTATGCACCGGATTGCAAATCCGTTTACAGCGGTTCGATTCCGCTTGAGGCCTCCAATTGAAAAGCCCTGACTTCGGTCAGGGCTTTTTTTTTTGCGCCGTCATCCTGCGCTGCCAAACGTGCCTGACGTCCCAGTCTCAGCCGCCTACGACATGGGAAGGGGGTATGGTCAGTGCAGAGGCCTTCGGGCGCGGCAATGGCAGGCAGGGAGACTATGGCGCGTGGCGGACAGGCGGTGGATCGGCAATGAGCAAACCCACAACGGAAGTACGCTGGCTGACATTCCGGCTGATGAACGGACAATCGATCGGACCGGAGCGCCTGCGCGATGGCTGGAGCACCGCTTCGGAAACCCGCCACTGCGGGGTCCGGCGCGAGGCCATCGAGGGGGCAGGTGTGGTCTACGCGCTGTACGGGCCTGCCAACCTGGCATCGCCGCGTCGTGCCGAGATGCGCATGCGTGAGTTCCTGATGAGCAGCGGCTACACCTTCACCATGGGCACGCTGGGCGGCTAGCGCATCGCGGCAGCCTTCAGGGCCGCGACCACCTGTTCTCCGGAGAAGCCACAGTGGCCCGTGCCTGCTGCGGGCAGTACGCGCGGCAACGGCGTCGCACCCGCGTGCGCGGCCAGTTGCGGATAGCGTTCCTGCATGCGCGGTGCGATGGTGGGATCGTCGTTGTTGAACTGGATCACCAGCGGCCGCTTCAGCGCGCCGGTCAATCCGAGTGTTTCGCGCACACGCGCCTGTGCTGCGGGAACGGCGGCGATGCGCTGCACCCCTGCATTGAACGCAACGTCATCGCCGAATCCACGATAGACGACGCCGATGTTGCCGACTGGCATGCCGCCACTGCGCGTGGCCAGTTCGTGCAGGACCAGCGCGTGCAGGCTGATCGTTCCGGGCAGCGCATCGGATGCGACCTGCAGTTGTGCGGCCAGCAGTGCAGCGGAGTGCGGCGCGCGTTGCAGGGCGTTGACGATGCCTTGGTACAGCTCGCCCTGTGGTACCGAAGCGGCTTCGCTGGATGCCAGGCCAGCAGCAGGCAGTCCTTCGGCATGCGGGAAGAAGTAGTCGAACGCGACCACGGTGGTGAGCAGGTCGCCGGCCAGCTGCTCGCCTGACAGGTTGGCGCCGCATAGCGAAACACCACCGGCGTAGTGGGCCGGATGCCGTTCGAGACTGGCCACGGTCACCGCACCGCCCATCGAAAAACCGAGCAGCCAGGTATTGCGCACACCCTTCAAACCGGCCAGCGTGTGCTGACGCAGGCGTTCCACATCGTTGATGGCATCGGCCACCGCCCACCCCTGGCTCGCGTAGGCGCTCTGTGCGACCGCGTAGCCGGCCGCCAGCAGAGGTGCGGTTGCCTCGTTGGCGGCCATCGGCGATTCGCGTGGCGTGCCCACCGGCTCGTAACCGTGCGCCAGCATCACCAGATCGCCGTTCCAGTCCGCAGGGATGTCCAGGCGCCACGGCGCACCCTGCAGCTCGCCACTGAGCATGCGTGGCGGGGCGGGCGGCGCCGCGAGCAGCGGCATGGAAGGCAGCGCCAGGGCCAGTGCCAGGGTCAGTCGGAGAAGGGCACGCATCGTGTTCATCCGGGCAGGTGATACGCCGAGCATAGAACCGGCCGCGGTGCCGTGCCCGCTGCAATGCGTCAGGTCAGGGGGCCATCACCGGCCCGCCGCAGGCGACGCGGTGCATCGGAAAATCCATGGCCTGTGCCGGATCGTCCTGTGCGATCTCGATACGTGCGTGCAGGCGCTGCCCAGTGACGCGGCGATAGGTGATCCGTTGCGGGAAATCATTGGCCGGATTCTCGAAGACGACCTCGTCGGCCTCCACCCGGACGGCACTGAAATCAGTAGCGTTGCGCCCGGAGGGCAGCGCCGTGAACACCAGCCGCCCATCGTCGTGCTGGCGCAGCTGCATGAACTCGAAACCCACGGTGCGCCCGTCGCGCAGGCTGCGGCTGCTGCCGAACATCGTTCCGCCGGCCACGGTGGACCACTGCTCACCGGCTCCAGGTGGCTGCCCGTCCAGCTGCCAGCAGCCGGAGAGCCAGCCGAGCTGTTCAATGTCTGCGGTTGCAGCGGCGTGCGCATGGGCGGCGAAAAGCAGCAGAGGCAAAACGGCGCGGGCGATCCGGTTCGACATCGTGGGCTCCATGCGCGGGACGGTGGCCCCTGTATAGCGCCGCGCAGCGCCGGCGGCCAGCGCCGCACGCAATGACGCCGAATTCGATACGATCTGCGGGTTCCTCCCCCTTCTGCTTGCCCTGGAGTCCGACATGGTGGATCGCCTCGCCGTCCTGCTTGAGCGTTTCGCGGTCACTGCGTCGGTCTTCCACGCCGGTGCACTGTGCGGCATCAACAGCCTGGAGGGGGAGGACGAAGCCGGCCAGCTGCATCTGGTACGGCGTGGACCGGTGCAGGTCAGCCATGGACAACAGACCGTGCAGGTCGAGGTGCCCAGCCTGCTGCTGTACCCGAGGCCGATGCCCCACCGTTTCCAGACCGACCCGCACCTCGGTGCCGACATGGCCTGCGCCAACCTGCATTTCGAAGGCGGCCGGCTCAATCCGATCAGTGCCGCATTGCCTGATTTCATCTGCCTGCCACTGGCGGACCTGCACGGCAGCGATGCGGTGCTGGAAATGCTGTTCGAGGAGGCGTTCGAGCAGCGTTGTGGCCGTGCGGCAATGGTCAATCGTCTGTTCGAGGTGGTGATGATCCAGGTGCTGCGGCAGCTGATGGAAGGCGGTGAGATGCGCGGCGGTCTGTTTGCTGGCCTCGGTCATCCGCGCCTGCGCCTGGCATTGGTCGCGATGCACGAGGCGCCGTCGCAGGCATGGACGCTGGAAGACCTTGCCGACGTCGCAGGAATGTCGCGCAGCGTATTCGCGGCGAGCTTCCGTGAGGCGATGGGCACCACCCCCGGCCAGTACCTGCAGGGCTGGCGCGTAGGCCTGGCGCAGCAGGCCCTGCGCCAGGGCCGACCGCTGAAACGGATTGCCGACGAGGTGGGCTACGGCAGTGAAGCGGCGCTTTCGCGTGCGTTCAAGGCGCACACCGGGCAATCGCCCCGGCAGTGGCGGGGGCGGGTGCGGACCTCCGCGGCCTGAGCGTTCAGCCCAGCGCGAGGCGGGCCAGCTTCATGCCCACGAACAGGCCGGCCAGTCCCAGTGCGATCGATCCCCCTGCATACAGCGCGGCCAGTCCGTGCTGCCCCCGTTGCAGCAGCAGGCCGATCTCCAGCGAATAGGTGGAGAAGGTGGTGTAGCCGCCCAGGATGCCCGTGGTCAGCAGCAGCCGCAGCTGCGGCGATGCGCCGTTGCGCAGGGCGAAGGCCTCGACGACCGCCCCCATCAGCAGGGCGCCGCTGATGTTGACCAGGAAGGTGGACCAGGGCCATGGACTGCCGACGGCGAACCGCGTGCCGATCAGGTTGCAGGCATGGCGCAGGCAGGCGCCGGCGCCGCCTCCCAGGAAGACCAGGACGTAATTGTTCAGTGCTTGCATGGCGGGCCTCGAGTACGTGTTCGCAGATGCGGAGGCGAACGCGATGGCGGGCACGGCCTGCCATCGACGAACGCCCGGTTCGTCACAGCAGGAGCCATCAGCCATGCCTGGCGGTTATCGGGGGAGCCCCATCCCCATCGGTCCCCATGCTACCAGCGCCGACCCGGTCAGGGCAGGGAGGTCATCACCACGCGCGCCACCCTGCTGCGGCTGACGCCATCCATCAACAGTTCGAATGCCAGCAGATCCAGTGCCGCGTGGCGCCGGTGGTCGATCTCCAGGCCCTTCTCGGCGACCAGCACGCTTACCAGTTCATAGGCATCCTGCCAGACATCCAGGTGCGCTTCGCTGGGCATGTAATAGCTGGTGCGTTCGCCGACGCCCCGCCCATGGATGCCGTACAGCAGTTCGCGTGCATCCAGCTTGGCTGCGTCGGCGATCCGGAACAGCTGTTCGGCCTTCACATGTGAGGGGCTGACGTGGTCGTTGAGCCAGTTGCTGATGGTCGCCGTCGTTGAAGCGGCGGCGCGGGCCAGATCGGCCGGGCGTGGGTGCCCGGCTTTCTTCATGGCAATGGCGAGTCGTTGGCCGAGAGTATTCATCTATGCAAGCCAGCTTAACGCGTGGAAGCGAAAGAATCCTTGCCGCAAGAATAAGTCTGGTTAACGACAGGACCGACCATGACCGATTTCTGGAGCAAACGGCAGGTGCGCACGCGCCTGGGATTCCAGACCGACGCCGAGCTGGCGCAGTTCTTTGGCATAACGCGATCCGCTGTGTCGCAATGGCCCCAGGAAGCGCCCATTCCTCCATTGCGACAGTTCATCCTCCACCAGCGCCATCCCGACCTGTTCCCCTGGGCTGAGGCCTCTGAAGACGAATCAAGCTAGGTTGCGTCTGCAAATGTCGTATTTAGCACGCTTTGCGGTATGTGTTAAGCATGCTTATCAATATAGGGAAAATTGATCGAAACCCGCGTTGCGATTGATCGCGCGGCGAGGCTGCCCTGGCGACGGACGCACCACGGCGTCGGGATCGGCCCCTTCTTTTGCCTGTGCCGATCACAGACCGTTATGTGAACGATTAATAATTTCAATCGAAAAAGTCGCCGCATGTAATTGACCTGTCGTGAAATCTGTGACTAATTGAGGTCAACCGGTCGTGAAGCCCGGGAGTCTTTCAGCACGCAAGTGAGTCGGTAGACCGTCAACGATGCAGGACAAGTCCAACGGAGGTCGTATGGAATACGGCATGCATGGCTTGGCTGAACGGGTACGCCGCGAACTGGAAGCCAGCTATCACAAACACGGATGCGGCCCTGCCTTCTGGGACACGTACCAGCAGGTGCTGGACCGGCTTGTCCCGCAGGGGACCGAGCGCACGGAAGTGACCAATGAAATGGCGCTGATCATCGAGCAGCTCGGAATCGTACGGCGTGCCCAGCTGGTGCCTCCGCACGCCAACGGGTCGCGCTGATTCCGCGCTGATTCAGAGCAGGTGCCAGGCGCCAGCGCTCAGCAGCACCAGCAGCAACGATGCCAGAACCACGGTCCGCGGTCGCCACCCGCGCCGCGGCTGCCCTGCCATCGTCTGCGGGCTGCAGTAGCGGATCAGTCCCGGACCGAAACCGGCCCGGGACTGTTGCTGCTCGCAGGCATCCAGGCAGGCGCCGCACGCCAGGCAGTCGGCCTGCGGGCCCTGGCGGATGTCGAGCTGCATCGGGCAGGCGTGGAGACAGGCCGCGCAATCGGTGCAGTCGCCGAGGCGGTCGGCGCTGAAGGTCGGCATGGGGCCGGCCAGCCATGGGTGCGCGGCGCGGAACACGTAGTCCTGCGCGGAGGTCGGATCGAGCAGGCCGCGACCGCGGCCGATCACGCCGCCAAGGCCAGCGGGCCGGGGCCCGCGGGGTTCGCCGCGGCGCGCGTCATACAGCATCCGGGGGGTCTGGGGGTCGACCAGCAATGGCTGCGCGCGCGCGAAGGGGCACAGCGAACGGCAGACCTGCTCCCGCAGGAAGCCGGCGTTGCCCCATGTGGCTGCCGCGTAGAACAGCACCCAGAAGGTTTCCCAGCCACTCCAGCCGCCCTGGACACTGGCGGTGACGAGGCCGGTGATCGGGCTGAACAATCCCACGAAGGTGATGCCGGTCCATAGCGACAGCAGTAACCATGCGGCCTGCGTGGCAGGACGCGCCAGGGCGCGTGGCAGGCGTTGGGCAAGAAAGCTGTCGATCAGGCTGAAGGCGTAGCTCCACACCGTCTGCGGGCAGGCATGGCCACACCAGATGCGGCCGGCGAGGTGGGTCAACAGCGCCAGTGCCATCGTCAGCGCCAGCAGCAGGCCCAGCAGCAGGCCAACGTCGTCGGGCCACAGGGTCCAGCCGAACAGGTCGAAGCGACGTGCGTCCAGGTCCAGCAGCAGCGCCTGGCGGCCGTCCCAGCGCAACCAGGGCAGCCCAAGGAAGCCAACCAGCACACCGAGCCGCAGTGCGCCACGCCATCGCCACGGTGGGGAAGGGGGCCTTAGTGCGTTCATCCCAGAGGCAGCTCATCATCTGCGTCTGCCGGCATCGGCCGCAGCAGATATCCGGTGATCGCGCTGGACAGCGCCGTCACCGCCCAGAACATGAAGAAGCCGACCGTGTAGCCGAGTTCGCGACTGATCGCCGTGCCCGGAAAACTGATGGCCTGAAGGCGCAACGGGTCGACGAAAGCGAAGAACACCACGCTGGCCAGCCCGGCGGCGATGAAACTGGGCCAGAGGATGGCGCCCCAATGCTGGATCAGGCGCTGACGCGGGGACGAAGTGGGTGTATTCATGCGGTCGCGGGTCGGGAAGGGGGCGGCGCGTATACTCCGCCATGGCTGGCGCAGCATCCGCAGGGCATGTTTCCTGCAGGCATGTCAGCCTAGGCGCGCACACGCGCGCCGACATTGATCTGGATCAACGGCGGTGCCGGCCGGTTGGCGCACTCTGCCGGCAATCGCCTGGTGCCTCTGATGAACGCTACGCCATCACTCGTCCCTCCTGTCGCCTCGCCCGCGCTGTGTACCGAAGAGGACGTGACCCGTCTGGTCCACGACTTCTATGCACGCGTGCGTGAGGAGGAGCGTCTGGGCCCCGTGTTCGACGCGCATGTGCACGATTGGCCCGTGCATCTGGCGCAACTGGTGGATTTCTGGTCCGCAATGCTCAGGGGAACGCGTCGCTTCAAGGGATCGCCCATGTCCAAGCACATGGCCATCGCCCTGGACAAGGACCTGTTCGACCGCTGGCTCGCGCTGTTCCGGCGCACCACCGCCGAATGCGGCAATCCACCGATGCAGGCGTTGGCCGATGATGTGGCCGCGCGCATTGCGGAAACGTTCTGGCGCCGGTACCAGATGCTGCGCTGGCCGCAGGTGGCGCTGCCGGTGCTGGGCGTTCCTGCGCGGGATTGATCTGGGTCAAGGCGGCACTGACTGTCCGGCGCGATGCTGGCGGCATGGACACGTTCTCTCCCGCTGCCGGCGGCCTGGCCTGGACCTTCGACCCCGATCTGCTGCGCCGGCATGACCGGCCCGGACCGCGCTACACCTCGTATCCGACCGCTCCGCACTTCCACGATGGTTTCGGCGCGCCCGCACTGCGCCAGGCGATCGCGGACAGCGACGTGCTGGCGCGCGCGCTGTCGCTGTACGTGCATGTCCCGTTCTGCTCCAGCCCGTGCTTCTACTGCGGCTGCAACCGGGTGATCACCCGTGATCGAAGCCGTGGCCACAGCTACGTCTCACGGGTCCTGGCCGAGGCCGATCTGCTGGCGCCGCAGTTCCAGAAGGGCCGTGAGGTGATCCAGCTGCACCTGGGAGGCGGAACCCCGAATTTCCTGGACGCCGAGGCGATGACCACGCTGATCGACGGCCTTCGCCGGCGTTTTGACTTCAGCTGCTCGGCCGAGCGCGATTTCTCGATCGAGCTTGATCCACGTTTCATCGAAACGCGTGACGTGGCGATCCTGGCACGGCTGGGCTTCAATCGCGCCAGCCTGGGCGTGCAGGACTTCGATCCCTCGGTCCAGACGTCGATCAACCGTGTGCAGGGTGTTCAGCAGACCCTGGACATCCTGCGTGCCTGTCGTGACAGCGGCATGCGCTCGGTCAACGTGGATCTCATCTACGGGCTGCCAGGACAAAGCCAGGAAGGATTCGGCCGCACCCTCGAGCAGGTGCTGGCGCTGCGGCCGGACCGGCTGGCGGTGTATGGCTACGCGCATCTTCCGCATCTGTTCCGCGCGCAGCGGCAGATCGACGAGCGCGCGCTGCCCTCCCCGGAAGACAAGCTTGCGTTGCTGGGACTTGCCGTGCAGCAGCTGTCGGCAGCGGGCTACCAGTACATCGGCATGGATCATTTCGCGCTGCCGGAAGAGGATCTTTCGCGCGCCCAGCGCGCTGGCCAGCTGCATCGCAACTTCATGGGCTACACCACCCATGCCGATACCGACCTGCTGGGCCTCGGCGTCAGCGCGATCAGTCATATCGGCGCGACCTACAGCCAGAACCCACGCGACCTGCCGTCCTGGGAGAGTGCGGTCGATCAGGGCCAGCTGCCGGTCTGGCGCGGCGTGGCGCTCAGCGCCGACGATCAGCTGCGCGCAGACCTGATCCAGCAGCTGATGTGCCAGGGAGAGGTCGATGGACGCGCGCTCGGCGATCGCCACGGCATCGTGTTCGACGACTACTTCGCCGAGGACCTGTGCGCCGTGCGACGGCTGCAGGACGATGGCCTGGTCGAGTATCGCGATGGCGTGGTCCGTGCCAGCGAACGCGGCCGGCCGCTTCTGCGCCTGCTGGCGATGTGCTTCGATCCCCATCTGCGTGCAGCGCACGAGCAGCCGCGCTATTCGCGCGCGATCTGAGCGGTTGGGAGGTTCACGGCAATGCGTGTCGCAATTTGCCCGAAAGCCCTGGTGCCCGGAGCCGGAATCGAACCGGCATGACCTTGCGGTCGGCGGATTTTAAGTCCGATGCGTCTACCAGTTTCGCCATCCGGGCCTGCAGTGCGGCGCCGATTGTAGCCCAGCGGGGGCTCCAGCACCGGCGGCCGGGCATCGCACGGCGTGCTTAACTGTATCGCCCATTCATGCCATAGTCCCGACCATCGTTCCCAGGGGGGGGAGCCACCTGATGTCGCTCTACGCGATCGCCTACGTCAGCGATGCCCGCGCCGATCTGCGGACATCCGATCTTGACCGCCTGCTGGCCGATGCCACGGCGTTCAATCGCGTGGCTGGCGTCACCGGGGTGCTGATGTTCGACGGTGCGCGCTTCCTGCAGTATCTCGAAGGTCCGCAGGATGGCATCGATTCGGTGTTCCCGCGCATCCTCAATGCCCGCAGCCATACCCAGTTGAAGGTGCTGTGCCGGGCGCCCGTGCCGCAGCGGGCGTTCCCCCGCTGGAACATGGGGACGCGACGCATCGAGGCGGAGCTGCTGGCACAGATCGTCGGTGAGGCGTGGCCGGGGTTGACGCTGGGCAGCGTGGGGTTCGAGCACCTGCTGCAGGCCTGGACCGGGGCCGATGGCGAGCTGGAGCCTGCCGCGGTCGCACTGGGCTCCTGACCTTGGCGACAAGGTCCTGACACCGTTACGCTGTAGCCCTCTTGCGAAGACTTCCCGGAGTGGGCAGCGAATGAGCGTGATGGCCGAAGCGGCGGCAGTGGGCGATCCGCCGCTGCCGGCATGGCGGGTGCATTGATGAGCGTGCCGGTGTCGGCGGCGGAAGCGCCCCGGTTCGCGGTGATCGGTCTGGGTTACGTGGGCCTGCCACTGGCGGTGGCATTCGGCCGGGAACAGCCGACGCTCGGCTTCGACATCGACCCCGAACGCATCGCCGAGCTGCGCGCGGGCCAGGACCACACGCTGGAGATGGAGGCCGGGGAACTCGCCGCTGCACGCCAGCTGGAGTACAGCAGCGACCCTGCGCGGCTGGACGAGTGCAACGTGTACATCGTCACCGTGCCGACGCCCATCGATGCCTACGAGCAGCCCGATCTGGAACCCCTGCGCTCGGCGACGCGGTTGATCGCCAGCCATCTGCGCGCCGGCGATCTAGTGATCTACGAGTCCACGGTCTATCCCGGCACGACCGAGGAAGTCTGCGTGCCCTTGCTGGAGCAGGGTTCGGGCCTGCGATTCAATGAAGATTTCTACTGCGGCTACAGTCCGGAGCGGGTCAGCCCGGGGGACCGCCAGCGCCGCCTGGCGGACATCCGCAAGATCACCTCGGGTTCGACACCGGAGGTGGCGTCGGTGGTCGATGGGCTGTACCGCCGCATCATCGACGCAGGCACCTTCCCGGCGCCATCGATGCGCGTGGCCGAAGCGGCCAAGGTGGTCGAGAACATCCAGCGCGACGTCAACATCGCTCTGGTCAACGAGCTGGCGCTGATTTTCGACCGTCTCGGCATCGATACCCAGGACGTGCTGGACGCCGCGGGCAGCAAGTGGAATTTCCTGCCGTTCCGTCCCGGTCTGGTCGGTGGCCACTGCATCGGCGTGGATCCCTACTACCTGCTGCACAAGTCGGAAAGTGTGGGTTACCACCCGGACCTCATCCACACCGCGCGGCAGGTCAACAACCGTGTCGGCGAGCACGTGGCCATGCGCGTCCTGGCCATGTTGGCCGAGCGCGGGCGGACCGCGGCCCAGGCGCGCGTGCTGGTGCTGGGCGTCACCTTCAAGGAAGACTGCCCCGATCTGCGCAACAGTCGTGCGCTGGAGCTGGCGCAGCGCCTGGCAGACGCAGGCGCCCAGGTCGATGTCAGCGATCCATGGGTGGGCCCGGTGGCCTTGGCCGATGCCGGTGTGCGGTGGCTGGCCGAGCCGAAGGCCGGCTGTTACGACGCGGTCGTATTGGCAGTGGCGCATGCCAGTTTCAAGGCGATGGATGAAGCCCGCATCCGCGGCCTGCTGGCGCCCGGCGGCCTGGTGTATGACGTGAAATCGGCCTGGCCGCGCAGCGTGGTCGACGATCGCCTGTAGGCGTTGATGATGGCGGGCGCGGTAGACTCGGCTGCAGTTGCAACCAAGGAACGCCATGCACCGGTATATCGTCTACCTGCTCGCCATCCTGATGTTCCCCGTCTGCCTGTGGCTGGCCACGATATGGCCTGCCTGGTACTGGGGCGTCGGTCTGACCGCCGCGATGGTGGCGCTGGGGACCTGGGATCTGCTGCAGAAGCGCAGCACCCTGCGCCGCAACTATCCGGTGATGGCGCACTTCAGATACGGGCTGGAATCGATCGGCCCGGAGATCCGCCAGTATTTCGTGCAGAGCGATCTGGAAGACGTGCCCTTCTCGCGCCAGCAGCGTGCACTGATCTACCAGCGTGCCAAGAACGAGATGGATACGGTGCCGTTCGGCACGCTGCGTAGTGCATATGCGGTGGACTACGAATGGATCAACCATTCGCTGGCACCGACCACCATCGCCCGGCACGATTTCCGTGTGCTGATCGGCGCAGGCTGCGCCAAGCCCTATTCGGCCAGTGTGTTCAACATCTCGGCGATGAGCTTCGGCTCGCTGTCGGCCAACGCGATCCGCGCGCTCAACGAAGGCGCACGCCGTGGCGGCTTCTATCACGATACGGGCGAAGGCTCGATCTCGCCGTACCACCGTGAGATGGGCGGCGATCTGGTCTGGGAGATCGGCTCGGGCTACTTCGGTTGCCGCGACGAGAAGGGCGGTTTCAGCGAAGAGCGGTTCGTCGCCAACGCCACCCATGACCAGGTGAAGATGATCGAGATCAAGCTGTCCCAGGGGGCCAAGCCCGGTCATGGCGGCGTATTGCCCGCGCCGAAGGTGACGGCCGAGATCTCCGTGACCCGTGGCGTGCCGATGGGGGTTGACTGTGTATCTCCGTCGCGGCACTCGGCGTTTTCCACGCCGGTCGAACTGCTGCAGTTCGTCGCCCGCCTGCGCGAACTGTCCGGTGGCAAACCGGTCGGCTTCAAGCTGGCCATCGGCCATCCCTGGGAGTGGTTCGGCATCGCCAAGGCGATGCAGGAGACCGGCCTGTTGCCGGACTTCATCGTTGTCGATGGCGCCGAGGGCGGCACGGGCGCGGCACCGGCCGAGTTCGTCGATCATGTGGGCGTGCCGATGCACGAGGCGCTGCTGCTGGTCCACAACACCCTGGTCGGGCTGGACCTGCGCGAGCGCATCCGCATCGGTGCGGCCGGCAAGATCACCAGCGCATTCGACATTGCCCGGACCATCGCGCTCGGCGCGGACTGGTGCAATGCCGGTCGTGGCTTCATGTTCGCACTGGGGTGCATCCAGTCGTTGAGCTGCCACACCGACAAATGCCCGACCGGCATCGCCACCCAGGACCCGGCGCGCTGGAAGCATCTCGACGCGCCTGACAAGGCCACGCGCGTGCACAGCTACCACGAGCACACGCTGCATGCTCTGAAGGAGCTGTTGTGTGCCGCCGGCCTGAATGATCCGGCCGAACTGGGGCCGGAGCATATCCTGCGCCGCGTGTCGCCGGTGGAGATCCGCTCGCTGGCGACGCTGTATCGCTATCTGGAGCCGGGAGAGCTGCTGCGGCGGGTGCCGGATCACGCGGTGTTCCATGCGTTCTGGGCAGACGCGCGCAGTGATTCATTCCAGCCGCCGGCGCGGATCCAGGCGCTGAGGGCCAGCAAGTCGCGGTAATGAGGGCCCATACGGAGGTTGCATGCAGTTCAGGACCGGTACGATCGACGATGTCACGCCGCTGTGGGCCCTGCGCACGCGGTGCGTGCGCGAGACCTGCAGCAGTCACTATCCGCCGGAGGTGATCGCACCCTGGGCGGCGTCGCCGCCGCCGGCGCAGTATCCGCGGCTGTTGTCGCAGGGCGGATGCGTGGTGGCCGAAGGCGGGCAGGGCGAGCTGCTCGGTTTTGGCGTACTTGATATCGATGGAAATGAGGTGGATGCGCTGTTCGTCGATCCGGATCGTGGTGGACAGGGTATCGGCCAGGCGCTGATGCAGCGGCTGCTGGCGCTGGCCGATCCGGGGCGCGACGTGGTGCTGTCGGCCTCGCTCAATGCCGTGTCCTTCTATCAGCGGCAGGGTTTCATCCGCGAACGCGAGGAAATCTATCCCCATCCCAGCGGGGTACCACTCGCCTCGGTACGCATGCGAAGGCCGTGGTGAGGCGCTGCTTCCGGTAGCACCGGGCCACGCCCGCTGCTACCGCAGGCAATTCAGCGTGTGGCCAACCACTGGATCACGCCTTCGGCAGCGCGCTGGCCACTGGCAAAGCAGGCCGTCAGCAGGTAGCCGCCGGTCGGCGCTTCCCAGTCCAGCATTTCGCCGGCGCAGAACACGCCGGGCAGGGCACGCAGCATCAGCCCTGCATCGAGCGCGTCCAGCCTTACCCCTCCGGCTGTGCTGATCACCTCGGCCATCGGCCGCGGGCGCAGCAGTTTCAGCGGCAGGCGCTTGAGCGTCGCTGCGACTGCAGCGAGATCGTTGCCCGCGTCCTTGCCGAGGTGCTCGAACACGAGCGCCGCTTTCACTGCGTCCACCCCGGCCTGGCGGCGCAGGTGTTCACCGAAGCTGCGGCCCTTGCGTGGGCGCGACAGATCGGCCAGCAGGCGTGCTTCATCGCGGCCCGGCGCCAGGTCCAGCCACAATGGCGCACACCCCTCGCGGTTGATGGTTTCGCGCAGGTCGGCCGACAGCGCGTAGATCAGGCTGCCTTCGATGCCATAGTCGCTGGCGACGCATTCGCCCTGCAGTGACCGTGGTTGGCCTGTCAGGTCGATCCAGTGCGCCACCACTGGCTTCAAGGGGGCACCGGCATTGCGCTGGGCGAACAGGGGCGTCCAGTCAACATCGAACCCGCAGTTGGCGGCCTGCAACGGCGCGATGTCGACGCCGCGCGCCTGCAGCGGTGCCACCCAGGCACCGTCGCTGCCGAGATGCGGCCAACTGCCGCCGCCCAGTGCCAGCACGGTGGCATCAGCGTGCACGTCGAGGTGGCCGTCTTCGGTGTTGAAGCGCAGCGCGCCGTCGCTGGCCCATCCGCACCAGCGGTGATTCACGTGCAGGCGTACGCCCTGCTCCTTCAAGCGGCGCACCCAGCCGCGCAGCAGGGGCGCAGCCTTGCGATCGACCGGGAACACGCGGCCCGAACTGCCGACATAGGTCTCCACGCCGAGATCGGCGGCCCAGTCGCGCAGTGCCTGCGCGTCGAACCCGTCCAGCCATCCGCCGACTTCACCGGCCTGCTCGCGATAGCGGCTGTCGAACAGCGGGCGCTCATCGGAGTGGGTCAGGTTGAGCCCGCCCTTGCCGGCGATCAGGAACTTGCGACCTGGGGAACCCTTGGCTTCATAGAGGTCCACCTCCAGGCCGGCGGCGCGCAGGCGCTCGGCAGCGAACAGCCCTGCCGGGCCGCCACCGACGACGGCCACGCGGCGCGGTGCATGTGGATCAGGGTTGGACATCGAGCAGCTCGACATCGAACACCAGCGAGGAACCCGGCGGGATCGGGCCGGCGCGACGGCTGCCGTAGCCCAGGTCCGGGGGGATCATCAGGGTGCGCTTGCCGCCGACCTTCATGCCGGCCACACCTTCATCCCAGCCGCGGATGACCTGGCCGGCACCGAGCACGAAGGTGAACGGCTGGCCGCGTCCGACCGAGCTGTCGAATGTCTTGCCATGCTTGCTCTCGGTGCGGTTGTCGTAGATCCAGCCGGTGTAGTGCACGGTGACCTTCCGTCCCGCCACCGCTTCGGCCCCGGTACCGGGCTGGGTGTCGATGCGCTCGAAGGTGGTCAGCGTGCCTCCCGGTGGTGGGCCGGACGGCTCCATCGAGCAGCCGGCAGCAGCAAGGGACAGCAACAGGGGAAGCAGCAGTCGGCGCATCGGGCGTCTCCGTCGGGCGCAGGGCGAGGGCGGCAAGGGTAGCGCATCGGCGCCGGGTATCATGGCGCCATGGCCAAACTCCTGCTCAATCTGCGCAATGTCGGCGATGACGAATATGCCGACGTCTGCACCCTCCTGGATCGCCACGGCATCGCCTGGTACCGCACCGAGCCCAGCCCCTGGGGCATTTCCAATGGCGGGCTGTGGCTGCGCGAGGACGGTGATCATGCGCGCGCCAAGGCATTGATGGCCGAGTACCAGGCCGAGCGCGCGCCACGCATCCGGGCCGAGCGTGAGCAGGCCCTGCGCGATGGCACGGCCGAGACCTTCGGCAGCCTGCTGCGGCGCCGGCCGCTGTATGTCGTGCTGGTACTGCTGGCGATGCTGGGCGCTGCTGCCCTGGTGCTGCTGCCGTTCATGCTGCTGCGGGGGTAGGGCGCTCCAGCCGCCGATCATCGACCCCGGGTCCTGACCCGGTGGCGGCCAGGCGCTAAAATGCGCGGATGATCGCCAATACCGCCGCCTATCATTTCACTGCCATCGACGCCCCCGAGGTTCTGTGCGACCAACTGCTGGCGCGTGCCGAAGCGGCTGGGCTGCGCGGCACGATCCTGGTGGCGGGCGAGGGCCTGAATCTGTTCCTGGCGGGCGCCCCGGCCGCCATCGAGGGCTTCTACGCGGCACTGCGTGAGGATCCGCGTCTGGCCGGAATGCGGGTCAAGACCAGCTTCAGCGAGCATCAGCCCTTCGCGCGGCTCAAGGCCAGAGTGAAGCCGGAGATCATCAGTTTCCGCCGCGATGACGGCCAGCCGCTGGCCTATCCACGCGCGCCGGCGGTCGATCCGGCCACCGTACAGCGTTGGTTGCGGCAGGGCCACGACGATGCGGGAAAGCCGGTGGTGATGCTCGATACCCGCAATCTGCAGGAGGTGGAGTACGGCACGTTCAAGGACGCGCTGGTGCTGCCGATCCACAAGTTCACCGATCTGCCGGAGGCCCTGGCGCCGCACCGCGACGCATTGAAGGACAGCACCGTGGTCAGCTTCTGCACGGGTGGCATCCGCTGCGAGAAGGCCGCACTGTGGATGCTCAATGACGGCATGGACAACGTGCTGCAGCTCGATGGCGGCATTCTCGGCTACTTCGAAGAGGTGGGCGGCGAGGGCTACGACGGGCGCTGTTTCGTGTTCGACGAACGGGTGGCGCTGGATGCGGAGCTCAGGCCGCTGGTGGATGAGCCGCTGCCGGAACCACGCCCCAGCGCCTTCTGAGCGGCTGTCCCGGGCGCCGGTCGTGCACGGCTGTCCGGTCCACCTGGGGAGCTGACCCGCCCGGCAGGAATCAGCGTCCCGCCACCGGCACTGGCCGCCGTGCCGGGCCGACCCCATGCAGAGGGGATCTTTTGACGGAAACCGCCTGATGATCCCGTTTTCGATCCTCGACCTGGCCCCGGTCTGCGAGGGCAGCGATACCACCGCCGCCTTCTCCAACATGCTGGCACTGGCCCAGCATGCCGATGCGCTGGGCTACCGCCGCTACTGGCTGGCCGAACACCACAACATGCCCGGTATCGCCAGCGCGGCCACCGCCGTGCTGATCGGGCACGTTGCCGGTGGCACGCAGCGCATCCGTGTCGGTGCAGGCGGCATCATGCTGCCCAACCATGCGCCGCTGCAGGTGGCCGAGCAGTTCGGCACGCTGGCCTCGCTCTATCCGGACCGCATCGATCTGGGGCTGGGGCGGGCGCCCGGCACCGACCAGCCGACCGCCCGCGCGCTGCGGCGCTATTTCGACAGCGCTGACCAGTTCCCGCAGGATGTGCGTGAGCTGCTGCATTACTTCGAGCCGGTCCAGCCCGGTCAGGCGGTGCAGGCCGTGCCTGGCGGCGGCCTGCGGGTGCCGACGTGGATACTGGGTTCCAGCCTGTTCGGTGCGCGCATGGCGGCATCGATGGGGCTGCCGTACGCCTTCGCCTCGCACTTCGCCCCGGACGCGATGGATGAGGCGCTGGCAGTCTACCGCCGCGAATTCCGTCCTTCGGCCACGTTGAAGCAACCGCACGCGATGCTGGCATTGAACGTGGTGGCCAGCGACAGCGAAGCCGAATCGCGCCGCCTGTTCACCAGCCAGCAGCAGAGCTTCGTCAATCTGCGCCGGGGGCGTCCCGGCAAGATCCCGGCACCGATCGACGACATCGAATCGTTCTGGGAGCCGCACGAAAAACTGGGTGTCGAGCGGGCATTGGCGTGCACGGTGCTGGGTGATCCGCAGCAGGTGGCCGAGGGTATCGCCGCGTTCGTCCAACGCCATCGACCTGACGAACTGATGCTCACCGCCAATCTGTATGACCATCGCGCGAGGCTGCGCTCGTTCGAGCTGACCATGCGGGCGTGGCACGATCGCCACGCGGGCTGAACGATTGCATCACGGCGCATTGCAGACCTTCCGCGTCTGATGGGGGCTCCCTACCCCTGGAGCTCCCCATGTCGGATTCCCGCGCAGAACACATCGCCCAGCTGGCCGAACTGATCAAGGACGTGGAGGTGGCGATGTTCACTACGGTCGGTGTGGATGGTCGCCTGTACAGCCGTCCGCTCGGCACCCAGCAGGTCGCCTTCGATGGTGACCTCTGGTTCGCTACTGCAGCCGACAGCCCGAAAGTGGCGGAAATCGCGCTCAATCCGCGGGTCAACGTGGCCTACGCTTCGACGTCGAAGAACACCTATGTGTCCGTGGCGGGCAATGCGCGCATCGTCGACGATCGGGCCAAGGTGGAAGCGCTGTGGTCGCCAGCGATGAAGCTGTTCTTCCCCGGCGGCAAGGACGATCCGAACCTTCGGCTCATCCACGTGCAGGCTGAATCGGCCGAGTACTGGGATGGACCGGGCACGCTGCTGGGCAGGGCGCTGACGTTCGTGCTGTCTGCGGTACAGGATGAGCCAGGCCAGCTTGCCGACAACGGTTTCGTCGACCTGCGTTGATGGGCCCGGTTCAGAACCAGCGCTGGAACAGTTCGACGGTGTAGCTCACCAGTTGGCCGGAACTGAAACCAAAGAACGCGATTGCCGCCAATGCTCCGATCCAGTTGACCAGCATCAGCGCGCCGTCGCGCTCGAGCAGGGCCAGGGAGAACAGCAGCAGCTGGAAGCCGAACAGATAGTTGGTGAACGGGATCGGTAGCGACAGCAGGATGCCCAGCAGGACCAGCAGTGCGCCGGTGAACGCGTGAGCCGGCAGCGGCTTGAGCAGCTGCGGCAGGCGTGGCTTGAGCATGCGGTCCAAGCGCCGCAGCGGGCGGTCGATGCGGTCCAGGAACCGGTGCATGGTGCCGCGCTTCGGCCCGCGGCGGGCAATGAAGCCCGGCAGCCAGGGGCGCCGCATGCAGCACAGCATCTGCAGGCCGATGAGGATCACCAGGGGGCCACTGACCGCACCGCCCAGCCCCGGAATCGGGATGAACGACGGCAGGATCGCCACGAACAGGAAAACGCCGAAGGCGCTCTGCTGCAGATCCTGCAGGATCTGGCCCAGCTTCATGTGCTGGGCCGGATCACCCCAGGCGAACATTTCCAGCAGCGTGCGGATGCCTTCGTTGCGATAGGCAGGTGCTGCGTCGCGCGGGCCGGACTCAGGCGGTGAGCTCATCGGCCTGCTCGTCCGACAGCGTGCGCAGCAGCAGCTTGTCCACACGTGCACCGTCCAGGTCGACGATCTCGAAGCGCCAGCCGGCCCAGTCGAAGTACTCGCCCGCGTGCGGGATGCGGCCGAAGTAGTGGATGCACATGCCGGCCAGGGTGTAGTAGTCGCCCTCTTCGGCGTCGGGAAGCTCGTTGCTGCCGATCAGCTCGCGGAGGTCGTCCACCGGCAGCGAGCCGTCCACCAGCAGCGAGCCGTCCTCACGGGTCACCACCAGTGCGTCCTCGTCGGCATTCTCCACCGCCTGCAGGCGGCCGACCACTGCGCCCATCAGGTCGCTGATGGTGACCAGTCCCTGGATCTCGCCGTATTCGTCGACGACCAGCGCCATCGACTGCTGTTCTTCCCGGAAGATCTCCAGCAGCTTCATCGCATGGGTGGACTCGGAAACGTACAACGGCTCGCGCAGGGTCTGGAACAGCGCGTTGTCGCCGCGTGCCATGCGGGTCGCCAGCGATTTCAGTTCAAGCACACCGACCACATCCATGTCGTTGTCGCGATAGACCGGATAGCGCGAGAACTCATGCTCGGCCATGATTTCCAGGTTGCGGTCCAGGCCGGCCTGCGTGTCCAGCCAGGCGATCCGGTTGCGCGGCGTCATCAGGCTGTCGGCGGTGCGATCGCCCAGCCGCATCACGCGGTTCATCATGTCGCGCTCATGGGTATCGATCACACCTGCCTCGTGGCTTTCGGCCACCAGCATGCGGATCTCCTCTTCGGTCACCGAGGCGGCTTCGTCCTTGCCCAGGCCAAGTGCCTTCAGCACCAGCTGGGTCGTCCTGGACAGCAGCCAGACGAAGGGCAGGGCCAGTTTGGCCAGCCAGCTCATCGGCATGGCCACCAGGCTGGCAATGGCCTCGGAGCGGGTCAGGGCCAGCCGCTTGGGCACCAGCTCACCAAAGATCAGGGTCACGAAGGTGATGAGGGTCACGGCCAGCGTGGTGCCGACCTGGGAGGCGTAGGCGAAGCCGGGCATCAGGCCCTGCAGCCAGCCGGCGATGGCGTCGCCGATGGCATCGCCGCCCAGGTAGCCGGTCAGCACGCCGATGACAGTGATGCCGATCTGGACCGTGGACAGGAAGCTCTCGGGCTTTTCGGACAGCTCCAGGGCCTTGGCGGCGCGCTTGGAGCTGCCGGCCATCTGCTTGAGACGGCTCTTGCGCGAGGTCATGACCGACATCTCGGACATGGCGAAGAAGCCGTTCAACAGAACCAGCGCGAAGACAATCAGGATCATTTCAAACACGGGCGTCGTCCCCGGTTGGTGGCAGGGAGGGCGGGTGCTTGCGATGGCGGCAGGCGCTCAGGAGCAGAGTCCGGCGCGGCGCTGGGGGATAAGGGTCGTCGTCCATAAGGTGCGCCCGAGGGCGCGCTGGCATCTTAGCAAAGGGCCGTGGCAAGGTGGCAACTGCCTGTTCAGGTTGGCGGGTTCCACCCCCGGAAAGGGGGCGGGGATACCCGAGATGGTCATCTAGCCGTCATAATTCCGTCCGGTGCCGTCCTTCCCGCGACGGCTGACAGGTTTCTCAATGTTCTCTCTGCAGACCATTTTCGGTTCCGGCAAACAGTTCTACACCCTGCTCGATGAGGCTGCCGTCGCGGCCTCCGACGCCGCCAAGGCGCTGCATTCCATGCTGCGCGAGGCCGACCGCCAGCCCGCGCTGGACGCCTTCAAGCTGGCCCGCCTGCGCGAGCGCGCGGCGTCGGACAAGATCAGCCAGGCGCTGGTGGACAGCTTCATGACGCCGATCGAGCGTGAAGACATCGAAGCGCTGGGGTCGGCGCTGTACAAGATCCCCAAGCAGATCGAGAAGTTCGCCGATCGCTATTCGCTGGCCACGACCCACCTGGAGCACATCGACTTCGCGCCGCGCGCGGCGATGCTGGAGCAGGCCGCCGGCGTGGTGGTGGAGATGGTGGCCGACCTGCGCCACATGAACCTGGACCGGATGACCGCGCTCAACGAGAAGCTGCGCTCGCTGGAGAACGAGGCCGACCGGCTGATGCTGGAGCTGTACCGTGACATCTATTCCGGGCGCCTGGACAACCTGCAGATGTTCCTGCTCAAGGAATTCTTCGAGATCCTGGAAAAAGCCATCGACCGTTGCCGCGAGGCCGGCGTGGTGGCGTACCAGATCGTGCTGAAGAACAGCTGACGGACGCCGCCGCATGTTGACCCTCGTCCTGGTGGTGATCCTGGCTGCGCTCGTCTTCGAGTTCATCAACGGCTTCCACGACACCGCCAACTCCATCGCCACCGTGGTGGCGACCAAGGTGCTCTCGCCCGGCTGGGCGGTGATGCTCGCCGCCTTCATGAACCTGATCGGTGCCCTGACCGGTACCGCGGTCGCGCTGACCATTGCGTCGGGCCTGCTCAACACCAACGTGGTCGATGTCACCCCGCAGGTGATCCTGTGCGCCCTGCTGGGCGGCATCATCTGGAACCTGATCACCTGGTGGAAGGGACTGCCGTCCTCGTCCTCGCACGCCCTGATCGGTGGCCTGTGCGGCGCCGGCCTGGCGGCCGCCCACAACAACTGGGATGCGCTGATCTGGTCCGAGCGGCTCGGCAGCTGGGCGCAGAACAAGGGCCTGCTGTGGAAGGTGTTCGTGCCGATGATCACCTCGCCGATTGCCGGCTTCCTGCTGGGCATCGTGGTGATGGTGCTGCTGTGGGGCCTGATTGCGGGTCTGGCCAGGATCGGTGGTGCGATTGGCCGCCTGGCCCGTCCGCGCTGGGTCAATGCCTTCTTCGGCAAGGCGCAGATCGTCTCGGCCGCCTACATGGGCTTCGCACACGGGCACAACGACGCACAGAAGACCATGGGCATCATCGCCATGACCCTGATCGGTGCCGAAGCCACCGGTGCACTGGACAACCTGCCGTCCTGGCTGGCCTTCATGCACCCGGATGCGCAGGCCGGTGACGGCATCGCGATGTGGATCGTGCTGACCTGTGCGGTGGTGATGGCCGCCGGTACGGCTTCGGGTGGCTGGAAGATCATCAAGACGCTGGGCCACAAGATGGTCAAACTGCATCCGATCCACGGCTTCGCGGCGGAGACCAGCTCGGCCACCATCCTGACCCTGGCCGCCCATTTCGGCATGCCGGTCTCGACCACGCACAGCATCTCCACCGCGATCATGGGCGTGGGCTTTGCCAAGAATCCGCGTTCGCTGAAGTTCGGCGTGATCGAGCGCATCGTCTGGGCCTGGATCCTGACCATCCCGGCGGCAGGCGGCTGTGCGTACCTGATCCTGAAGCTGTTCGAGCTGTTCGGCTGGACCTGATGCCAGCAACCCTGGGGTCAGAGCCCTTTCCCTGCAGATAGGGATCTGACCCCGGAAATGAAAAAGCCCGCCGGATTCCGGCGGGCTTTTTTCATGGGCAGATCGTTTTTCCGTATCCAGCGTGTCGACCAAGGTCGACACCCACCAACAGCAGCAGGAACCTCGCCAGCCCACGGAAACCCGGCTTTTGCCGTTGCCGTTGCCGTTGCCGTCAGCGGGCGCCGGGCCACAGGCCCGGCCGAACCCCTTAGTTGCGCTGGAACAGTGCCTGCACATCCTTGCGGAATGCCGCCTGGCTGTCGGCACGGCTGTAGAACATGTGCCCGCCCGGGTAGCTGCGCACCTGCACGCGGTCCGGGTTGCTGCCCATCGCCGGCATCTGGTCCACGGTCAGGATCGAGCCCATGAACGGGCATGACAGGTCATTCCAGCCGTGCGCGATCAGCACCTGCAGATTCGGATCGATCGCCACCGCCTGGCGCAGCTGGGTCACCGCACCCTGGCGCAGGTCGCCGTTGCGGTCCCACAGCCGGTTCACCTCGTAGTTCAATGCCTGGTAGCGCGCATCGACCTTCCAGCCCACCACGCGGGTGACGAAGTCGACCATCGCGGTGGTGGTCGGCGCGATGATGCTGTCGAGCAGGGGATCGTTGGCGCGCTGTTCCGGATCGTTCGGGAACGGATCAAACGCCGTCACGTTCGAGTCGTAGCGGCTGCCCAGCGTGCCCTTGTCGCGGAACACTTCGCGCAGATAGGCCTGGGTTTCCAGGCGGCCGCCGGCACGACGCACGAACTGCGGGTCCAGCCCGGTCAGCTCGGTGACCCGGCGCAGCATCGCCTCGGTGGCCTGCGGATCGCTGCGGCCCTTCATCAGGGCGGTGGCGTAATCGCCGCGGGTGTACTCGATCACCTCACGCATCGCCGCGTCGGTCAGGCGGCCCTGGCGCTCCAGGTGCGCCGCTGCGATCGACGGCAGCGTCTGCATCCACGCCATCGGCGAGACGTCGGCGTTGTCTTCCAGGGTCGGGCTCAGGTACGGCGAGACCAGCACCAGGCCGTTCATCGCAACGCCCAGCCGCGTCTGCAGGTAGTGGGTGATGCGTGGGCCGCGGTAGCCACCGTAGCTCTCACCGGTGAGATACTTGCGCGACGCCATGCGCTGGTTGCGCAGCAACCAGTCGTAGATCGATCGCGACAGGTACTCGATGTCGGCACTGGGGTTGTACAGCGCCTTCTTGGCTTCGTCATCGCCGATGCGGGCACGGCTGAAGCCGGTGCCGACCGGGTCGATGAAGACCAGGTCGGTGAAGTCCAGCCACGTTCCCGGATTGTCGTGCAGCGTGGCCGGCGCCGACGCGCTGTCGCCCTCCGAGCCGAAAGTCACGACCTTCGGGCCGATGGCGCCCAGATTGAGATACACCGAGGACGCGCCGGGCCCGCCGTTGAGCGCGAAGGTCACCGGCCGGTCCTTGCCGGGCATCGTGTAGGCGGTGAACACCACATCGGCGATCACCTTGCCCTTCTCGTCACGTACCGGCAGGGTCCCCACGGTGGCGGTGTAGTCGAGCGTGCGGCCCGCCAGGCGGATGCTCTGGCGGGTGGAGGCGTCGGCCGGCAGCGCAGGTGCTTCGGTCTTGTCGTCCCTGGCGTCGGGCTTGGATTCGGCGGCGGGCGCGGCCAGCACGCTGGCAGGAGCAATGAGCAGGCCGACGCAGAGCGCGGCAGTGTGCAGCAGGAACTTCATGGCACCGGATCGGCAGCGGAAGGGGGTTTCGATGCTAGGCCTCCAGGGTGCCGCGCCGTATGTGTCCAAAGCCATGGCCGGGCGTTGTCGTCGGTTGCGGCCAGATTGGGTCAAGTGGGCAGGGCGCTCGCGGCTTCGTCATCGGCCAGCAGCCCGTACACAGCCGAGTCCGCCAACTCGCCCTGGATGCGCCAGCGTTGGCGCAGGAGGCCCTCACGATGGAAGCCGAGGCGTTCAAGCACGTGCGCGGAGGCCGCATTGCGCGGATCGATCTCGGCTTCGACGCGATGCAGGCGCAGCGTCCGGAACAGGTAGGCCAGCACCTGCTGCAACGCCTCATGCATGTAGCCCCGGCCCTGGACCTCAGGTGCCAGCAGATAGCCGATCTCGGCACGCGCAGCATCGCGATCGACGGCAAACACCACGCAGATGCCCAGCAACGGCCCTTCCAGCGATTCGCGCACGGCCAGCTTGAGCTGGGTGCCGATGGCGTGTGCGGCGAGGTCGTCGTCGATCTGTTCGCGGGCTTCGCCCGGCCGTGTCCAGGCAGGATGGTTCCACCAGCGCATCACCGCCGGGTTGGATTGCAGCGTGAACAACGCAGCAGCGTCATCACGACGGATCGGGCTCAGGACCAGCCGCGTGCTGTGCAGCGGCAGGCCGGGGAACAGCAGCGAGTGGCTGGGCAATGCGGTGGTCCACGCGGATGAGCGCGCATTATGGACCCGCAGGGTTTGCCGATGGGGGTGTAATGCCCCGGTGGGCGGCCTGAACCGGTACTGCCAGGCCATGCAGCCAGAGCCGTTTCCCGACAGGAAACGGCCCCGGCCCGCGCTGGGGTCAGACTTCCAGCGACGCCAGATCGCCCTTGGTCTCCAGCCAGCCCTTGCGGTCAGACGCCCGCTTCTTGGCCAGCAGCATGTCCATCAGCGAACGGGTCTGCTCGCGATCGTCCACGGTCAGCTGCACCAGGCGACGGGTGTCCGGGTGGATGGTGGACTCACGCAGCTGCGACGGGTTCATTTCGCCCAGGCCCTTGAACCGGGTCACGTTGACCGCGCCCTTGATCTTCTCGCGCTCGATCTTGTCCAGCATGGAGCGCTTTTCTTCCTCGTCCAGTGCGTAGAAGACCTGCTTGCCCACGTCGATGCGGAACAGCGGTGGCATTGCCACGAACACGTGGCCAGCGTCGACCAGCGCCGGGAAGTGCTTCAGGAACAGCGCCGTCAACAGGGTGGCGATGTGCAGGCCGTCCGAGTCGGCGTCGGCCAGGATCACCACCTTGCCGTAGCGCAGGCCGCTGATGTCATCCTTGCCCGGATCGCAGCCGATGGCGATGGCCAGGTTGTGCACTTCTTCCGAGGCCAGCACGCTGTTGGAGGAGACTTCCCAGGTGTTCAGGATCTTGCCGCGCAGCGGCATGATCGCCTGGAAATCCTTGTCGCGTGCCTGCTTGGCGCTGCCGCCTGCCGAATCACCTTCCACCAGGAACAGTTCGGTACGCGACAGGTCCTGGCTGATGCAGTCGGCCAGCTTGCCCGGCAGGGCAGGGCCCTGGGTGACCTTCTTGCGGACCACCAGCTTTTCGGTCTTCAGGCGTGCGCTGGCGCGCTCGATGGCGATCTGCGCGATCTTCTCGCCCAGTTCCACGTTCTGGTTCAGCAGCAGGCTGAATGCATCGTGCGCGGCACCTTCCACGAAACCGGCGGCCTGCCGCGAGGACAGGCGTTCCTTGGTCTGCCCGCTGAACTGCGGATCGGTCATTTTCAGCGACAGCACGAACGACACGCGGTCCCACACGTCCTCCGGCGCCAGCTTCACGCCACGCGGCAGCAGGTTGCGGAAGTCGCAGAACTCGCGGAGCGCCTCGGTCAAGCCGGTGCGCAGGCCGTTGACGTGGGTACCGTGCTGGGCAGTCGGGATCAGGTTGACGTAGCTTTCCTGGACCAGCTCGCCTTCCGGCAGCCAGGCCACGGCCCAGTCCACCACTTCGGTGTCCTTCTTCAGGTTGCCGACGAACAGGTCGGCCGGCAGCATTTCGCGCTCGCCCAGCTCCAGCTTCAGGTAGTCGCGCAGGCCGTCCTCGTAGTACCAGGTGTCGACTTCGCCGGTGGCTTCGTCGGTCAGCTTCACGGTCAGGCCCGGGCACAACACCGCCTTGGCGCGCAGCAGATGCTTGAGCGCGCGCACCGCGAACTTCGGTGTATCGAAGTACTTCGGGTCCGGCCAGAAGCGCACGCGGGTGCCCGTGTTCTTCTTGCCGACCGTGCCCACCACTTCCAGCGGCGTGGCGCGGTCACCGTTACGGAAGGTGATGCGGTGTTCGGCACCTTCACGCTTGATGTGCACCTCCACCAGGGTCGACAGCGCGTTGACCACGCTGACGCCGACGCCGTGCAGGCCGCCGGAGAAGGTGTAGTTGTTGTTGCTGAACTTGCCGCCCGCGTGCAGGCGGGTCAGGATCAGCTCGACACCCGGGATCTTCTCTTCCGGATGGATGTCCACCGGCATGCCACGGCCGTCATCGCTGACCTCCACGCTGCCGTCCTTGTACAGGGTGATCTCGATCGAGCGGGCGTGGCCGGCGAGGGCCTCGTCCACCGAGTTGTCGATCACTTCCTGCGCCAGGTGGTTGGGGCGCGCGGTGTCGGTATACATGCCGGGACGGCGCTTGACCGGGTCAAGGCCGGACAGGACTTCAATATCGGCGGCGTTATAGCGGGCGTTCATCTATGTTCTAAAGCGCGGAGCGACGCGCAAGTGTGCGGTCTGGGCGGCGAATTTGCACGCCTGCGGTTCAGCCTCGCCACCGGGGAGGGGGTAAAATGGCAGCCGCTGGAATCCGGACGCCAGCGTCCCCATGTCCCAGCCATACCGCGAGGAGGACTCCATGAAGAAGTTGCTGACCATTGCGATCCTGGCCGCTGCCGCCGTTGCGGTGCCGCTGGTGATGGCGCAGAACGCCGGCCAGCCGGCCCCGCAGCAGGGTGACCAGGCCGACAAGGCACAGGCCGAAGCCGACGCCAAGGCCAAGCGCCGCGCGCAGGCCAATGCGGAGCTGAAGGCCAAGGGCCAGCCGGTTCCGCAGCAGGAAGAAGAGGAAGAGGCGCGCAAGAAGCGCTGAGCGCACGCGCACCCTCCCTTTCCCACGGAAGCCCTGTAGAAGCGGGCTTCTGGCGACGCCACGCCCCCGCAAGGGGGCGTTTTTCGTTCGGTCGGCCTGCACAAGCCTCTTGGGTTGGCGGCCATCTATCTGTAAACTATGGCTTTCCGGGAGTAGTGCGTGTCCACCATTTGCGAATGGGCTGGCACGGCCATGCGTGGCCTCCAGCAATGCGGGTCGCAGGTGACGGTCGATGTGACCGGCGCGGTTGCCCCGACCTCGCGCGATGGTTACCGTCTGGCGCCAGCCGCCGCACGGATCGGCACCTCCCTCGCTGCCCCAGCGAACCGGAAAACCCCCTTCAAGCGCCATGTCCGCCCCCAGGGCGTGCGTGGCGCTGTCGTTTTCCATTTCCAGACAGGATGCTTGCAGCCATGACTCCCTTGATTTTCGTAACCGGCGGCGTGGTGTCCTCGCTCGGCAAAGGCATTGCCGCTGCGTCGCTGGCCGCCATTCTCGAAGCCCGTGGCCTGAAGGTCACGATGATGAAGCTCGACCCCTACATCAACGTTGATCCGGGCACTATGAGCCCGTTCCAGCACGGCGAGGTCTATGTCACCGATGACGGTGCCGAGACCGATCTCGATCTGGGCCACTACGAGCGGTTCGTGCGGACGCGCCTGAGCCGCAAGAATTCGGTCACCACCGGTCGCATCTACGAGAACGTGATCCGCAAGGAGCGTCGCGGCGATTACCTTGGCGCGACCGTGCAGGTCATTCCGCACATTACCGACGAGATCCGTCGTTGCATCGACGAAGCCACCGAAGGCTATGACGTCGCCCTGGTCGAGATCGGCGGCACCGTCGGCGACATCGAATCGCTGCCGTTCCTGGAGGCGATCCGCCAGGTGCGTACCGAGCGTGGTCCGGAGAAGGCGCTGTTCATGCACCTCACCCTGGTGCCGTACATCGGCGCGGCCGGCGAACTGAAGACCAAGCCGACCCAGCACTCGGTGAAGGAGCTGCGTTCGATCGGCATCCAGCCGGATGTGCTGTTGTGCCGTTCGGAGCAGGCCGTGCCCGATTCGGAGCGTCGCAAGATCGCCCAGTTCACCAACGTTTCCGAACGCGCTGTGATCAGCGTGCCGGACGTGGATGTGCTGTATCGCATCCCTTCGGGACTGCATGCGCAGGGCCTGGATGAGATTGTCGTCAACCAGCTGAAGCTCGCTGACAAGGCCGGTCCTGTCGATCTGTCGGTGTGGGAGGACGCGGTCGACGCCACGCTGCATCCGCTCGACGAGGTGACCATCGCCGTGGTCGGCAAGTACGTCGACCACCAGGATGCATACAAGTCGGTCGGCGAAGCACTCAAGCATGGTGGCCTGCGCCAGCGCACCCGGGTCAATCTGAAGTGGCTGGAAGCGCAGGACCTGGAAGGCACAGACATGGCTGCGCTGGCCGATGTCGATGGCATCCTGGTGCCGGGCGGATTCGGCGACCGTGGTTTCGAAGGCAAGGTGCTGACCTCGAAGTTCGCCCGCGAGAACCAGGTGCCGTACTTCGGCATCTGCTACGGCATGCAGGCGGCCGTGGTCGATTACGCGCGCAACGTGGTCGGCCTCGAAGGTGCCAACAGCACCGAGAATGATCGCCAGTCGCCAAATCCGGTGATCGGCCTGATCACCGAGTGGCGCACCGCTGCCGGTGACGTCGAGAAGCGCGACGACAAGAGCGACCTGGGCGGCACCATGCGTCTGGGCCTGCAGGAGCAGCGCCTGAAGCCGGGCACGCTGGCGCGTGAGCTGTACGGCAAGGACGTGGTGGCCGAGCGCCACCGCCACCGGTATGAGTTCAACAACCGTTACCGCACCCAGCTGGAAGACGCCGGCCTGGTGATCGCCGGCAAGTCGATGGACGACACCCTGGTGGAAGTGGTCGAGCTGCCGCGCGATGCGCATCCCTGGTTCCTGGCCTGCCAGGCGCATCCGGAGTTCCTGTCCACGCCGCGTGACGGCCACCCGCTGTTCATCGGCTTCATCCGCGCCGCACGCGAGCGCAAGGCCGGTGGCCAGTTGTTGCAGGAAGCGCGCGCCTGACTTGCGATGGGGCCCACCAGGCCCCATCTTGCTCGCTTGAACCAAGTGCATCGGCCCGTTCGATGTAGCGGACAACTCTTCGGCCCGTTCGATGTAGCGGACAACTCTAAGGAAACGCCATGAAACTGTGTGGATTCGAAGTGGGGCTGGACCAGCCCCTGTTCCTGATCGCCGGCCCCTGCGTGATCGAGTCGATGCAGTTGCAGCTCGATACCGCTGGCAAGCTGAAGGAGATCACCGGCAAGCTCGGTGTGAACTTCATCTTCAAGTCCAGCTTCGACAAGGCCAACCGCACGTCTGGTACCGCTTTCCGCGGCCCGGGCATGGAGGAGGGGCTGAAAGTCCTGGCCGAGGTCAAGAAGCAGATCGGCGTGCCGGTGCTGACCGACGTCCATGAGTACACCCCGATGGACGAAGTGGCTTCGGTCGTGGATGTGCTGCAGACCCCGGCATTCCTTGTTCGCCAGACCGACTTCATCCGCAAGGTGTGCTCGGCCGGGAAGCCGGTCAACATCAAGAAGGGCCAGTTCCTGGCGCCCTGGGACATGAAGCCGGTCGTGGAGAAGGCCAAGGCGACCGGTAACGATCAGATCATGGTCTGCGAACGCGGTGCCAGCTTCGGCTACAACAATCTGGTGAGCGACATGCGTTCGCTGGCGGTGATGCGCGAGACCGGGTGCCCGGTGGTGTTCGACGCCACCCATTCGGTGCAGCTGCCGGGTGGGCAGGGCACCAGCTCCGGCGGCCAGCGCGAACATGTGCCGGTGTTGGCCCGGGCCGCGGTGGCGGTGGGTATCTCCGGTCTGTTCGCCGAGACCCATCCTGACCCGTCCAAGGCCCTCTCCGACGGTCCCAACGCATGGCCGCTGGACCAGATGGAAGCACTGCTCGAAACGCTGATGGAGCTCGATGCGGTGACCAAGAAGCACGGTTTCTCACGCTTCGCGTGAAGTCTGACCCATGGACGGCGCTGGAAACCCAGCGTCGCCGCCGGCACTGGAAACAGTGGCCGTGGGGCCTGATCGCACTGGGCCTGGCGGGGTTGTTCACGGTGGGCGTGTTCGGTCTGGTGCTGATCGGCGCAGCGTCCGTACGGTCACCGGGTGATGGCAGCAGCGTGCTCAATCTGCGGGCGTACTTCATGGCGCTGCTGGCCGGCGAGCTGTTGACTGCCGGCGGCTGCATCGCTGCCGCCGTGCTGGCTTGGCGCCTGAATCGCGGCAGGGTGGCCGCCGGGCTGGCGGTTGTCCTGCTTTCGCTGTGGCTCGGTGCGCTGTCCTACGGGGTGCTCTGATGAATGCGAGCACGTCTGCACGCGATTGGCCCTGGGGCCTGATCGCGCTCAGGCTGGCGGCGCAGGCATGGCGCCGTCTGTCCGGCCATTGCCGCTGCTTTGCGGGTGCTCCTGGTATCGCCGCTGCTGCCGGGGCGGGGGCCAGCCGGGGCTGACGCCGTTCACGCCATTTGGCAACGGGCGGGCAGCCGGGGATAATCACGCGGCATTCGTTTTGTCGCCCCCTCTCCATACAGGTAACCGGCCCGACCATGAGTACGATCCGCAGCATCCACGCCCGTGAAATCCTCGACAGCCGTGGCAACCCCACGCTGGAAGCCGAAGTCACCCTGGAGGACGGTTCGTTCGGTCGTGCCGCGGTTCCCTCCGGCGCCTCGACCGGCACAAAGGAAGCGGTCGAGCTGCGTGACGGCGACAAGACCCGCTACCTGGGCAAGGGCGTGCGCAAGGCTGTCGACAACGTCAACACGACCATCGCTGCCGCGCTGAAGGGCTTCGAGGCCACCGACCAGTCCGGCCTGGACCGCCGCCTGATCGACCTTGATGGCACCGAGAACAAGGGCCGTCTGGGCGCCAACGCGCTGCTCGGTGTCTCGATGGCGGCCGCGCACGCCGCCGCAGCATCCAGCAAGCAGGCGCTGTGGCAGTACCTGGCCGGCAGGACCGGCGTGACCCCGTCTCTGCCGGTGCCGATGATGAACATCATCAACGGCGGCGCGCATGCCGACAACAACGTCGATTTCCAGGAGTTCATGGTGCTGCCGGTCGGCTTCACTTCGTTCTCCGAAGCGCTGCGCGCCGGCACCGAGATCTTCCACTCGCTGAAGTCGGTGCTGAAGGGGCATGGCCTGAGCACCGCGGTCGGTGACGAAGGCGGCTTCGCACCGGACTTCCGCAGCAACGTCGAGGCGCTGGACACCATTCTCGAAGCGATCGGCAAGGCCGGCTACACCGCGGGCGAGGACGTGCTGCTGGGTCTGGACGTGGCCTCCAGCGAGTTCTTCGAGAACGGCAAGTACAACCTGGTCGGCGAGAACAAGCGCCTGACCTCCGAGCAGTTCGTCGACTTCCTTGCCGACTGGGCCGCGCAGTACCCGATCATCACCATCGAGGACGGCCTGGCCGAGAACGACTGGGCGGGCTGGAAGCTGCTGACCGATCGCATCGGCAAGAAGGTGCAGCTGGTAGGCGATGACCTGTTCGTGACCAATCCGAAGATCTTCCAGGAGGGCATCGACTCCGGTACTGCCAATGCCATCCTGATCAAGGTCAACCAGATCGGCACCCTGAGTGAAACCCTGGAAGCGATTGCCATGGCTGACCGCGCAGGTTACGCCGCTGTCGTGTCGCACCGTTCGGGTGAAACCGAAGACACCACCATCGCCGACATCGCCGTGGCGACCACTGCCACCCAGATCAAGACCGGCTCGCTGTGCCGCAGCGATCGCGTGGCCAAGTACAACCAGCTGCTGCGCATCGAGGAAGCCCTCGGTGCCGGCGCGCGTTACGCCGGTCGTGACGCGTTCGTTTCGCTGAAGCGCTGAGGCCATGCGCGATTGGCGCTGGCTGCTGCTGGTGCTGGCCCTGCTGCTGGCATGGCTGCAGTACCGTTTCTGGTTCGGCCCGGGCAATTCGGGGGAAGTGATGATGCTCGAAGCCCAGGTTGCCGGCCAGGAACGGGACAACGAAGGTCTGCAGCAGCGCAATGATGCGCTGGCTGCCGAAGTGAAGGACCTCAAGGAAGGCCAGTCCGCCATCGAAGAGCGCGCACGCAGTGAGCTGGGCATGATCAAGCCCGGCGAGAAGTTCTACCGGGTGGTCGACGACGCGCCGGTTCGTCCGGCGCAGCCGCCGGTGCCGATGCCCGAACAGGCGGGCGACCACCCGGCGGACGTGCCATGAGCGCGGCGATCTGGGTGGTCGTTCCCGCTGCCGGTCGTGGCGCCCGCTTCGGTGCGCCACTGCCCAAGCAGTATCTGCAGGCGGGCGGGCAGATGCTGCTGGCCCACACCCTGCAGGCACTGCTGGCCCACCCGGCCGTTGCCGGCGCGATGGTGGTGATCGGCGAGGATGACGCGGATTGGCCGGGCTGGAGCGAATGGGCCGGCAAGCCGGTGCTGACCTGCACGGGCGGGGCGACCCGCGCCGCCTCCGTGCTGGCCGGCCTGCTTGCGCTGCCGGAGAGCGTCCGCGCCGATGAGTTCGTGCTGGTGCACGATGCCGCGCGGCCCAATCTGTCGCTGGCCGACCTGGGCCGCCTGCTGGAGGTTGGCCGTACCGATCCGGTCGGGGCCATTCTTGCCGCGCCGGTACGCGACACCCTGAAGCGGGCCGGTGACGATGGTGGCATCGACGGCACCGAGCCACGCGAGCGCCTGTGGCGCGCGCTGACCCCGCAGCTGTTCCGCCGCCATCAGTTGATCCGCGCGCTGACTGACGCCTCTGCGTCCGGCGTGGACGTCACCGACGAAGCCATGGCCATGGAACGCCAGGGCCAGCGCCCGCTGCTGGTTGAAGGCAGCGAGGACAACTTCAAGGTCACCACGCCCGCCGACCTGGACCGCTTCGAATTCGTACTTTCCCGCCGCGCCGGCTGAACGCCCGCGCGGCCCTGCTGCAAGGGTTGCATCCATGAGCACTGCTCCGTTCCCGCCCGTCCGCATCGGCCAGGGCTACGACGTCCACGCCTTTGGTGAGGGTGACCACATCATGCTGGGAGGCGTGCGCGTGCCGCACAGCCACGGTGTGCTCGCGCACAGCGATGGCGACGTGATCCTGCACGCGCTGTGTGACGCCATGCTCGGCGCGCTGGCGCTGGGCGACATCGGCCAGCACTTTCCGCCCAGCGATGATCGCTGGAAGGGGGCCGACAGCAGCGACTTCGTCCGCCACTGCGACGCTCTCCTGCGTGAGCGTGGCTGGTGCGTCGGCAACTCTGATGTCACCGTGATCTGTGAACGACCGAAGGTCGGGCCGCATGCGCTGGCAATGCGTGAATGCATCGCGGCACTGTTGCAGCTGCCACTGGATGCGGTCAGCGTAAAGGCCACCACGTCGGAGAAGCTTGGCTTCACCGGTCGCGGTGAAGGCATCGCGGCACAGGCTGTGGTCCTGCTGGTGGCGGTATGATTCCGCTGCCGCTCGCGTTCGGTGCGCCGCTGCTGCAGGCGCGCATCCGCACCACGCCGGAGGATTTCCAGGTCGACGAGCTGCCGGCCTTTGAGGCCACGGGCGAGGGCGAGCATCTGCTGCTGCATGTCCGCAAGCGCGGTGCCAACACCGTGCATGTGGCCAAGGTGCTGGCCAAGTGGGCTGGCTTGCCGGAGATGGCGGTCAGCTATGCCGGGATGAAGGATCGCCACGCGGTCACCACCCAGCGCTTCAGTGTGCATCTGCCCAAGCGCGTCGCGCCGGATCTGGCGCTGCTGGCCAGCGATGATATCGAAGTGCTCGATGCAACCTGGCACAACCGCAAGCTGCAGCGTGGCGCGCTGGCCGGCAATCGTTTCAGGCTGGTGCTGCGCCAGGTACGCGGCGATGCGGTCGCAATCAGCGAACGCCTGCAGCAGATTGCCGATCGTGGTTTGCCGAACTGGTTCGGCGAGCAGCGTTTCGGCCGCGATGGCGGCAACGTTCCGGCAGCGCTGGCGATGTTCGGTGGCCGCCGCATGCGCAAGGACCAGCGCTCGCTGCTGCTGTCGGCTGCGCGTTCAGCACTGTTCAATCGCGTGCTTGCCGCACGCGTGGAGCAGGGTGTCTGGGACCAGCCGCTGGACGGTGAGGTGTGGATGCTGGATGGCAGCCGCAGCGTGTTTGGTCCGGAGCCTTACACCGATGCACTGGCAGCGCGGCTGGCCGGGTTCGATATCCATCCCAGCGCGCCGTTGTGGGGAGAGGGCGAGCTGCGCAGTACCGGCGCCGCCCGCGAGCTCGAACTGCGCGCGCTCGACGACGAGGAATCGAAGGCGCTGCGTGCCGGACTGGAAGAGGCACGGCTGAAGCAGGAGCGCCGCGCGTTGCGCCTGCGTCCTGCGCTGCTGCAGCACCAGTGGCTGGCGGAAGATGTGCTTGAGCTGTCGTTCGCGCTGCCGCCGGGCTGCTACGCCACCGCGGTCCTGCACGAGCTCGGGCCGGTCGAGGACGCGGCGCAGTCCTGAGCGGATTGCATCAGCGCCGGGACAGCAGCACCAGTACGGCACCCGTTCCGCCCTGGCTGGTCGGCGCCGAATGGAAGGCAAGCACATCATTGCGCAGGCGCAGCAGCCGGTCGACCAGATTCTTCAGGACCGGCGCACCACCGTCGGATTGCAGTCCCTTGCCGTGGATGATGCGCACGCAGCCATACTCATGTGCGTGCGCCTCCAGCAGGAACTGGCGCAGCATGGCCTCGGCCTGCGCTGCGGTCGCGCCGTGCAGATCCAGCTCGTCCTGCACCGAGTACTGGCCGCGCTTGAGACGCTGGAACAGCCGCGGCGGAAGGGCGTCGCGCCGGTAGCTGGCCACATCCCCGGCTTCCAGCGGTGCGCTGTCGCGCAACAGCCGGGCGAACTCGCCGGCGGCCTCGGCCTCGTCGCGTTCGGCCATGCGCGCGCGCGGCTTCGGCCGGGCAGCGGCCGGCGCGGGTTCGGCCTCTTTGCGCAGCGGCGTCACTTCGCCGATGGCCGCGCGGAAGAGCGCGGCAGGGTCTTCGTCTTCTGGATGCGACATGCGCACAGGGTAAACCGGTGACGCGGGCCTGCCTATCGCAATGCGAGGCCAGTCGTGACCGCCGGCAGGGTAGGACCTGCGGCTCGCATGCGGCACAATAGATGATGCCCCTGCAGGGTCGTCGGCTTCCGCAGGGAAGCACGACGGTCCCGCCAACACCGCACGGTGACGGAATCGAATTCTTGGAAAATCAAGCGGTTAAATCGAAGATGCGAATTCTGGTCAGTAACGACGATGGCGTCGACGCCGCAGGTATCCGGATGCTTGCCTCGGTACTGCGTGACGCCGGCCACGAAGTGACGGTGGTCGCACCCGACCGCGATCGCTCAGGCGCCAGCAATTCACTGACCCTGGACCTGCCCATCCGGCTCAAGCGCATCGATCACTACACCGTGTCGGTGGCCGGCACGCCCACCGACTGCGTGCATCTGGCGCTGACCGGCCTGCTGGAGTTCGAACCCGACATTGTCGTGTCGGGCATCAACAACGCCGCCAACCTGGGTGACGACGTGATCTATTCCGGAACCGTCTCGGCGGCGATGGAGGGGCGCTTCCTCGGCCTGCCCGCGGTGGCGGTGTCCCTGGTGACCCGCAATCACGATCCCCGTCACTTCGAGACCGCGGCGCGTGCCGCCGTGGAAATCGTCGCCCGCCTCAAGGCCGACCCGCTGCCGGCGGACACCATCCTCAACGTCAACGTGCCCGACCTGCCGTGGACCGAGGTCAAGGGTTTCGAAGTCACCCGGCTGGGCAACCGCCATCGCGCCGAAGGCTGCATCCCGCAGAAGGATCCACGCGGCAACGAGGTGTACTGGATCGGTCCGGCGGGCCGCGAGCAGGACTCCGGCCCCGGCACCGACTTCCACGCGGTGCGTACCGGGCATATCTCGATCACCCCGATCCAGGTGGATCTGACCCGCTATCAGGCGCTTGAGAAAGTGGCCAGCTGGGTCGGCGGTCTTAGCGCCGCGCTGGACCAGCCGGCATGAGCCCACGCCTGCGCCTGCAACCGGAAGCCGTCGGCATCGGCATGACGTCACAGCGCGTCCGCGATCGTCTGGTCGATCGCCTGCGCGAAGCCGGCATCGTCGACGAGTCCACGCTGAACGCGATCCGGGTGGTGCCCCGCCATCTGTTCATCGACGAGGCCCTGGCCTCGCGGGCCTATGAAGACACCGCGCTGCCGATCGGCCACGGCCAGACCATCTCGCAACCCTGGGTGGTGGCCCGGATGACCGAAGCGGTCGTGCAGGTGGCGCCCAAGCGGGTGCTGGAGGTGGGGACGGGCTCCGGCTACCAGGCCGCCGTGCTTGGTGCACTGGGTCTGGAGGTCTACACCGTGGAGCGCATCGGCGACCTGCTGCGGCAGGCCCGCAAGCGGTTCCGCGCACTCGGCATGAACATCCGCACCAAGCACGATGACGGCCGTGTCGGCTGGGCCGAGCACGGCCCGTTCGATGCCATCGTCGTCACAGCTGCGGCCCCGGCGCTGGTCGACGCACTGATCGAGCAGCTGGCCGAAGGTGGCCGGCTGGTGGCGCCGGTCGGCGGTGCCAGTGCACAGTCGCTGGTGCAACTGGACCGCAGGGCCGACGGCAGCGTCGAACAGCGCGTGCTGGCACCGGTCACCTTCGTGCCGCTGCTGTCTGGCATGCTGGATTGAATCCACGGAGCAGGGTTGCATGAAGATTTTCGGACCGCTGTACGAGCGGGCGATGAAGTGGGCGGCGCACGAACGCGCGCCGACCTACCTGACGGTGCTGAGTTTTTTCGAGGCGATCATCTTTCCGGTGATGCCGGAAGTGATGCTGGCCCCGATGTGCGTGGCTCAACCCCGGCGCGGGTGGTGGTTCGCGACCCTCAGCCTGGCCGGTTCGATGGTCGGTGCCGTGGTCGGCTATGCGCTGGGTCACTTCGCATTCGAGGCGATCAAGCCGTTGTTCGAAGTGCTGGGCATGTTGCCGGCAATCGAACAGGGCATCACCACCGTGCAGGAGAAGATGGCCGAATCGCCGTGGGCGGTGTTCACGTTCCTGGTCCTGGGCGGCTTCATGCCGATCCCGATGAAGGTCTTCACGTGGGCATCGGGTATCGTCGGCGTACCGATGCCGCAGTACCTGCTGAGCATGCTGATCGGACGCGGCAAGCGCGTGTATGTGCTCGCTGCCGTGATCCGCATCGGTGGAGCGCGCGCCGAAGCGGCGCTGCGTCGCTGGATTGAACCGCTGGGCTGGATCGCCACCGCGTTGGTGGTGGTGCTGATCGCCTGGCTTGTATGGAGGTCGAAGTTCGCATGAGTGCTGATCGTCTGAGCAAGGGAGTGCGCGTCGGCGCGCTGGTGCTGCTGGTTTCCGGCCTGGCTGCCTGTGGCACTGCCACGGTGGTGCGGCCCAATGGCAGTGGTGGCGGGGCGGCGGTCACTACGCCCAAGACTTCGGTGGCCAAGCCGGGGCAGACCGTGGTCGTGCGCAAGGGCGACACGATCTACGCGCTGGCCCGCATCCACGACATCACCCCGGCCGATCTGATCGCGTGGAACAGCCTGGACAACCCGTCGACGATCTATCCGGGGCAGGTCATCCGCCTGTATCCGCCGGGGGCCAGCAGCGGCCGCGCACCGACCACCGTGGTCACCGCGCCGCGCAGCGGCGGCAGCACGGCACCGGCCACGGCACCGGCCGGTCCGGTGAAGAGCAACATCGCCTGGCGCTGGCCAGCCGATGGCGCGATCGTGGGCCGCTACGTGGCAGGCGACGCAACCAAGCAGGGCGTCGACATTGCCGGCACCAGCGGGCAGGCCGTCAAGGCCACCGCCAACGGTGTGGTGGTGTACTCGGGCGCCGGACTGGTCGGCTATGGCGAGCTGATCATCATCAAGCACAGTGACCAGTGGCTGTCGGCCTACGGCCACAACCGCAAGCGCCTGGTCAATGAGGGACAGAGCGTGAAGGCGGGTGAGCAGATTGCCGAGATGGGGCGCACCGGCGCGAATCGCGACATGCTGCACTTTGAAATCCGCTACAACGGCAAGCCGGTCGATCCGCAGCAGTACCTGCCAGCGCGCTAGCGCAGGCAGGTACGGTAGCGCCGGGCCATGCCCGGCGTACGTGCACCAAGGTAGCGCCGGGCCATGCCCGGCGGTGGTCCTCAACCTTCCAGGATGAACGCGGCCGCCACCTTGCGGCCTTCGCCGGCAAGGATGTTGAAGGTGCGCGCCGCGGCCGGGTTGTTCATCACTTCCAGGCCGATCCCGCGCGACAGGCAGGCGGCCATGACCGCAGCCGACGGAAACACCTGCCGCTCGCCGGTTCCCAGCACGATCAATGCAGGACTCAGTGCCAGCACCGGTTCCAGGTCGGCCACCGTCAGCGCCGCCGCGTCGGCGACAGGCCAATGTTCGACCAGCTGGTCCGGCGTCAGCAGAAAGCTGCTGGCCAGCACCGTGTCATTGACCTTGGCCGAGCGGCCATCGGCAGCGCGCAGGCTGTAGGCGTAATCGGGCGGCTCGTGGTTCAGCTGCATGGCGGTAGCGCGATCAGCCGCGCGGCAGCACGATCTGGCGCTGTTCCCTGCTCGGGCGATACAGCACGGCAACGTGACCGATGCGCTGTACCAGCGCACTGTCGGTGGCTTCGACGATCTCGCCGATCATCGCGTCCCGGGCCTCGCGGTCCTCGGCTGCGACCTTGACCTTGACCAGCTCGTGGCGCTCCAGCACTTCGTTCAGCTCCGCGATGAAGGCCGGGGTCACTCCCTTGCCGCCGGTCTGCAGCAGGGCCTTCAGGTCGTGGGCTTGGCCGCGCAGGAAACGGGTCTGGGAGGCGGTCAGGGCGATGGACATGCAGGAAAAGACGGTTGAATGGGGGGATCAGGGTATCATGACGGCCCCATCAGCCCCTATTTCCAATGGCAACCCGCAGCAAAAGCAGCCAGCGCTGGCTCAAGGAACACTTCTCCGACCCCTTCGTGAAGAAGGCGCAGGCCGAAGGCATGCGCTCGCGGGCGGCCTACAAGCTTGAAGAGTTGCTTGAACGTGACCGCCTGCTGAAGCGGAACATGGTCGTGGTGGACCTCGGTGCCGCCCCTGGCGGATGGTCTCAGCAGGTTCGGAGACAGATGGGCGATACCGGCCGCGTGCTGGCGCTGGACATCCTGGACATGCCGCCGCTGGCGGGCGTGGAGTTCCTTCACGGTGACTTCAGGGAAGAAGCCGTCCTATCTCAGTTCGAAGCCATGCTCGGGGACGAGCCGGTGGACCTTGTGCTGTCGGACATGGCCCCCAATAAAAGTGGCATGGACGCGGTCGACCAGCCGCGGATGATGCATCTGGCGGAGCTGGCGCTGGACTTCGCCGACAACCACCTGAAGACCGGCGGGGCGTTCCTGATCAAGCTGTTCCAGGGTGTGGGCTTTGACGACTACGTGCGTGAAATGCGCCGTCGCTACGACAAGGTCTCCATCCGCAAGCCGGAAGCGTCGCGCAAACGCTCTCCCGAGGTGTACGCCTTGGGTCAGGGCAAACGCGCCCACATGAAGTAAGCTCGCAACGTAAGTTTCAACCCCAACGCAACGCCCGCACTGAGAGGAACACCGGAGCCAATGAGGATGAACGACTTGACCAAGAACCTCCTGCTATGGGTGGTCGTCGCCGTCGTGCTGATGGTGGTCTTCCAGAGCTTCTCGCCCAAGTCCTCCGGGGCCGGTGCGCAGGGTGCGTCCTATTCGCAGTTCCTGGACCAGGTGGACAGCGGCAACGTGCAGAAGGTCGCCTTCGGCGGCGACATGCGCGGCGGCACCAGCCAGATCACCTACACCACCCGTGGTGGACAGTCGTCCACCATCACCGCGCCGTTCGATCGCGACCTGATCAACGTGCTGCGCACCAAGAACGTCGAGATCGTGCAGGAGGAGCCCTCCAGCGGCATCTCCCTGGGCGCGATCCTGATGAATTTCCTGCCGGTCATCCTGATCATCGGCTTCTGGCTGTTCATCATGCGCCAGATGCAGGGCGGCGGCGGCGGCGCCAAGGGCGCGATGTCCTTCGGCAAATCGCGCGCCAAGCTGCAGGGCGAGGACCAGATCAAGGTCACCTTCGCCGATGTCGCCGGCTGCGACGAGGCCAAGGAGGAAGTGGGCGAACTGGTCGACTTCCTGCGCGACCCGTCCAAGTTCACCAAGCTGGGCGGCAAGATTCCGCGTGGCGTGCTGATGGTCGGCCCGCCGGGTACCGGCAAGACGCTGCTGGCCAAGGCCATCGCCGGTGAGGCGAAGGTGCCGTTCTTCTCGATCTCCGGTTCGGACTTCGTGGAAATGTTCGTCGGCGTCGGCGCCAGCCGCGTGCGTGACATGTTCGAGCAGGCCAAGAAGCACGCCCCGTGCATCATCTTCATCGACGAGATCGATGCCGTCGGCCGCCACCGTGGTGCCGGCCTGGGCGGCGGCCACGACGAGCGCGAGCAGACCCTGAACCAGCTGCTGGTCGAGATGGATGGCTTCGAGGGTGGCGAAGGCGTGATCGTGATCGCCGCGACCAACCGCCCGGACGTGCTGGACCCGGCACTGCTGCGCCCGGGTCGCTTCGATCGCCAGGTGGTGGTCGGTCTGCCCGACGTGAAGGGCCGCGAGCACATCCTGAAGGTGCACATGCGCAAGCTGCCGCTGGCCGACGACGTCGAGCCGCTGGTGATCGCACGCGGTACCCCGGGCTTCTCCGGCGCGGACCTGGCCAACCTCTGCAACGAGGCAGCCCTGTTTGCCGCGCGTGGCAACGAGAAGGAAGTCCGCATGGACCACTTCGACCGTGCCCGCGACAAGATCCTGATGGGTGCCGAGCGCCGTTCGATGGCCATGAGCGAGGAGGAGAAGACCCTCACCGCCTACCACGAAGCCGGCCATGCCATCGTCGGCCGCCTGGTGCCCGAGCACGACCCGGTCTACAAGGTCACGATCATTCCGCGCGGCCGCGCCCTGGGTGTGACCATGTACCTGCCTGAGGGCGACAAGTACTCGATGAACCGCGTGGCGATCCAGTCGCAGCTGTGCTCGCTGTACGGCGGCCGCGTCGCCGAAGAGCTGATCTTCGGCACCGACAAGGTCACTACGGGTGCGTCCAACGACATCGAGCGCGCCACCAAGATGGCCCGCAACATGGTCACCAAGTGGGGCCTGTCCGAAGAACTCGGTCCGATCGCCTATGGCGAGGAGGACGACGAAGTCTTCCTGGGCCGCTCGGTGACGCAGCACAAGAGCGTGTCCAACGACACCGCGCGCCGCATTGACGAGGAAGTGCGCAACATCCTCGACAAGGCCTACGCCCGCACCACCCAGCTGCTGACCGACAACATCGACAAGCTGCACACGATGTCGCAGCTGCTGCTGCAGTACGAGACCATCGACGCGCCGCAGATCGACGCCATCATGGAAGGTCGCGAGCCGCCGCCGCCGGCGGGCTGGAACAAGTCGAACAAGGACGGTGGCAGCAACGACAAGGGCGGTGATGCCCGTCCGCTGCCGCCGATCGCCGGTCCGGCCGAATCGCACTGACGGCCCCGCCGCACGTGACATCAGACGAGGCCGGGGCAACCCGGCTTCGTCGTTTCCGGGCCCTCGGCCCACCCCGAAGAACCGATCTGACGCTGGAGCCCGCATGTCCACCCCGAAGCCCGAACCGATTTCCCACACCGTCGAGATGGTCATCGCCACCGTGGTCGGCGTGGGTGTGGGCCTGGGGGCCGACAATCTGCTGCTGGGCTGCGTGGTGGGTATTGCGGTCGGCATCGTCCTGAGCATTGCCAGGACCCTGTACGTGGACCGCAAGCGCCGCCGCCGTTGAGGGGTTTCGGCAGAGCTGACGCCCTGCAACCGGACCGGCCCCGCCTTTCATCAGCAAACCAGCTGTTGCTCTGGCTGTTGTTGTCGCCCTGGCCTCTGCGGGTGCAGGGCGCAGCCCTGCCGAACTAAACTACCCGCCGTTGTCCCTGCAGGATTGCCCATGTTCGATACCTCGCCCCAGCTCGACTGCGCCGGTCGCATCCTGCGCCTGGACCGTGCCCGGGTCATGGGCATCGTCAACGTCACCCCGGATTCGTTCTCTGACGGGGGGCACCATGACACCACGGAGGCCGCAGTCGCGCATGGCCTGAAGCTGGTGGAAGAGGGCGCCGACCTGCTCGACATCGGGGGTGAATCGACCCGTCCCGGCGCTGTACCGGTATCGGTGGAGGAAGAGCTCCGCCGCATCGTTCCGGTCATCGAGCAGCTTGCGGCGCGTACCGCCGTGCCGATCAGCATCGATACCTTCAAGCCTGAGGTGATGCGCGCGGCGGTGGCCGCCGGCGCCGGCATGATCAACGACATCTTCGGCCTGCGCCAGGACGGCGCGCTGGAAGCGGCCGCTGCGGCCAACGTGCCGGTGGTGCTGATGCACATGCAGGGCGAGCCGGGCAACATGCAGGCCGATCCGCACTACGACGACGTCGTTGCCGAAGTCCACGGGTTTCTCGTGCAGCGCCTGTTCGCCGCCGAGATGGCCGGCATCGCGAAGAAGCATCTGGTCATCGATCCGGGTTTCGGCTTCGGCAAGAACACCACGCACAACATGACCCTGTTGGCGCGTTCGGAGCGTTTTCTGGAACTGGGCGTGCCGATGCTGGCGGGCCTGTCGCGCAAGCGCAGCCTTGGCGAGCTGACCGGGCGTGACGCGCCGGCCGAGCGGGTGGCGGCGTCGGTGGCGGCGCACCTAATTGCCGTGCAGCGCGGTGCGCGTATCGTGCGTGTACATGACGTCGCCGCCACCGTCGATGCACTGAAGATCTGGCAGGCAGTGGACGCCGTGCCGGCGCCACGCGATGACACCCGGCCGACGATCAGCTGGCCGGACGAAGACTGATGGGCGTTGACCGGCGGCCGCTGGCGATTGCCGTGATGGGGCCGACCGCCAGTGGCAAGACGGCCACCGCGATCGCCCTGGCCCGGCAGCTGGATGGCGAGATCGTCAGCGTTGACTCGGCGCTGGTCTATCGCCATCTGGATATCGGTTCGGCCAAGCCCGACGTTTCCGAGCGCGCACAGGCGCCGCATCATCTGCTGGACCTGCGTGATCCGTGGCAGACCTACTCAGCGGCGGAGTTCGCCGCCGACGCCGGCCGCGTCGTCGCCGACATCGTTGCGCGTGGACGGATGCCGATCCTGGCCGGGGGCACCGGCCTGTACTTCCGCGCCCTGCTGCAGGGACTGTCCCCCATGCCGGAGGCCGACCCGGCCCTGCGCGCCACGCTGGCAGCCGAGGCCGCCGAGCGCGGTTGGGCCGCGTTGCATGCCGAACTGGCGAAGGTGGACCCCGCCGCTGCTGCCCGCATCCATGCGACAGACCCACAGCGGATCCAGCGGGCGCTGGAGGTCTATCGGCTGACGGGAACGCCGATCAGCGAGTGGCAGCGCCGGCCCGGCGTGGCGCCGCTGCCGGTACGCACCCTGAAGCTGGTCTTGGCGCCGCACGACCGGGCAATCCTGCACCGGCGGATCGAGGCCCGCTTCGATGCCATGCTGGCCCAGGGCTTCCTCGACGAAGTGCGCGATCTGCGCGCGATGCCGGAAATGGCCGCTGTCGCGGCACCGCTGGACCTGCCGGCGGTGCGTGCGGTCGGGTACCGCCAGGCTTGGGATCATCTGGACGGCCGGATCGATGCCGGCGGCTTCCGCGACAAGGCGATCTTCGCCACCAGACAGCTGGCCAAGCGGCAGCTGACCTGGCTGCGGGGTGAGCTTGATGCGCGCTGGTTCGACCCCCATATCGACCACGAGCGGCTGGCCGACGCAGTGTCGACCTTCGTCGCACGCTGAACCGCCGCCAGCCGTGTAACATCACTGTCCGGCGGGCGGCTCGGGGGCCGCGGCGGCCGCCGGCAACCCAATAAGAACAATAATCAGGAGTGAGCAATGTCCAAGGGGCAATCGCTGCAGGATCCTTTCTTGAATGCACTGCGGCGCGAGCGCGTGCCGGTTTCGGTGTACCTGGTCAACGGCATCAAGCTGCAGGGCACGATCGAGTCGTTCGATCAGTTCGTGGTCCTGCTGCGCAATACGGTCAGCCAGATGGTCTACAAGCATGCGATCTCCACCGTGGTGCCGGCACGCAATGTGAAGGTTGGGCCGGGCGGTGGTTATGTGCAGTCGGGTGAAGGTGGTCAGGCGGGTGATGAAGCAGACGAGTAAGACCGGAGCGGTGAATGTTTGACCGCTCGAAAAAGGGTGAACATGCCCTGCTGATCCAGCCGCACTTCGGCAAGCTGGAAGACGACGTGCTGGAAGAGTTCGGTGATCTGGCCCGCTCGGCAGGGGCCAGCATCGCTGCCACGATCACCGCGCGCCTGGACCGTCCCAATCCCTCGACCCTGATCGGCAGCGGCAAGCTGGATGAGATCAAGGCAGCAGCCGACGCCACCGGCGCCGATCTGGTGCTGGTCAACCATGCGCTGAGCCCCGGCCAGGAACGCAACCTGGAACGCTTTCTGGAGCGCCGGGTGATCGACCGTACCGGCTTGATCCTGGACATCTTCGCGCAGCGCGCTCACAGCCACGAAGGCAAGCTGCAGGTCGAGCTGGCGCAGCTGCGCCACCTTGCGACGCGGCTGGTGCGCGGCTGGACCCATCTGGAGCGCCAGCGCGGTGGTTCGATCGGCCTGCGCGGCCCGGGTGAAACCCAGCTGGAAACCGACCGCCGTCTGCTGCAGAAGCGGGTGGAGCAGTTGCAGAAGCGGCTGGAGAAGGTCGAAGTCCAGCGCACCCAGATGCGCCGTGCGCGCGTGCGCAGCGAACTGCCACGTGTGGCCCTGGTGGGTTACACCAATGCCGGCAAGTCGACCCTGTTCAACGCGATGACCGGCGCCGAGGCCTATGCGGCCGACCAGCTGTTCGCGACCCTGGACCCGACGGTGCGCCGCATCGCTGTGCCGGGTGGCAACGTCGTGCTGGCCGACACCGTTGGCTTCGTCCGCGACCTGCCGCACGACCTGGTGGCCGCGTTCCGCTCGACCCTGTCCGAGGCCCGCGAGGCCGATTTCCTGCTGCACGTGGTCGATGCGGCCGATCCGCACCGCGAGGAGCGCATCGCCCAGGTCGACGAGGTGCTGGCTGCGGTCGGTGCGGGTGATCTGCCGCAGCTGCTGGTGTTCAACAAGATCGACCGTATCGAGGGCGCCGAAGTGCGCCACGATGGTCAGGATGGCGTGCCGGACGAGTCGCGCCGCGAGCGGGTCTGGATCTCCGCGCGTGACGGGCAGGGCCTGGAGCTGTTGCAGGCGGTGCTGGGCAAGCGCCTGGGGTTGCAGCATGTGACCGGGGAGCTGCGCCTGCCGCCGGATGCGGGCCGCCTGCGCGCGCGCCTGCATCAGCTGGAAGTGATCCGCAGCGAGCAGGCAGACGAGGAGGGCTGGCTGCTGCAGGTCGATCTTCCGATTGCCGAAGCCGAAAAACTCGCGGCGGGCATTGATGGCGGGCCGATCCGTGCCCTGCTGCCGGAAAAGCTGCCGGAATGGTGAGATAGCGCCGCACAATCCCGGTGCGCGCCGCTGCGTAGTCGGGCGCGTACCGGCCGGGACGCGACACGCGTCTGCGATCTGCGGTACAACAGGCGGGTTCTTCACCCCACTGTCATCTCGATGTCCATCCCTACCGACGCCGACCTCAACGCCCAGGCTGCCGCACTCGGGCAGCGCCTGCAGCAGGCCTCGCTGCAGCTTGTGACGGCTGAAAGCTGCAGTGGCGGCTGGATCGCCAAGACCATGACCGACATCGCCGGTTCCTCGGCGTTCTTCGACTGCGGCATGGTGGTCTACAGCTACGAAGCCAAGCAGCGTCTGCTGGGGGTACGTGCGCAGACGCTGGAGCAGTTCGGTGCGGTGAGCCGCGAAACGGTGCTGGAGATGGTGTCCGGCGCCCTGATCAACTCCGGTGCCGGCATCGCGGTGGCGGTTACCGGCATTGCCGGTCCTGGTGGCGGCAGCCCGGACAAGCCGGTCGGCAGCGTCTGGATCGGCTGGAAGCGCCGCGGCGGATACGCCCGGGCGGAACTGTTCCAGTTCGATGGCGACCGCGAAGCCATCCGCAGGCAAACCGTCGCTGCGGCATTGCACGGTATCGACGCCCAGCTGTGACATGCTGCTGCGGTAATCGTCCGGAGCACGCATGATGTGGGAAACGCTGGGCACCGTCCGTGACCTGGGGAGGCTGCAGGAAATTGCCGCGGTCCTGATCCGTTATGGCTTCGGCGACGTGGTGCGCCGGATCGGCCTGGCCACGGTGCTGGAGCGTGCCGGGCGCCTGCTGCACTGGAACGAGGACCGCCAGCATCTGCTGCGGATGACCGCGCCGGTGCGGGTGCGCAGCGCCCTGCAGGACCTCGGTCCGACGTTCGTCAAACTCGGACAGGTGCTGGCGACCCGTGTCGATCTGCTGCCGCCGGAGTGGATCGCCGAGCTTTCCGAACTCCAGAATGCGGTACCGGCCCTTCCGTATGCGCAGATCCGCGCGCAGCTGGAGGCCGATCTGGGCGCGCCTCCGCAGCAGGTATTCGCCTTCCTCGACGAAACACCGATGGCGGCGGCCTCGCTGGCGCAGGCCCATCGCGCGCGCCTGCTGGACGGCCGCGAAGTGGTGCTGAAGGTGCGTCGTCCCGGCATCCGTGACGTGGTCGAAGCCGACCTGCGCCTGCTGGCACGGCTGGCCGAAATCGTCGAGGCGCGTCTTCCGGATCTGCGCCGTTACCGGCCGGCAGAGGTGGTGCAGCAGTTCACCGTATCGCTGCGGCGCGAACTCGATTTCGCGGCCGAATGCCGCAACGCGGAGCGCATCGCACGCAACTTTGAAGGTCGCGACGACATCCTTGTTCCCGGCGTGCATTGGCAGTGGACCTGCGAAAGCCTGAACGTGCAGGACTTCGTGGACGGCATTCCGGGCCGGGATCTTGCCGGCGTGGACGCAGCAGGGCTGGACCGTCGTGAACTGGCGCGGCGCGGTGCCAACATCGTATTGAAGATGGTGCTGGAGGACGGCAGCTTCCACGCCGATCCACACCCGGGCAACATCATCTATCTGCGTGACGGCCGCATCGGCGTGATCGACTTCGGCATGGTCGGGGCACTGTCCGAAGTGCGTCGCTTCCAGGTTGCGCAACTGCTGCACGGGCTGGTCGAACAGGACCCGCAGGGGGTGGCCGACGTCCTGCTTGACTGGGCCGGGGGCGTGGAGGTGGATGAGAACCGGCTGCAGCACGACATCAGCCAGTTCGTCGACCAGTACCGTGGCGTGCCGCTGAAGGATCTGCGCATCGGCCTGATGCTGGGCGACATCACCCAGTTGCTGCGCAGCTACAGCCTGACCCTGCCGGCCGACCTCGCCCTGATGATCAAGGCGTTCCTCACCCTGGAAGGCATGGGCCGGCAGCTCGACCCGGACTTCGACATGGCCAGTGCCGCACGCCCCTTCCTGGAGCGGGTGGTACTGCAGCGCTACGCGCCGCGGGCATTGCTCAAACGCGGCCGGCGCAGCCTGTTGGGAATGATCGACTTCGCCGGCGATCTGCCGCGCGATCTGCGCAAGCTGGTGCAGGCGGCGCGCCGCGGGCGCCTGCAGCTGAAGGTCGAGACCAGTGCGCTGCAGGGCTTTGGCGAGCAGGTGAACCGTGCGGCCAATCGCATGGTGATGGGCATCGTGACTGCAGCGCTGATCATCGGCTCATCGATCGTCATGCACAGCGTCGGTGGGGTCTCCAGCCGCTGGCTGCTGGCGCTTGGGGTTTCCGGATTCGTCGGGGCCGGTATCTGCGGCGTCTGGATCCTGTTCTCCATCTGGAGAAGTGGCAGGCACGACTGAGTGTCGTTCGCCGCGGTATCGCCCGGCATGCTTTGCCCTGTCGTGTCCGGCACTTGCAGTTCCCGCAGTTAGTAGTAATACTACTAACCATGGACCTGACCGACACCCAGCAGGCGATCCTGCAGTTGATCGCCGAGCGTATCGAGAGCGAAGGCGCGCCGCCGTCGCAGACTGAAATCGCACGTGCGTTCGGCTTCAAGGGCGTACGCGCGGCCCAGTACCACCTGGAGGCGCTGGAGCAGGCGGGAGCGATCCGCCGCATTCCCGGCCAGGCCCGGGGCATCCGCCTGGTGCAGGCTCCCCCCGTGGAGACCCTGGCCGAGCCCGGGCTGCCCGACAGCGTGCTGCGGCTGCCAGTACTGGGGCGGGTCGCCGCCGGCCTCCCTATCGGCGCGGATATCGGCTCGGACGATTTCGTGGTGCTGGACCGGGTGTTCTTTTCGCCCGCGCCGGATTACCTGCTGAAGGTGCAGGGTGACTCGATGATCGACGAAGGCATCTTCGATGGTGACCTGATCGGCGTGCACCGCACCCGCGACGCCCATTCGGGGCAGATCGTGGTGGCGCGCATCGATGATGAGATCACCGTCAAGCTGCTGAAGATCGCGAAGGACCGTATCCGGCTGTTGCCCCGGAACCCCGATTACAAGCCGATCGAAGTGCTTCCCGACCAGGACTTTTCGATCGAAGGCCTGTACTGCGGCCTGTTGCGGCCGAATCGCTGAAGCGTTCGAAGGTGCGTTACCCCGCGGTCTTTTGTGGCGATTCTCTGGTTCCACCGAGGTTGGTACGGATGTCCGATAATTCTTTTCAAAGCGCCGGGCAGAATCTCAGCCTGTGCGATACGTCCGCCTTAAAGTGAACCCATGGCAAAGAAGACCCCCAAAGACAGCACCCCCAACGAAATGACCTCTGCAAGGACCAATACGATGGACGAGAACAAGAAGCGCGCATTGGCTGCTGCTCTGGGCCAGATCGAAAAGCAGTTCGGCAAGGGCTCGGTGATGCGCATGGGCGACCGTGTGGTCGAGCCCGTCGAAGCCATCCCGACCGGTTCGCTGATGCTCGACATCGCATTGGGCATCGGGGGGCTGCCGAAGGGCCGCGTGGTGGAAATCTATGGACCGGAGTCCTCGGGCAAGACCACGCTGACGCTGCAGGCCATCGCCGAGTGCCAGAAGATGGGAGGCACCGCTGCCTTCATCGATGCCGAGCACGCTCTCGACCCGATCTATGCCGCCAAGCTTGGCGTGAACGTGGACGACCTGCTGCTGTCGCAGCCCGATACCGGTGAACAGGCATTGGAAATCGCCGACATGCTGGTCCGTTCCGGCTCGGTGGACATCCTGGTGATCGACTCGGTCGCGGCATTGACCCCGAAGGCCGAAATCGAGGGCGAGATGGGCGACCAGTTGCCGGGTCTGCAGGCCCGCCTGATGAGCCAGGCGCTGCGTAAGCTGACCGGCAACATCAAGCGCTCGAACACGCTGGTGATCTTCATCAACCAGCTGCGCATGAAGATCGGCGTGATGATGCCGGGCCAGAGCCCGGAGACCACTACAGGTGGCAATGCGCTGAAGTTCTACGCCTCGGTCCGCCTGGACATCCGCCGCATCGGTGCGATCAAGAAGGGCGATGAGATCATCGGTAACCAGACCAAGATCAAGGTCGTCAAAAACAAGCTGGCCCCGCCGTTCAAGCAGGTAATCACCGAGATCCTGTATGGCGAAGGCATCAGCCGTGAAGGTGAACTGATCGACATGGGCGTGGATGCCAAGCTGGTCGAGAAGGCCGGTGCCTGGTACAGCTATGGCGAAGAGCGCATCGGCCAGGGCAAGGACAACGCCCGCGGTTATCTGCGTGACAACCCGACCGTCGCCGCCAAGCTCGAAGCCGAGCTGCGCGAGAAATTCCAGCCGTCCGAGGCCGTCCGTGAGGACGGCGACGACGAAGGCGACGACGAGTAAGTCTTGCTGCGGGGTAGGGTGACGCCGTCAGTGACGTCGCTCTACCCCGCAGGTTCGAACCGCCCAGGATGGGCAGGGTGCCAGGGACGGCGCCACCCCTGGAGGGATTGATGTCCGACAGCGACGAACCTACCTCGACAGGCCGAAAGCGCCGGCCTCGCGAGCAGACGCCGGTGCAGCGGGCACTGGGCCTGCTGGTCCGCCGGGAGCATTCACGCAAGGAATTGACCCGCAAACTGACTGCGCGGGGTATCGAAGACGAAGCCGCGCAGGCAGCGGTCGCCAAGCTGACCGAGGCGGGGTGGCAGGACGACACCCGGTTTGCTGAGAACCTGGTACGCATGCGGGCCAACACCGGTTACGGCCCCATCCATGTGCGTGCCGAACTGGGGACCCATGGGCTGGACAGTGCCGCGATTGCCGCAGCGATGGACAGCTACGAGGGCGACTGGCAGGAGAACGCCCGTGATCTGGTCCGCCGCCGCTTTGGCGAGGCCGGCCCACAGGACCTGGCGCAGCGCCGCAAAGCGGCAGATCTGCTGGCGCGGCGGGGCTTCGACGGTGACAGCATCCGCCGTGCGACCCGCTACGACCCTGACGATTGAGACTGGCGGCGCCGGGCCTGATACCCTTTAGGTTTTCGGCGGTCCGTCGCGACCCTGGCCCAGGCGGCCGGTGGTCCGGGTCCGCCGGCCCGCAGACTGCCAGCCCCCAATGAACGCACCCGCTAAATTCACGACCTCCCAGATCCGCAGCGATTTCCTTGAATTCTTCAAGGGCAAAGGCCATACCATCGTGCCGTCGGCACCGCTGGTGCCTGGCAACGATCCGACCCTGCTGTTCACCAACTCCGGCATGGTGCAGTTCAAGGACGTGTTCCTCGGTGCCGAGAAGCGCAGCTACGTGCGCGCGGCCGATGTCCAGCGCTGCCTGCGCGCGGGTGGCAAGCACAACGATCTTGACCAGGTCGGCTACACCGCCCGCCATCACACCTTCTTTGAAATGCTGGGCAACTGGTCGTTTGGTGACTACTTCAAGAAGGACGCGATTGCGTGGGCGTGGGAGCTGCTGACCCAGGTCTGGAAGCTGCCTGCCGAGCGCCTGCTGGTGACTGTCTACCAGACCGACGACGAAGCCTACGAACTGTGGCGCGACATGGTGGGGGTGCCGGAAGAGCGCATCGTGCGGATCGGCGACAACAAGGGCGCGCCGTTCGCTTCGGACAACTTCTGGCAGATGGCCGACACCGGCCCGTGTGGTCCGTGCACCGAGATTTTCTACGACCACGGCGACCACATTGCCGGCGGTCCTCCGGGGTCGCCGGATGAGGATGGCGACCGCTTCATCGAGATCTGGAATCTCGTGTTCATGCAGTTCGACCGCCAGCCGGACGGCACTCTGGTGCCGCTGCCGGCGCCGTGCGTGGATACCGGCATGGGCCTGGAACGTCTTGCGGCGATCCTGCAGCATGTCCACACGAACTACGAGATCGACCTGTTCCAGGCTCTGATCCGCAAGGCCGCCGAGCTAACCGGTACCTCCGACCTGGAGAACAAGTCGCTGCGCGTGATTGCCGACCACATCCGCGCCTGCTCGTTCCTGATCGTCGATGGCGTCCTGCCTTCCAACGAAGGACGGGGCTATGTGCTGCGCCGTATCATCCGCCGCGCGCTGCGCCATGGTTGGATGCTGGGTGTGCGCCAGCCGTTCTTCAGCAAGCTGGTGCCGACGCTGGTTGCACAGATGGGCGAGGCCTATCCGGAGCTGCCGGCGGCAGCGGACACCGTGACCCGCGCGCTGCAGGCTGAGGAGGAGCGGTTCGCCGAGACGCTCGACGCCGGCATGAAAATCTTCGAAGACGTTGCGGCGAGGGCCGGCAATGGCGTGATCCCGGGTAGTGACGCCTTCCGCCTTTACGACACCTATGGCTTCCCCCTGGACCTGACCCAGGACATCGCCCGCGAGCGTGACCTGACGGTCGATATCGCTGGGTTCGATGCGGCGATGGAGCAGCAGCGCGAGACCGCGCGTGCCGCGGGCAAGTTCGGCGGTGGCGTGACCCTGCCGGCCGAGCTGGTGGCGACGCTCACCCCGACCGTGTTCCTGGGCTACGACCGCCTGCAGGCCGGCGACCTGACCGTGCTGGCGCTGCTCAAGGAGGGGCGTCCGGTACAGTCGGCCAGTGCCGGCGATGCCGTCATCGTCATCACCAACCAGACGCCGTTCTATGCCGAGTCCGGCGGCCAGGTCGGCGATACCGGCGTAATGACCGGCAACGGCGTGCGCCTGGCGGTGGAAGACACCCAGAAGTTCGCGGGCCAGTTCCACGGCCATGTCGGTACCCTGACCGAAGGCGACCTGAAGGTGGGCGATGTGCTGGCTGGCGAGGTCGACAGTGAGCGCCGCGGCGCCACCATCCTCAACCACTCGGCCACCCACCTGCTGCACGCGGCCCTGCGCGAAGTGCTGGGCACGCACGTGCAGCAGAAGGGCTCGCTGGTGGCGCCGGACCGCCTGCGTTTCGATTTCTCGCATTTCCAGCCGATCAGTGCCGAAGAACTGGCCGTGATCGAGCGCAAGGTCAATCAGCAGGTGCGTGCCAACAATGTTGCCGAAGTGCACTCCATGGGCATGCAGGAAGCACTCGATTTCGGCGCAATGGCACTGTTCGGAGAGAAGTACGGCGAACAGGTCCGGGTACTGAAAATGGGCGACTATTCCACCGAACTGTGTGGTGGCACCCACGTCAAGCGCACCGGTGATATCGGCCTGTTCAAGATCACCTCGGAAGGCGGTGTCTCTGCGGGCGTGCGTCGCATCGAAGCGGTCACCGGTCAGGGCGCCCTGGATTACGTCGATGCCGAAGAGGCGCGGTTGTCCGAGGCGGCCGAGCTGCTGGGTGGCAGTGCTGCCGACGTGGTCGAGAAGATCCGGGCGCTTGGCCAGCGCCAGAAGCAGCTGGAACGTGAACTGGAAGCGGTGAAGGCCAAGGTTGCCGCGGGTGCGACCGCCGACCTTTCCAGCCAGGCGGTCGAGGTCGCGGGCGTGAAGGTGCTGGCGGCCCGCCTGGAGGGCTTCGACGCCAAGGCGCTGCGCGATGCCGTGGACCGCCTGAAGCAGCAGCTGGGAGACGCGGTGATCGTGCTGGCAGGTGCCCAGGACGGCAAGGCCGCCCTGGTCGCCGGCGTGAACGGCAGTGCAACGGGCCGGGTCAAGGCCGGGGAACTGTTGTCGCATATCGCCGGTCAGATCGGGGGCAAGGGCGGCGGACGCCCGGACCTCGCCCAGGGTGGTGGCGAGGACGGGCCCGCCCTTGCCACTGCACTGGCTGCCGTCGTCGAATGGGTCAGCCCCCGCCTGTGATGAAGCCTGCCGTCCCCCTTCTTGTAGGAGCGGGACGGCTGACGGTACCATTGCGAATCTTTTCCCTTTGTCGTGGTAGCGCTTCTTGACGAAGCGTCAAGCCGGTGGGGGATACCCTTCCACACGGTTCCATGGAGACTTACAAAAATGTTGATCCTGACTCGCCGCGTCGGCGAAACCTTGATGATCGGTGACTCGGTGAGCGTCACCGTGCTCGGCGTCAAGGGTAACCAGGTACGTATCGGCATCACTGCGCCGAAGGACGTCGCTGTGCATCGCGAAGAGATCTACCAGCGCATCCAGCGTGGTGACGAAGCCGGCAGCGCCGGTGGTGAAAATTCTGCGGAATAAGGCTTTACCTTCGCGCGTGATTAACGTTATGATTCACGCCCCGCTGAGGTGCGACGCACCCCTGCGGTGAAATCCCCGGAGTGATGCCCGAGTGGCCGAAGGGGCTCCCCTGCTAAGGGAGTATAGGGTCAAAAGCTCTATCGAGGGTTCGAATCCCTCTCACTCCGCCAGATACTCAGAAAAGCCCCTGGAGACAGGGGCTTTTTTGTGGCCGGAATTCTCCCGTGCAGCACGTTGCCCATCACCTGCAGGAATCGAGTCTGCGCTGATTGCTGGACTTGGATTGCAGGTTCTGATGTGCTGAGCCGGTACGCCGACGGATCGGCGATCGATGGGACGGGAAGTGCGGATGCAGATTTCCTTGAAGCGCGCTCTGATCGTGGGCGGCGTGGCAGTTGTCGTGTTGACCGGCGGTTATGTCCTGTGGGGCCGCGCGGATTCCATGCCGCAGGCGATTGCGGCGCACGCGCCTCACACGCAAGGCCGCACTGACGTCGCACCCGTGCCCTCAAAGCAGCATCGTGCCGCTGCGCGAACGGGTCCACAGCCGCCGAATCCCCAGGTCTTCCGCCGGGTAGGTCCGAAGGCATACGAGATTGCCGGCAACCGTGAGCGGCGGCCGCCGGGCGATGCGCTTGAGTACATGAGGGTGATGAAGCAGCGTTCCGACGCCGGTGATGCGGATGCGAGCTATCTGATGGAGTTGACGGTGCGCGAGTGCAGGAACCTGATCAAGCATGATCCGGTCGCGTCATTCGATTTCCTTCGTAATGCAGGCATGACGCCGGATCCTGCCTCGTTGGTCAATGATGAGCGTCGTCTGGGCGAGTGTGCGTCCCTGGTAGCTGCGCCTGCCTTCTATCATGGAGCATGGCTTGCCAGGGCCGCCTCGCAGGGTTCAATCGAAGCCAAGCTGCTTTACGCGGCCGATCCCGAGAACGTCATCGGCCCTCCGTCGGAGTGGCTTGCGAATCCGGAATCCCTGGTCAGATGGCGGGAGAGTGCGATGCGCCATCTCCATGATGCTGCGGCAACGGGAAGCCTCGATGCGGTCAGTCACCTGTCCAGCGCGTACGACAAGGGAAGAATCACCGCCTACGATGGCGTGAATGCCTATGCATATGCCTTGGCCGCTGCCAAGGCAAATCCGGCACATATGCCGGCGAGGAGCCTGCAGGAGTTGCAGGCGAAGTTGAGCCCTGCGCAGCGCGAGGCTGCGCGCGAGCGGGCGACGCAGGTGTACGCGGACTGCTGCATCGCAGATCAATGACGCGCAGTCCCGATTCCGTCGGTTTCGATGGGGCAGGACGCGGCCTGCCGCGTTTCGTCCTCGACCTCAATCGTGCTGGAACCGCAAGGGTTCACTGCCCATCGCCGGATCGCTGGTGCCGGGGCGGCCATCCTCGACGCGCCCTGCCAGGCGCAGCGCACCGCTTCCAGCGCTGACATGCAGGTCGTACCACCCTGCGGTAGGCGCTGCATCCCAGGCCAGTGATGTTTCCGAGCGCGCGGCAATGTCCAGCGTCTGGTCCGGCATGTGCCCGGCATAGGCGCCTCCCTGCACGCGGACCCGGCAGGGCTCATCGCCTGGATTACGCAGACGCAGGCGAAGCTGGCCATCGGCGCGCTCCATCTCCGCCAGCAACATCGGGGAGGTGGCATCGCCGCGGAAGTGGCGATGGAATCCATTGGGGCCCAGCAGCCACAGGTCGAAGCGGCCATCGGCAGCAAGTGGCCAGCGCGCCTGCACGGGCGTGCCCGGCACCAGCGTGTAACGCCTCGGAATCGCGTCCAGGCGCAGCCGGTCGTAGACATGCAGTACCGCTGCCGCTCCTTCGCAGGCCAGCTGCAGATCGATGCTTCCGGCGGCCAATGCGGTGATCCGGGCCTGCGGCCGATAGGGCAGGGCGCGTGCCGGTCTTACCCCGGCTTCCTGGCGTGCAGGGTGCAACCCCTCCGGCAGTGCAGGCACGGTCCGGCCCGGCAGGGCCGCCGCGCGCGCGGCCACCGCATCGACGTCAGGCAACGCTTGCACGAAGGGGCGGGTATCGCGCTGGGCGAAATCGAACGCGTGGGTCAGATCGCCACAGACCGCGCGCCGCCACGGCGAGATGCCCGGTGCGGGCACACCGAAGCGGCGTTCGATCAGGCGCAGTACCGAGGTGTGGTCATACACCTGCGAATCGACCCAGCCGCCCCGGCTCCAGGGCGAGATCACATACAACGGCACGCGTGGGCCCAGTCCATAGGGGCGGCCACGCAGCTCGGCGGCGTCGTACTTCTCGTCGCCAGGCGCAGGATGCCGATGGTATTCGCCTTCGGTGCCGACCGACGATGCGCCGGCCCAGCCATCCGCCAGCGGTGAAGGCGGGGCGGGCGGCGGCACGTGGTCGAAGAAGCCGTCGTTCTCGTCGAACATCAACAGCAGGGCGGTACGACTCCAGACCTCCGGGTCGGCGGTCAGCGCGTCGAGCACGCGCGCGGTGTAGGCCGCGCCCTGCGCCGGGCTGGAGGGGCCGGGATGTTCGCTGCCGGCAGCGTCGGCGATGATGAAGCTGACCTGTGGCAACTGCCCATCGACCACATCCTGGCGCAGCTGTGCCAGCCCGCGCGTGCTGACCCCGCGTGCGCGAAGTTGTGGATCGTGGCCCGGTGCAGCGCGGTACGCCTGCCGGAAGGTCTCGAATCCGGCCAGCGGGTTGTCGGTGAAGTTGTCGGCCATGTCCTGGTAGATCTGCCAGGACACCCCTGCCTGCTGCAGCTGCTCGACGTAGCTGGCCCACTGGTAGGACGCCGGATGGCCGCCGTGCTCCGGGAAGTTGTCGTGGGAGTTGGCGATCACCGGGCCGCCGGCGCGGGCAAAGGGATCGTTGTGGCCGGTCCACAGGAACACCCGGTTCGGGTTGGTGCCGGCCTGGATCGCGCAGTGATAGGCATCGCAGACGGTGAAGGCATCGGCGAGTGCGAACTGGAAGGGCAGGTCGCTGCGCTGGAAGTAGCCCATGGAGTGATTCTGCTTGGCTTTGGGCCACTGCCCCATGCGCCCATGGTCCCAGGCACGCTGCGCGTCAGGCCAGGTGTGCGGCGTGCCTTCGACGCGCATGTAGCCGAAGTGCGCGGCGGTATCCAGCGGGAACGGTGCGATCGCGCGGCTGCCGCTGGCATCGGGTTGCAGCCACAGGGTGCGCGCAGCGCCACCGCCCGCCAGGGGGGCGGCGGGGGCCACGAAACGATCACCGAATCCGCGCACGCCCGGCAGGGTGCCGAAGTAGTGATCGAACGAGCGGTTCTCCTGCATGAACACCACGATGTGCTGCAGGTCCTGCAGGCTGCGGGTGCGTGCATCGGGGGCGATCGCGGCGGCCCGGGCGATGCTCGGCAGCAGCGGTGAAAGGCCGGCGGCAAGGCCGGCCTGCAACAGTCGGCGACGGCCGATATCGGTCACGGGTTCACTCACAGGTCCACGCGGAAGGAGATGCCGACGGTGCGCGGAGCGCCGATGAAGGCGCTGTCGCGGCCGTCGACACCTGCAAGATACCGCTTGTCGGTGAGATTGCTCACCACCAGGTTCGCACCCATGCCCTTCAGGCGTGGCGACAGGCCCTGCAGATCGAAGCCGATGTTGGCATTGAACACCGTGGCCGAGGGCAGTCTGCTGGCGTTGGCAGCATCGAGGTAGCGCGTTCCCAGGTAGCGGCCTGACAGGCCGAAGTTCCAGTTCTCGCCCTGCCAGTCAGCCGAGACCACCAGGATCTGCTCGGGCTGGCCGATCACCTTGGCGCCATCGACGATGCCCAGCTGGGCGTCACGCGCGGAATCGCCGCTGCCGAGGTACTTCGAGCGGTTGTAGGTATAGGCCGCGTTGATCCGCCAGCCGTTGTCCCAGCCGTATCCGAGCGCCGCTTCCAGGCCATTGCTCTCCACGCCCCCGAAGTTCTCGTAGACGCCGTCGGTCTCGCCCAGGTAGTCGATGCCGCTGACGAAACCGGCCGGCAGGTAGACGATGCGGTTGTCGAACTTGATGTTGTACAGGGTGACCGAGGCGGTCAACGGCCAGCGGCTGATGCGCATGCCGAGTTCGATGTTGTCGGCGGTCTCCGGCTCGACGTTGCGGAAGCGCTGCGGATCGGTCTCGCCCAGCACGCCGGAGGGGATGGCCGCGAAGTTCTGCGAGAAGCCTGCGAACAGTTCCATGCCCTGAACACCGGGTGCCCAGGTGAAGCCGGTGGACAGCAGCGGATCGGACTTTGAATCGGACGTGACGTTCTCGGCGGCGCCGATCACACGCCGGCGGGACTGGTCCACGAAGAACTGCTTCACGCCCAGGCGCGCGCTGAAGGGGCCGAAGCGGGCCACGTCCTCGATGTAGTACATCTGCTCATCGACCTTGTACCGGTCTTCGAACTGGACCCAGTACGGCTGGTGATCGAAGGCGATGTCCTGCCCGACGTTGAGCAGCCGGTGCCAGTCGCGGCGTGCGGAGCGGTCCAGCTTTTCCACCCACAGGCCACCGCGGACCGTGTTGTCGATGCTGCCGAAGGTCTGCCGCCACTCGACGTCGGCAGTGACGCCCATGCGGTCGTTGTCGTAGTGGGTGTGGCGGTAGGACTGGGCGCCGAGCACATTGCCGGCGTAGCAGCCCGGATCATACTCGGCCGTGAAGCCCAGCCGCGGCGTGCAGGTGGCCAGACGCTGGGCGGCGCTGCCATCGGGATTGACGAAGTAGATCTGGCCCCGGTTGCTGCCGCCGTACACGGTGCTGCCGCCGGTGTACTCCGACTCGGGGCGACCGCTGCCATCGTCGCTGACCTGCGCCAGGTACGGCGGCAGCCAGTCGCCGCGACCCTGCATGCGATGACCGTAGGCCGCCATCGAGGCCTTGAAGCCGTTGCCACCGTCGAAGGCGGCGCGCAGGTAACCGAAGGTGTTCTCGCGCAGGGCACGGGAACCGGAACGGAAATTCTGATCCAGATAGGGAATGCCGGTCAGGGTGCCGACCAGGTTGTCGCGGTCCGGATTGGTGGCGAAGCCCTGAGGCGAGACGCTGGTGTATTCCGGTTCGTCGGCATCGTTGTAGGACAGATAGCCGGTGAGTGTCCAGCGGTCCAGTTCGGTGACGAACTTGCCGGCGATATGGTCGTTGCGGGTGCGGCCGCTGCCGTCGATCCAATCGTGCACGCGCGCCGAGGATGCACTGACCCAGGCACGGGTGTGGCCGCCAAGCACGCCGGTGTCATAGCGCACGTAGTACTTGCGCGCTTCATTGTCACCGGCACCGACGACGAAGCGCAGCCGGCTGTCCTGCAGCGGATCGCCGGTGAGGAAGTTCAGGGTGCCGCCCAGCGCCTCGTTCGAGCGCGAGGAGATGTCAGCCGTGCCCTGGCTGACCTCCACCGTTTCCAGGTCCAGGGTGTCGATGTAGCGATTGGCCAGGGAGCCACCGCCGTAGCCCGAGCCACCATTGGGCAGGCCATCGATGGTGGTGCCGATCTGCTGCGTATCGCGGTTGGTGACGAAGCCGCGCATGCTGATCTGCGTGCCCCACACCGACGAACCGGTGGCATCGGCCTCGCTGACGACCACGCCGGGCACTTCGTTGAGCGCGTCGTTGACGCTGCTCATCACCAGCTGCCGGTTGAGTGTTTCCGTGCGCACCGCAGTCTTGGCGTAACTGGTTGCCTGGCCGATCACCTGGACCTGGTCCAGCGTGCGGGCGTCGCTGCGACGTGTCGTGTCACCCTCTCCCTGCGGTGCTTCGGCGAGGGCGTCCAGTGTGGGCGCGATCAGCAGGGCAAGCAACGAGATACGGGGAATACGCGCATGCGTTGGCATCGAAACCGGACCTTCACGAGTGGGGGAAGCCCCGGAGTGTCGGCAGCGGCAGTGACGTGACAGTGACGTGCAGATGCAGCCTTCATTGCACCGGCGGCGCGGGAGGCGCCCTGCACCAAGCTGAATCGATGCTGCGCTGTCATCAAGCCGTCATCGAACCGCGATAGATGGCAAGCGCGGTGCCCGCTAGGCTGCCACGCTGTCGCATTTCTTCCCTGATCGCCCATGAAGCGCCCGCTGCTGCTGTTGCTGGCGTGCGCCGGCCTGTGGCTGGCTGCATGCTCTTCCTCGATGAATGCCGCATCCACCTCGCTCGCCGACCGCCTGGTCGCGCCGGGCGGCGTGTCGACGCTGCTTGACCAGCCGCGCATCGCTGCGGCCATTGCCGGGATTCCCAATCGCCATGGTTTCGCGCCGGGCCGTGATGGCGTGCCGATCTTCTGGCGCGTGTTCGATCCGGGCGACTACGGCGCCCGCTATCGCTATCTGCCGCAGCGCCATGAGAATGGCCTGCCACTGGACACCGGACTCAGCCTGTCGGTGCCGCAGCCGTTCCGGGCACAGGCGCCGCGTGGCACCGTGGTGCTCCTGCACGGCTGGATGATGAACGGCGATTCGATGCTGCCGTGGTCATTGCAGCTGGCCGGATCGGGCTATCGCGTGGTCACGCTCGACCTGCGCAACCACGGTCAGTCCGGGGCTGGACCCTCCGGCTATGGCACCTACGAATCGGACGACGTGGTCGATGTGATCGCTGAGCTGCGCGCACGCGGCGAAGTCACCGGGCCCCTGTATCTGTTCGGCGTGTCCTATGGCGCGGCGACGGCGGTGTTCACCGCTGAAAAGCTCGGTGACCAGGTTGCCGGCGTCGTCGCGATGGAGTCGTTCGCCAATGCCGGCGTAGCCATCCGCACGATGATTCCGCACCTGATGGCGCTGCAGCCGGAAGGGTGGAAGGCACAGGCCGTGGCCTCATATGCGCGGTGGCGTTATGGCGGACAGGACATCGACCAGGTGATTGCTGCGGCCAGCCGCCGCATCGATGTCGATCTTGACCATGTGGATGTGGCTCGCGCGCTGGCCGACACGCGCGCCTGCGTGCTGCTGCTGCACGGGCAGGGCGACCAGCACATTCCTGTGAGCCAGGGGCGCGAACTCGCGCAGGCCAACCCGCGGGCGCACTACATCGAGATGCGCGGCGAGGACCATATCACCCTGCCGCTGCGGCTGGATCTGTTGGCCGGTGTGGTCGACGACTGGATGGCGCGCGACGAACGGCACCCCCCGTCCACCTGCCCGGCGCCGCAGCTGCCGGCACAGGCCGAGTGGCTGGTGCACGATGTGCCGGCAGCGGAGCCGGCACGCGGTTGATGCATCGTCAGGACAGCCGGCGCGCTAGTGCCGGCGCCGACAGCGCGACACCGATCAGCAGTGCCGCCACGCAGAGGAACGCGAAGCCCAGGCTGCTGGCATGGGCCAGTGCGCCGATCGCGGCCGGGCCGGCGAGAATGCCCGCATAGCCGAGTGTGGTGACCGCCGTGATGGCGATGTTCTCGGGCATCGCGCGCTGCTGTCCCGCCATCGAGAACAGTGCCGGCACGATGTTGGCGCAGCCCAGGCCGACCAGCGCATGGCCCGCAAGGGCAACCGGCAACGATGGCACCAGGGTGGCCACGGCAAAGCCGGCCGCAGCGGTGATGCCGCCGATGACAAGGGTGCGGGTGCGGCCGAGACGCTCGACGATGCCATCGCCGAACAGGCGCATGGCTGTCATCGCCAGAGTGAACACCGCGAAGCCCGCGCCGGCCTGGTCGCGAGGCACCTGCCGTACCTCGGCCAGGAACACGGCGCTCCAGTCCAGCATCGAGCCTTCGGCGAGAAACACCACGAATGCCAGCACGCCGATGAACAGCACCACGCCATGTGGCAGTGCCAGCAAGGGGCCTTCGTGCAGGATCCGTTGCGGACGCCAGTGCGGTGCCGACAGCACAGCTACCAGCAGCAGTGCCGCCGCCGCGAGCAGCGCGGCCAGCCAGAGCGGTGTGCCCAGGATCAGCAGACCGGTCATGCAGCCGGCGCCGACAAAGCCACCGATGCTGTAGAAGGCGTGGAAGCCGGACATCATCACCCGGCCGGCTTCGCGTTCGACGGCCACTGCCTGCATGTTCATCGTGCAGTCCATCGCACCCACGCCCGCGCCGAACACGAACAGGGCCGCACCGAGCACGAAGGGCGAAGGCGGCCCCGCCAGCAGCGGCAGTGCCAGCAGCACGAGTGCACAGGTGACCACCAGCAGCCGACGGCAGCCGAAGCGACCGGTCAGCGCACCGGCCAGCGGCATGGCCAGCAGTGAGCCCAGCCCGAGGCACAGCAGCACGGCGCCCAGACCGGCGTCGGACAGCCCTGCCTGGGCCTTGGCGAAGGGCACCATCGGTGCCCACGCGGCGGTGGCGAAGCCGGGAATGAAGAAGGCGGCGCGGGTGGCGTGCTGCTGGGCACGCGGGGAAGAAGGCGTCATGCGCGGTAGGAAGCTCCAGTGAACCGTCATGGAAGCGATTTCATGGCGGTTCGGCAAGTGCCAACGGAGGGGGGGCGACATGCATACGATTGCAGCGCGCCAAGGACGAGGCGGCATCGAACCCCGCCCCGCCCCGCACCGCGACGGTGATCTGTGGCCGCGTATGGACAGACCCCACGAGAGCTTCTGTTCAGAACCCGCAGATGATGGCCGATCGGATCCAGCCCCGGCGTCTTCTGCAACTGGATGCGAGCCATGCTTCGCTGGCGTCGAAACCGGCCGAGGTGACTGCGTTGATTCTGGAGGCCTGCGCCGCCGTCGGCGGTTGAGGCCAGAGGTCGCCCGCGGTACCGGTCGGCACCGCGGGCGTGACTTCACAGCGGCAGGTCGAACACCAGCACTTCGGCGTCGTTGCCGTTCTCCAGCGTCAGCTGCGCTTCGTCGCTGATCTGCAGCGCATCACCGGCTTCCAGGGTGATGCCGTTGACCTGCAGCTGGCCACGGGCGACCTGCACATAGGCACCGCGTCCGCTGCCCAGGGCGTGGTGCAGCTTGTGGCTGCCGTCGAGCAGGGTGGCGAAGATGCGGGCATCCTGGTGGATGCGCAGCGAACCATCTGCACCGTCGGGCGAGGCGATCAGGCGCAGCTGGTTGCGCTTGCTGTCCGGCGTGAAGTGGGTTTCCTCATACGACGGGGTGATGTTCTCCGTGTCCGGGAAGATCCAGATCTGCAGGAAATGCACGGGTTCGGTGGCCGAGTGGTTGAACTCGCTGTGGCTGACGCCGCTGCCGGCGCTCATGCGCTGCACATCGCCGTAGCGCAGTACCGAACCGGTGCCCATCGAGTCCTTGTGTTCCAGTGCGCCGCCCAGCACGTAGGAGACGATCTCCATGTTGCTGTGGCTGTGGGTGCCGAAGCCCTGGCCGCCGATCACCTTGTCCTCGTTGATCACCCGCAGCGGACCGAAGCTGACATAGCGCGGATCGTAGTAGTTGGCGAACGAGAAGGTGTGGCGCGAGGACAGCCAGCCATGTTCGGCCAGGCCACGGGTAGCACTCTTGCGGATCTGCAGCATGGGATATCTCCTTGTTCGATGTTTTCGATGGGGCGGGGCAGGGCATTGATCGCCGTGTTTCCCTGTTGGAGAGAAGTATCCGCTTGCGCCGGTGCTTTGAAAAACGGATAGTTTTGAAAGCCATCATCGAAAAATTCGAATGCTCAAGCTCAGCCTCGAAGCCCTGCAGATCCTGGACGCCATCGATCGCCGCGGTTCGTTTGCGGGCGCCGGCAAGGCCCTGCACAAGGTGCCGTCCACCATTTCCTACACCGTGGCCAAGCTGGAAGAGGATCTTGGCGTGCAGCTGTTCGACCGGGTGGGCCCGCGTGCGGAGCCGACCGAGGCCGGTCGCGCGCTGCTGGATGAGGGCCGGCATCTGCTCCGTGCGGCCCGCGAACTGGAACTGCGGGTGCGCCGGGTGGCCTCCGGCTGGGAAACCGAACTGACCCTGGCAGTGGATTCGGTGTTTCCCACCTGGCTGCTGGGTCCGGACATCGCCGCATTTCGCGGCGCTGAGGCGCCGACCCGCCTGCGCTTGATCGGCGAGGCGCTGTCCGGCACCTGGGAGGCGCTGCTGGACCGGCGTGCCGATCTGCTGGTGGGCGCGCCGGGCGAGGGGCCGAGCGGTGGTGGCTACGTGGTCGAGCCGTTGGGTACGGTCGAGTTCGTGTTCGCGGTTGCCCCGGATCATCCCTTGGCGGCAGTGCCGGGCGTGCTGGGACGTGAGCAGCTGGTCGAGCACTGTGCGATCGCGGTGTCCGATTCGGCGCGGCGCTTGCTGCCCCGTACGGTTGGCCTGCTGATGGGGCAGGAGATGCTGACAGTGCCCGACATGGCCAGCAAGCTGAAACTGCAATGCGAGGGCGTGGGCTTCGGCTTTCTGCCCGAGCCGTGCGCGCGCGCGGCCGTGGCACGAGGCGAACTGGTTATCCGTGAGGTCGAGGAACACAAGCCGGAGGAGACCTTCTGGTTGGCCTGGCGGACCGGTGAGGATGGCGCGGCATTGCGCTGGTGGCGCGAGCGCCTGCGCAGGCCGGAGCTGCTGTCGCAGTGGTGGCAGGCAATGGCCGGGGGATAGGTGTGCGGCAGGGCTGCGCCCTGCACCCGCTACGGGCGGGAACACGGCAACAGCAGCAGCCACGGCCGAAGCGGGTTTGCCGGGGCAGGACGGGGCGGGTCCGGTTGCGGGAGACGCCGTAAACCCGTCCCTGGGGGCTTGGCCGCGGCATTCATGCCGCGGACACTCCCGCAACCGGACCCACCCCGCTATCCCACGGAATGCGCGCTGTTGCTGTTGCTCCGGCTTTGGCTTCGGCGGGTGCAGGGCGCAGCCCTGCCGAAGAACACACATAAAAAAACAGCAGGCCGAGGCCTGCTGTTTCGGTGTAATGGTGCGCCCGGAGAGATTCGAACTCCCGACCGCCTGGTTCGTAGCCAGGTACTCTATCCAACTGAGCTACGGGCGCCAATTACATAAACCTGTTGTGTTGATCGTGTATGGTGCGCCCGGAGAGATTCGAACTCCCGACCGCCTGGTTCGTAGCCAGGTACTCTATCCAACTGAGCTACGGGCGCGCGGTACACAATCAAATTTTACTTCATTTCCAGCGGCGGATGCCGGAAACCTGTCGAGTGGTGCGCCCGGAGAGATTCGAACTCCCGACCGCCTGGTTCGTAGCCAGGTACTCTATCCAACTGAGCTACGGGCGCCCTGCGACAGGAGCGGAATTATGCGGATGTCGGCGCGTACCGTCAACCGTTTTTGTGAAGATTTTCATCCAGCTGAATGAAAAATTGGTGGGCGACCGCCTGTGGCGCCTTCATCCACGCGAAGTGGTCGGCACGCGTGCCCAGTTCCCCGTCGGACAGCACATGCAGGTGTGATGCCACATTCGGCAGTTTGTCCAGCAACGCCTGCATCGAACCGGTCGGTGCCAGCCAGTCGTGTTCCATCACCACGGCCTGCGCGCTGCCATGCACGCGTGCCATCTGCGCATCGAGATCCTCGGTCATGCCCGCGGCTGCGTAATGGTTGCTCAGGCCCACCCGCGACCAGTCGGCAATCAGGCCGCGTGCTTCGGTGCCCCCAAAGCCCAGGCGCCGGCCGTGCAGCACGCCCTGGCGGCGGGCGATCCAGGGGAGGAAGCGGTACACCAGCGGCAGAAGCCATCCGCGCGGAGGCGGAAACGTACGCCAGAACGGCGTGCCACTGGCGGCCAGCCACAGGTGCTCGAAGTGCTGCGGTTGCCGTCCTGCATGCACGCAGGCCAGCTGCCCACCCAGGCTGTGCCCACCGATGATCCAGGGCAGCACGCCTTCGCCGGCATCGGCGTTGGCGAGCAAAGCCTGGCTGGCAGGCAGGTCCTGCTCGAGCACTTCACGATAGCCCCAGTCCTGCGTGCGCGAAGGGCGCAGTGAACTGCTGCCGTTGCCACGCCACTCGTGCAGGTAGACCGCGATGCCTTTCGCAGCCAGGGCCTGTGCCAGTGGCAGGTAGTGGCGCGCGGCCACGCCCAGTGCGGGGAGCCATAGCAGCCGCGCCAGCGGCTGCTCGGGTACGCAGGCCATCACCTCGAAGCGATGGCCGTCGCCGCATTCCACGGCCAGTGTCCGTGATGGCAGGCTCATGCGTGGGGCGCTGCGCCGAAATGATCCAGCACGCGCACATCGCTGCGCCCCGGCATGTAGCCCAGTTGCAGCCCGCGTGCCACGTAGTCGATCGATGCTTCGCAGGCGTTGGCCAGGCTCAGGCCATTGCACAGTTGCGCGGCGATGGCCGAGGCCAGTGTGCAGCCGGTGCCGTGGGCATCCAGCGGCAGGCGCGCGTGACTGAATTCCTCGCTGCTGACGCCATCGAAGTAGCGATCGATCACCCGGTTGCCCTCGTGCAGGTGGCCGCCCTTGAGCAGCACCGCGCCGGCCCCGAGATCCAGCAGTGCCGACGCGGCCCGCTCGGCGTCGTCTCCATCGCCGATCGTGCGGCCCACCAGCAGTTCTGCCTCCGGTGTGTTGGGAGTGACCAGCGTGGCCAGCGGAAGCAGACGCTCGCGCATTGCCTGCAGCGCGCTGTCTTCCAGCAGGCGCGCGCCACTGGTGGCGACCATCACCGGATCCAGCACCACATGTGCGGGCCGGTGACGCTGCAGCGCATCGGCCACGGCGTGGATCACCTGGGCATTGGCCAGCATGCCCAGCTTCACCGCGTGGATGTCGAAATCATCGAAGCACGCGTCGAGCTGCGCGCGCAGGAATTCGATTGGCGGCACATGCACGGCGGTGACACCGCGGGTGTTCTGCGCGGTCAATGCGGCGATCGCGGAGAGGCCATGCACGCGGTGTGCGGCGAAGGCCTTCAGGTCGGCCTGGATGCCGGCGCCTCCGCCGGAGTCGGAGCCGGCGATGGTAAGGGCGGAAACGGGAGTGGTCGGGCTCATGCGGCGATTGTGCCGTGGTCACCGGGATGGGGGTAGTGCCGGCTACGCGCTGCCGGCAGGGGCGGACGCCTCATGCTGCGCGTGCGTGCGGCGACGCTCAGTACCGCCAGCGTACCCATTGCTGGTACAGCACATAGACCAGCCCGGTCGCGCCGGTCAGCAGCGCGGGGGCAAGCAGGGCATCGTACTGCCAGCGCAGGAACAGCCACGCACCCATCACGCCACCGGCCAGGAAGCCGCTGATGATCAGTCCGCTGAGCGTCAGCCGCCGCACCTGCAGCGGCAGCCCGCGCAACAGATGGCCCAGGCCGATGCCAAGATCGGTGAACATGCCGCTGAGGTGGGTGGTCCGTATCACCGCGCCGCTGAAGGTGGTGGCCATCGCGTTCTGCAACCCGCAGGCCATCGCTGCCGACAACGCGCCCCAGATCTGCTGCTGCTTGAACAAGGGAATGGCGGCCAGCAACAGCGCCGATTCCAGTGCCAGAGCGACGCCATAGCGCCGGCCGAGCTGCAGTGCGCTGTCCTGGATCAGCAGCCCGCTGAGCATCGCACCCAGCGAAAAAGCGATCAGCAGGCCCCACAGGTGCCCGACCGCGCGCCAGTCGCCCTGCGCCAGTGCCATGCCGAGCTGGCTGGTACTACCGGTCATGTGGCTGACGGCCTGATGCTCGAAGCCTAGAAACCCGACCACGTTGACCATGCCGGCCACGCACGACAGCGCTACGGCACCGATCCAGACCCAGGTGGGAAGGCGTATGCCCATCGGCGCGACCCTCAGGGACCGCCGAGACCGCCGTTGAACTGCAGCTCGCTGAACGCACCGGTGGCCGGGTCGAACACCGCGCCCCAGAACTGCTTGCCACCATCGCAGACGCGGATGGCCTCGCGCGCCGGCTTGATGCCGCTGTCGTCAGGCAGGCGGAACGCATTGATGTAGATCAGGCGCTTGCCGGCGCTTTCGATGCCGACGTACTGGCGGTCGAAGTCCAGTACGTCGGGCACCTGCGCCTGCAGCGAAGGCAGTGCGGCTTCCAGCTGGTCCACCTGTTGCCGGCTGGGGGCCCAGTAGCCGGTGACGCGGCCGGCATCCCGGCCCGGGCTGTGCCGTGAGCAGGTGTCGAGCACCTGCGCGGCGACGATCGGCCGGGTGACCACCCACGACTGGCCGGTGCGTTCGGCGGTCGGCACGCTGGCCGGCCCGCGGGTGGTGGTGCAGGCACCAAGGACGGCTGCGAGGGTGATCGCAGCCGTCGGCAGCAGCAGACGGGCAGAACGGTTCACAGCACCTCCGAAGCGTAATCGGCCAGCCGCGAGCGTTCGCCACGGCGCAGGGTGATGTGCGCACTGTGCGGCCAGTTCTTGAAGCGGTCCACCGCGTAGGTCAGGCCGGATGTCGTCTCGGTCAGGTACGGGGTGTCGATCTGCTCGACGTTGCCCAGGCAGACGATCTTGGTGCCGGGACCGGCACGGGTGATCAGCGTCTTCATCTGCTTCGGGGTGAGGTTCTGCGCCTCGTCCAGGATCAGATAGCGCGACAGGAAGGTGCGGCCGCGCATGAAGTTCATCGAGCGGATCTTGATGCGGCTGGCCAGCAGATCGTTGGTTGCCTGGCGTCCCCAGGTTCCGCCTTCCTGGTTGTGCGTGAGCACTTCCAGGTTGTCGGTCAGCGCGCCCATCCACGGTGTCATCTTCTCTTCCTCGGTGCCCGGCAGGAAGCCGATGTCCTCGCCGACGCTGACGGTGGCCCGGGTCATGATGATCTCGCGGTAGCGCTGCTGGTCCATCGTCTGTGCCAGCCCCGCGGCCAGTGCCAGCAGGGTCTTGCCGGTGCCGGCGGTGCCGAGCAGGGTGACGAAGTCGATCTCCGGATCCATCAGTGCATTGAGCGCGAAGTTCTGTTCGCGGTTGCGCGCGCTGATGCCCCACACGGCATGGCTGCCGTGGCGGAAATCATCAACCAGCGACAGCACCACCTTGCCATCGCCGACCACGCGGCTGACGCGAAGCTCCACCTCGTCCTCGCCCGGCAGGTAGACGTACTGGTTCGGGTACCACTCCTCGTCGTCCCTGGCCAGGATCTCGTAATGGGTGCGGCCCTTGTCGCTCCAGCTGCGCAGGTCGTCGCCATGGAGCTTCCAGAAATCCTCCGGCAGCTCGGTGGCGCCGGTGTAGAGCAGGCTGAAATCGTCCAGTGCGCGGTCGTTTTCGTAATCTTCCGAAACGATGCCGGCGATGGCCGCCTTGATCCGCAGGTTGATGTCCTTGGAGACGAACACCACCGGGATCTCCGGGGTCTGCTCCTTCAGCGCCAGGATGGCACCGAGGATGGCATTGTCCGGGATGACCTGGCCGAAGCTCTTGCCGGCGTCGAAATGACTGGTCTGGAAACGCAGCTTGCCGGCGCTGTGCTTGCCACGCAGCTGCAGGCCCTGTGGGCGCTGCAGCGGAATGCCGTCGGCCAGATTGTCCAGGCCGGAGGCCTGCACCAGCTCGTTGAGGAAGCGGCTGACCTGGCGGGCGTTGCGGCTTGCCTCGGACGTGCCCTTCTTGCCGTTGTCCAGCTCCTCGATCACCTGCATCGGCAGGTAGACGTCATGCTCCTCGAATTTGAACAGCGCGGTCGGATCGTGCATCAGCACGTTGGTATCCAGCACGTAGATGCGCTTGCCTCGGGTCATCGTCGATTCCTGGTTACGGACAGGGAAAAACCACCACGACCTGCGGGGCAGGGTGATGGCGGACAAAGTGGGCGATGGGAATCACTTGGATTGGGCGGCCTTCAGTTCGGCAAGCACGGCGTCGGCATGGCCGGCGACCTTGACCTTGCGCCAGGACTGCGCGATGCGGCTGTCGGGAGAAATCAGGAAGGTGCTGCGCTCGATGCCACGTACCTGCTTGCCGTACATGTTCTTCATCCGGATCACATCGAAGGCGTTGCACAGCGCTTCGTCGCCATCGCTGACCAGCGGGAACGCGAAGCCCTGTTTGGCACAGAAGTTGTCGTGTGATTTCACCGAGTCACGGGAGACGCCGAGTACGGTGGCGCCGGCCTTGCGGAACTCCGGCAGCAGCGCGTTGAAGTCGATGCCTTCGGTGGTGCACCCCGGGGTGCTGTCCTTGGGGTAGAAGTACAGCACCAGCCATTGGCCCGCGAGGTCGCCGAGGGTGGTGTGTTCGCCGCCTGACAGGGCCAGCGGGAGCGAGAGGGTGGTGCGGTCCAGGGTATCGCCGTTGTTCATGAGGTCCTTGGTTCCGGAGCCTGGGGTATTTCTACGACAGTTGCATGAAACGCCGCGCGCCCGTGACGAACGCGCGAAAAATCAGAACTTCATCGGATCCATGATCGCGTCCAGGTTCAGGTGGTCGCAGAATTCGAGGAAATCATCGCGCAGGGCGGCGATGTGCATGTTGGCCGGCACGCCGATGGTGACCTGCGCGCTGAACATTTCCGCACCGGTCTGCATGGCGCGATAGCGCGTGCTCTGCAGGGTCTCGATGGTGATGCCCTGGCGGTCGAAGAAGTCGGCCAGCTGGAACAGGATGCCCGGCTTGTCAGCGGCGATCACTTCAACGATGTACGGCAGCAGATTGGACTGCGCCTGCTTGGCCTCGGTGCGGTACCAGACCAGTTTCAGGCCTTCCTCGCGCTCGAGCCGGGTCAGCATCGCTTCCAGCTTGGCGACCGAGTCCCACGACCCGGTGGCCAGCGCGGTGACCGATACGTCGCGGCCAACCGTGGCCAGGCGCGCGTCCACCAGATTGCAGCCGCTGTCGGCAATGCGTCGGGTGACGGACAGCAGTGGGGACTCCGGATGCGTCGTATAGGCGTTGATCAGGAGGTGGTTTTCGCTCGGCGCGGGGCGCGGGGTGGTGTCGGTCAAGGCGATTCCGGGTAATGCATGCGTGAGTCTGAATGCCCGCCAGAGGCGGGGATCCACCGGAGTGCAGCATACTTGCCCGTGCTTTCGCGCCGCAAGTAACATTCAAGTCGCCCCCGCCCTTTCGTGGCGGGCGTTTTCCCTTCCCAGCCAAGAGCAGCACGTCCTTGTCCCTTTCCGGCCTCATCACCGCGCTGGCGACCCCGTTCCGGGCCGACGGTGCCCTCGATCCCGACGGTTGGCAGCGCCTGCTGCATCTGCAACTGGAAGGTGGCGTCCATGGCGTTGTCGTCGCCGGCTCGACCGGCGAAGCGGCGACGCTGTCCGATGCCGAGTACGACCAGCTGCTGGCCAGTGCGGTCGAACGCATCGGCGGACGCATCCCGGTCCTGGCCGGTACCGGCCTGTCCGGCACCGCCAAGACCATCGAACAGACCCGTCGCGCTGCCGCGCAGGGTGCCAGTCACGCTCTGGTGGTGACACCGCCTTACGTGCGTCCGACGCAGGCCGGGCTGATCGCGCACTACCGGGCCGTGGCCGACCACGGCGGGTTGCCCGTGGTGCTGTACAACGTACCCGGGCGCACCGGATGCGACATGCTGCCGGAGACCGTGGCCGAGCTGGCGGATCATCCGAACATTGTCGGCATCAAGGAGGCCGTCGGCGACATCGGGCGCGTGAAGGCCCTGCTGGCGCTGCGCAGTTCCAGGTTCGCCGTGCTCAGTGGCGACGACGGCACGGCTGCGCGCTCGATCCAGGCCGGCATCGACGGGCTGATCTCGGTCGGCTCCAACGCGCTGCCTGGTGCGTACCGCCGGATGTGCGAGCTGGCTGCCGCCCACGACCATGACGCCACCGCATCCTGGGACGCGCGCCTGCAGCCGTACCACGATTTCTGCGGTATCGAATCCAACCCGATTCCGGTCAAGGCGCTGCTGCGCCGCATCGGCATCGGCCACGACCTGCGCCTGCCGCTGCTGCCACTGTCGGCAGCGCATCATCCGGCAGCCGATCATCTGGCCGGCGACATCGCCGCGCTTGAAGCCCTTTCCAGCCACTGACCTTCCGTCTTGGTCTGATCCAGGAGATCCACATGCGTCAATCCGTTTCCGCCGTCCGCGTGCTGTCCTTCGCGCTCATCGCCCTCACCACGGTCGTGACCACCACCGGCTGCTTCAAGCGCGGTGCCAAGGGCGACTACGCCCTGGCCCCGGAGATGCGTCCGCTGGAAGTGCCGCCGGACCTGAACCTGCCGTCCGCGTCGGGCGAGAACCAGGTGCCGAGGCTGGCCTCGACCACCGCCCCGGCTGCTGTGGCCGCTCCGGCTGCCCCGGCCGTGGGCAATACCGGTTTCACCATTCCGGGCAGCAAGGACGAGGCGTTCGCCAAGGTCGGCACCGCGCTGGAAGGCGTGCAGGGCGTGACCATCGCCAGCCGTGCCCAGCTGCTGGGCTCCTACGACGTGGCCTATGAAGGCAGTAACTTCCTGGTGCGCGTGGTGGCCGTCGATGCCGGCGCTTATGTCTCTGCGGTCGATCCGCGTGGTCTGCCGGCGACCGCCGAGGCCCCGGTGAAGCTGATTGCCGCACTGAAGGCCGCGCTGGCGAAGTAAGGAACCGCCGGCAGCTGCGGACCGGGCCACGCGCCCGGGTTCGGCCGGGCAGGGTCTGGCGTTGCCGGAACAGGAAAAGGGCGCCCATGGCGCCCTTTTTCATGGCGGCGGGTGCTGGCGCCTCAGCGCTCGAGCAGCTTCAGTTTGTCCGGTTTGCCATCCCACTCACCGGCGTCCGCCGGCGGGTCCTTGCGCACGGTCAGTACCGGCCAGGCCTTGGCCAGTTCGGCATTGAGGGCGACGAAGCCCTCCTGTCCGGCGGGGACATCGTCCTCGGGGAAGATCGCGTTGACCGGGCACTCCGGCTCGCAGAGGGTGCAGTCGATGCACTCATCCGGGTCGATCACCAGGAAGTTCGGGCCTTCGTGGAAGCAATCCACGGGGCACACTTCCACGCAATCGGTGTGCTTGCACTTGATGCAGTTTTCGGTGACGACAAAGGGCATGGGCTTGGGGGTGGATCGATTCCTGAACCCGCCAATTCTAGAACAGGTTGCCCCCCGGTGTCGGCGCGGGCCTGAAAAGGGGGATCTGCCGGGCTCGAGGGCACGGCCCATTGGCGATGGGGCGGCGCCTGTGCGAGGCTGCGCGCTGCTGGCTGCCGTGGCAGCCGGACTGTCCTCCCTCCTGGAATGCCCATGTCCCCAGCTCAGCCTGCCGCCGCCGATGGTGGAGAGAACACCGCGTTCATCGTCCTGATCAGCTGCGTGGCCACCTTGGGAGGCTTCCTGTTCGGATTCGACAGTGGCGTGATCAACGGCACGGTTGATGGCCTGCGGCAGGCCTTCAACTCCAGCGAGGCGGCCCTGGGCTTCGAGGTTGCCTCGATGCTGCTGGGCTGCGCGATCGGCGCGTTTCTCGCCGGCTGGCTGGGCGACCGCCTGGGCCGACGCGGCGTGCTGATCGTGGCGGCGGTGCTGTTCCTGCTGTCGGCGCTGGGTGCGGGCGCCGCGCACGCCTCCTGGCTGTTCGTGACCGCTCGCGTGCTGGGCGGCTTTGCCGTCGGTGCGGCCAGCGTGATGTCGCCGGCCTACATCGCCGAGGTCGCTTCCGCACGCTACCGGGGCCGCCTGGCGACGGTGCAGCAGATGGCGATCATCTGCGGCCTGTTCGCCGCTTTCCTCAGCAACTACCTGCTGGCCCGTGCGGCAGGCACCTCCACCGAGCCGCTGTGGTTCGGGCAGGAGGCCTGGCGCTGGATGTTCTGGATGCAGGCGCTGCCGTCGGCGCTGTTCCTGTTGCTGCTGCTGGTGATTCCGGAAAGCCCGCGCTTCCTGGTGGTGAAGGGGCGCCAGGCGCAGGCCAGGGCGGTTCTGTCGCGGCTGTACGGCGACGCCGCGGCGGCCGCCAAACAGGCGGAGATCGAGGCCAGCCTGGACCAGGACCAGCACAAGCCGCGCTTCGGCGACCTGCTGGACAAGGGCACCGGCAGGCTTCGCCCGATCATCTGGGTGGGCATCGGCCTGGCGATGTTCCAGCAGCTGGTCGGCATCAACGTGGTGTTCTACTACGGCGCGGTCCTGTGGCAGGCCGTCGGCTTCTCGGAAAGCGATGCGCTGCTGATCAACGTTCTTTCCGGTGCGCTGAGCATCGGCGCCTGCCTGTTGACGGTGATGCTGATCGATCGGATCGGGCGCAAGCCGCTGTTGTGGGTCGGTTCGGTCGGCATGTCGGTTGCCCTGGTGCTGATGGTGGTGGCATTCGCCAGCGGCAGCCTGGTCGAAGGGCGCCTGCACCTGTCCGATGGCATGGGCCGGCTGGCGCTGGTGGCGGCCAACGTCTATGTGGTGTTCTTCAACATGTCCTGGGGCCCGGTGATGTGGGTCATGCTGGGCGAGATGTTCCCGAACCAGATCCGCGGCCCGGCGCTCGCGGTGGCCGGTGCGGCGCAGTGGACGTCGAACTTCGCCATCACCGTGACCTTCCCGCTGCTGCTGGCGGGTATCGGCCTGGCCGGTGCCTATGGCATCTACACGGTTGCAGCGATCCTCTCGATCTTCTTCGTCGTCCGCTACGTCCGCGAGACCAAGGGCAAGGAGCTGGAGCAGATGGAAGGCTGATGGCGCCGCCCTGGTTTCCAGCGCCTTCCTGTTCCGTGGCGGCGGCAGGCCAGCCGCTCCAGGACAGGCAGGGGCGGCTCGCCCCCGAGGCGACCCGCTCGACGCAACAGGCAAACCCCGGGAAACAGAAAAGCCCGCACGAGGCGGGCTTTTTCGGTTCCTGCTGTGGCGACTGGCGCTCCCTAGGGGACTCGAACCCCTGTTTTAGCCTTGAGAGGGCCACGTCCTAACCACTAGACGAAGGGAGCGTATATGTGTCGCTGCCGAGGCAGGAGCGCTAGTATATGCACCTCGATGCCATTGGGCAATCCCGAAACTTCAACCGGAAGCGCCAACATCATTTCTCCTGCTCCATCACCGTTCAGCCTGCGCGTCATCCCGCGCGACCAGCACACCATTTCCCGCAAGGACATCAGCCCGAACGCCCTGCGCGTGCTTTATCGCCTGCGCGATGCCGGCTTCGGCGCCTACCTTGTCGGCGGCGCGGTGCGCGACCTGCTGGTCAATGGCCAACCCAAGGATTTCGACGTGGCCACCGATGCCACGCCCGAACAGGTCAAACAGCTGTTCCGCAACTGCCGCCTGATCGGCCGCCGATTCCGCCTGGCCCATGTGGTGTTCGGCCGCGAGATCATCGAAGTCGCCACCTTCCGCGCCAACGTCGATGACGGCAGCGGCGACCGCGAAATGGAAAACGGCATGCTCGTGCGCGACAACGTGTACGGCAGCATCGAAGACGACGCGGTGCGCCGCGACTTCACCTGCAATGCCCTGTACTACGCGATCGAGGATTTCTCGGTGCGCGACTACGTCGGAGGTTTCGAAGACGTCCAGGCGCGCCTGATGAAGCTGATCGGCGACCCCGAACAGCGCTATCGCGAGGACCCGGTGCGCATGCTGCGCGCGGTGCGCCTGGCGGCCAAGCTCGGCTTCCAGATCGAAGAGGGCACCGCCGCGCCGATCCCGCACCTGGCAGGCCTGCTGAACGAAGCCGCGCCCGCGCGGCTGTTCGAGGAAGTGCTGAAGCTGTTCCTGTCCGGCCACGGTGTTGCCAGTTTCGAAGGCCTGGAGCGCTACGGCCTGCTCGACGTCCTGTTCCCTGAAAGTGGCAGGGCGCTGAAGGCGAACCGCACCGGTGCACTGCGCCGCATGCTGGTCGAGGGCCTGGCCAATACCGATGCACGCGTGGCCAACGATGAGCCTGTCTCGCCCGCGTTCCTGTTCGCGCTGCTGCTGTGGCCGGCGTTCTGCCGGGCGCAGGCCACCCTGCTCAAGCAGGGCGTGGCGCCGGAAGAAGCGCAGCGTCGTGCTGCCGACCGCGTGACGGTGCAGCAGCTGAGCACCATCGCGCTGCCGCGCCGTTTCTCGCTGCCGATGCAGGAGATCTGGCTGTTGCAGTCGCGTTTCGGCTCGCGCCAGCGCAAGCGCGTGTTCCGCACGCTCACCCACCCGCGCTTCCGTGCAGCGTTCGATTTCCTGACGCTGCGCCAGGTCGCGTCGGCCGAACACGAGGCAGATGTGGCGTTCTGGCGTGAGGCGCAGGTGCAACCGGGCCGCGAGCTGGAATCCGCGCTGGATGCGATGCATGCCGAACCGGGCGACGAGGAAGAGGGCGCACCGCGCAAGCGCCGGCGCCGCCGTCGGCGCTCCGGTGCCACGGCCGGCAGCGCTGGCGAGTAAGCCGTGACGCTGGCCTGGATCGGCCTGGGCGCCAATCTTGGCGACGCGGCCGCGACCGTCCGTGCGGCGATTGCCGCGTTGGACGCGCTTCCTGACACGCGGCGCTCCCAGGCGTCGCGCCTGTATGCCACGCCGGCCTGGGGCAACGAGGATCAGCCGCCGTTCGTCAACGCGGTGGCGTCGGTGGAAACGCGCCTGCCGGCCTCCGGATTGCTGCGGGCGATGCTGGAGCTGGAGCGGCATTTCGGTCGCGTGCGCGATCCAGCCGTGCACTGGGGACCGCGGGCACTGGATCTGGACCTGCTGCTGTATGGCGCGCAGGTACTGGATGAACCGGGTCTGCAGGTGCCGCATCCCTACCTGCACGAGCGTGCCTTCGTGTTGGTGCCGCTGGCCGAGATCGCGCCGGATCTGGCCATCCCCGGCCATGGTCGCGTGCGGGATGCAGTGATGCGGGTGGATGCCTGCGGGATTGCGCCAATAGGGTGATAATGCCCGGGTTATCTCCCCCGGTTATCAGCACATGAGCACCCACGCAGACAGCAAGCCCTGGACCGTTCCCGCCTTGGCCGAGGCCAAGCGGAATGGCCAGAAGCTGGTCATGTTGACCGCCTACGACGCTGGCTTCGCCCGCACCTTCGACGCCAACGGCGTCGACCTGATCCTGATCGGTGATTCGCTGGGCATGGTCGTGCAGGGGCACGATTCCACCCTGCCGGTGACCGTGGCCGACATGGTCTATCACACCCGCGCCGTGGCCCGCGTGCTGCAGCGCGCGCTGCTGGTTGCCGATCTGCCGTTCGGTGCCGATGCAACCCCGGAACGCGCGCTCGATGCGTCGCTGCAGCTGCTGCAGGCAGGCGCGGAGATGGTCAAGATCGAGGGGGCCGGCTTCAAGGTCGATATCGTCCGTTACCTGGTCGAACGCGAGATTCCGGTCTGCTCGCATCTGGGCCTGACCCCGCAGTCGGTCCTGCGCCTGGGCGGGTTCAAGATCCAGGGCCGTGGCGATGCGGCCCGGCAGCTGGTGGAGGACGCCAGGGCCGTGGCCGACGCGGGCGCCAGCATCATCGTGCTGGAATGCGTGCCAACCCCGGTCGCGGCCGAGGTCACCGCTGCAGTGCCGGTGCCCACCATCGGCATCGGTGCCGGTCCGCAGTGCGATGGCCAGGTGCTGGTCCTGCATGACTTCCTGGGCCTGGACAGCGGCCATCGCCGACCGAAATTCGTCAAGGATTTCCTTGCCGAAGGGGGCTCGGTGGCTGGAGCCACCCGCGCCTACGCCGACGCCGTGCGTGACGGCAGCTTCCCCGACGAACAGCACGCTTACGCCCAATGATCCAGACCTTCAATGAGCTCGGCGCGTTGCGCGGGCAGATCGCCCAGTGGAAGCGCGAAGGCCTGCGCGTCGCGCTGGTGCCGACCATGGGCAACCTGCACGGTGGCCATCACGCGCTGGTGAGCCTGGCCCGCCAGTACGCCGACAGGGTGGTGGCCAGCATCTTCGTCAATCCGACCCAGTTCGGGCCCAACGAGGATTTCAGCCGGTATCCGCGCACGCCCGAGGCCGACCTCGCGGGGCTGGAGCAGGTCGGCTGCGATGCGGTGTGGCTGCCGAGCGTCGAGGCGATGTATCCGCTGGGCGTGGACAAGACCACGCGCATGCACGCGCCCGGCATCAGCGAGGTGCTGGAAGGTGCCAGCCGTCCGGGCCATTTCGATGGCGTCTGCACGGTGGTCGCCCGCCTGTTCCTGCAGGTGCAGCCGGACGTGGCTGTGTTCGGCCGCAAGGACTACCAGCAACTGGCGGTGATCCGCCAGATGGTGGCCGAGCTGTCGTTCCCGGTCCAGATCGTCGGTGCGGAGATCGTCCGTGATGACGATGGGCTGGCCAAGAGTTCGCGCAACCAGTATCTGAGCCCGGAACAGCGCCCCGTCGCGACGACCCTTCATCGGACCCTGCTGGCCATGCGCGAAGGCTATGTGGCTGGCCAACCGCGCGAGCGCATCGAGGCCGATGCCACCGCCGCGCTGCAGGCGGCTGGTTTCCAGGTCGACTACGCCGTGCTGCGCACGCCCGAGCTGGCCGAGCCGGCATTCGAGGGTGGCGGCCGGGTGGCGCTGATCGCCGCGCGGCTGGGCACGACCCGGCTGATCGACAACCTGGAGTTCTGAGTTCCGCTGTGATGGTGGCGCCGGGCCATGCCCGGCGCTACCTGAACGGTTTGCCGGTCGTGATGCCCCGCGTTGTGCGGGTGCTAGAATCCACGCTTTCCTCTGCGTTGTACCGTGCCATGCACCTGTCCCTGCTCAAGACCAAGATCCACCGCGCCACCGTCACCCACTCCGAGCTGAACTACGAAGGCTCGATCGCCATCGATGACAACCTGCTGGCTGCCACCGGTATCCGCGAGTTCGAGCAGGTCCACATCTGGGACGTGACCAACGGTGCGCGCTTCTCGACCTATGCGATCCGCGCCGAAGCCGGCAGCGGCATCGTCTCGCTCAATGGTGGCGCCGCGCGCCACGTGCAGGTCGGCGACATCATCATCATCGCCGCCTTCGCCAGCATGACCGAGCAGGAAGCGGACAGCTTCAAGCCGAAGCTGGTGTACGTGGATGGCAGCAACCAGATCACCCACACCAACGACACGATCCCGACCCAGGCCGCATGACAACGAACAACGGATTCGACTCGCTGCATTCCCACGCCCAGCGCCTGAAGGGCGCAAGCATCCCCAGCCTGCTCGCCGCCGAACCTGGCCGTGTGCAGGAGCTGGCGCTGCGGGTCGGTCCGTTGTACGTGAACTTTGCCCGGCAGAAGTACGACGCCGCGGCGCTGCAGGCGCTGCTGGCGCTGGCAGCAGAACGCGATGTCGGGGGCGCCATCAACCGCCTGATGCGCGGCGAGCAGGTCAACCTGACCGAAGGCCGCGCGGCGCTGCACACGGCGCTGCGTGGTGACGTGGTCGACGCGCCCGTGGCCGCCGATGCCCATGCCACTGCACGCGAAATCCGTCAGCGCATGGGAGCCCTCGTGCGTGCGCTGGAAGACAGCGGCGTGACCGACGTGGTGAGCGTCGGCATCGGGGGATCCGATCTTGGCCCGCGGCTGGTCGCCGATGCGCTGCGCCCGGTCAGCGGCGCGCGCCTGCGCGTGCATTTCGTATCGAACGTGGACGGCGCGGCCATGCAGCGCACGCTGGCCACGCTTGACCCGGCGCGCACCGCCGGCATCCTGATCTCCAAGACTTTCGGCACACAGGAAACCCTGCTCAACGGCCAGATCCTGCACGACTGGCTGGGTGGCAGTGAACGCCTGTATGCCGTCAGCGCCAATCCCGAGCGCGCAGCGAAGGCCTTCGCCATCGGCGCAGAGCGCGTGCTGCCGATGTGGGACTGGGTCGGTGGCCGTTACTCGCTGTGGTCGGCGGTCGGCTTCCCGATTGCGCTGGCGATCGGCTTCGAGCGTTTCGAACAGCTGCTGGAGGGTGCGGCGCAGATGGACGCGCACGCACTGGATGCACCGCTGGAGCGCAATCTGCCGGTGCTGCATGGCCTGACCGACATCTGGAACCGCAACCTGCTGGGCTGCGCCACCCATGCGGTGATGACCTACGACCAGCGCCTGGCGTTGCTGCCGGCCTATCTGCAGCAGCTGGTGATGGAAAGCCTGGGCAAGCGCGTGCAGCGTGATGGCCAGCCGGTGACCACCGATACCGTGCCGGTGTGGTGGGGCGGTGCGGGCACCGATGTGCAGCACAGTTTCTTCCAGGCGCTGCACCAGGGCACCAGCATCGTCCCGGCTGACTTCATCGGCTGTGTGCACAACGACGATCCCTATACCGTCAATCATCAGGCGCTGCTGGCCAACCTGCTGGCGCAGACCGAAGCGCTGGCCAACGGTCAGGGCAGCGACGATCCGCACCGCGACTACCCGGGCGGTCGTCCGAGTACGCTGATCCTGCTCGATGCACTGACGCCGCAGGCGCTGGGTGCGCTGATCGCCATGTACGAGCACGCGGTGTACGTGCAGTCGGTGATCTGGAACATCAACGCCTTCGACCAGTTCGGGGTCGAGCTGGGCAAGCAGCTGGCCAACCAGTTGCTGCCGGCATTGCAGGGCGAGGGCGTGGCGATCGCCGACCCGATGACCCGCGAGATCCTGGCGCAAATCCGGTAGCGCCGGGCCATGCCCGGCGGACGCGACCCCGGGCTCAACGGCTCGGATCGCGTTCCGGGCTTGGCCGCTTGGCCAGTTTGCGCTGCAGCGACCGTCGGTGCATGCCGAGCAGGCGGGCGGCAGCGGACACGTTGCCGCCCGTCTCGTGCATCGCCTGCTGGATGTGTTCCCACTGCAGGCGACTGATCGGCGTCATCGCGTCGGGGACTTCCATCTCGCCGTCGTCGGCCGGGCCGTCGTCCTCTTCGCCCAGCGCGCGCAGGATCATCGGTACCGTTGCCGGCTTGGGCAGATAATCGTCTGCGCCCAGCTTGATGGCTTCCACGGCTGTGGCGATGCTGGCATAACCGGTGACCAGCAGGATCCGCATGTCCGCACGCAGGGCACGCAGGGGCTGGATCAGGGCCAGGCCGGAATCACTGCCGAGCTTGAGGTCGATCAGCGCGAAGGCCGGTGGATGCTGGCGGGCCAGCATCAGCGCAGTGGCCGCGTCCTGCGCGGTCTGCGTTTCCAGTCCCTTGCGCGCCAGGCTGCGCTGCAGGGTACGCAGGTACAGCTCGTCGTCGTCGACCAGCAGGCCCTGGGTGGAGTGGTGCAGGCTCATGGGGTGTCCTCGCGTGGGGCCAGCGGCAGGCGGAAGCCGACGCGACTGCCGGCCCCCTGGGCCGGGCGCATCCACATCTCGCCGTCGAGGCGTTCGATGGTGGCATGGGACAGGGCCAGGCCGACGCCCATGCCCTCGCTCTTGCTGCTGCCGAACAGCGTGCCCGGCAGCACGGCGGCACGGGCATCGAAGCCGTGGCCGTAGTCGCGGACTTCGCCGATCAGGTCGTCGCCGTCGATGCGCAGGCTCAGGTCCACGCGCGGGCGCCCGGCCTGCTCTCCGGCATCGGCCGCGTTGTTGAGCAGGACCATCAGCAGGTGGCCCACGCCGGGGTCCAGCGGCAGCCGCAGCGGCGCATCGTCGTTGCGGTGCAGGTCGATGGTCGGCCGCACCAGCCGCCATTGTTCCAGCACCTGCTGGGCGCTGGAGCGGCTGCGTCCGGGCATGTCGGCCGATGCCGGCGCGGCCAGTGCCAGCACCCGTTCGCGGCACTGCACGAGCAGTTCGCGCAGGGTTTCCATGTCCTCGCGCACTTCCGGCTCCTCGCTGCGCTCGGCAACGTCGTCGGCCAGCAGGGTCATGGTCGCCAGCGGCGTGTTCAGTTCATGCGCCACCGAGGCGGCGTGGGTGGCCAGGGCGACAATGCCCTCGTTGCGGGCGAAGCGTTCACGCAGTGCCGAGAGCTCCAGTTCCCGTTGCCGCAGGGCCAGGGCCAGGCGCGTGGAGAACGTCAGCACGACAGTGGCGGAGATCAGGAAATTGGCGACCACGCCCCAGCGGTTCAGGTCCTGCGCACGGAAGTAGCCGTCCGGCAGCGGCTGGCCGAACAGTCCGCTGGCGGCGTAGCCGAGCAGGCAGGCCAGGGCCACCGCCAACGCCCAGCGCAGGGGCAGGGCGAAGGCGGCCAACGCAATCAGGATCAGGAACAGGGAGCTGAACGGATTGGCCATGCCGCCGCTCCAGCTGATCATCCAGGTCAGGATGATCACGTCCACCAGGATGTGGCCGAAGGCTGTCAGTGGCGCGGTATCGGCCCCTTCCGGCCGCAGCTGGGTGTAGACATTGAACAGCGCGAGCACGGCGACGCCGGCCCACAGCGGCAGTGGCGGCAGCGGCAGGCCCAGCACCCAGGTGGCGACCAGGATGGTGGCGGCCTGGCCGGCCACGGCCAGCCATCGCAGGCTGCACAGGGTGCGGAGAAACGGGGCGTCGGGACCGGTCATTCGCGCCCATCGTATGCGTTCGCGGGCGGGTGTGCCTGCGACAATCGGCCGCAGCCGTGCCGGCGGCTGAATGCGAGTCACCCGGAAACCGGAGGCGGGCGCTAGAATGCCCGCATGCACGACGCCGTTACCCGCCCGACCCCGCCTTCCGAGCCCACCGCCTGGTCCCGTCGCCAGACCCACGCCGTCCAGATCGGCGGAGTCACCGTCGGCGGCGGCAGGCCGGTGGTGGTGCAGTCGATGACGAATACCGACACCTCCGACGTGGCCTCCAGCGTGAAGCAGGTCGCCGAGCTCTGGCGCGCCGGTTCGGAAATGGTGCGCTTGACCGTCAACACCGTCGAGGCCGCGGCCGCGATCCCGCGCATCGTCGACAAGCTGGCGATGATGGGCATCGACGTGCCACTGATCGGTGATTTCCACTACAACGGCCATCAGTTGCTGACCGCCGAACCGGCGTGTGCCGAAGCACTGGCCAAGTACCGCATCAATCCGGGCAATGTGGGCTTCGGCAAGAAGAAGGACCTGCAGTTCGCGCAGTTGATCGAGTTCGCCATCCGCTACAACAAGCCGGTGCGCATCGGCGCCAACTGGGGCTCGCTGGACCAGGCGCTGGCGGCCAGGCTGATGGATGAGAACAACGAGCGCGAGCAGCCCTGGGACGCCGGACGTGTCCTGCGCGAGGCGTTGATCCGGTCAGCGCTGGATTCGGCCGAACAGGCCGTGGAGCTGGGCCTGCCCCGCGACCGCATCGTGCTGTCGGCCAAGGTCAGTGGCGTGCAGGAGCTGATCGCGGTCTACCGTGACCTGGCACAGCGTTCGGAGTTCGCGCTGCATCTGGGCCTGACCGAAGCCGGCATCGGCAGCAAGGGCATCGTTGCGTCGGCAGCGGCGCTGAGCGTGCTGCTGCAGGAAGGTATCGGCGACACCATCCGCATCTCGCTGACGCCCGAGCCGGGCCAGTCGCGGACGCAGGAAGTGATCGTCGCCCAGGAGCTGCTGCAGACCACCGGCCAGCGCGCGTTCACGCCGCTGGTGACAGCCTGTCCGGGATGCGGCCGCACCACCTCCGAGTTCTTCCAGGAGCTGGCCAAGGTGGTGCAGAACCACGTGCGCGAGAAGATGCCGCTGTGGAAAGTGCAGCACCCGGGGGCGGAAAACATGACCCTGGCGGTGATGGGCTGCGTGGTCAACGGCCCGGGAGAATCGCGGCACGCCAACATCGGCATCTCGCTGCCGGGAACCGGGGAGGCGCCGTCGGCGCCGGTGTTCGTCGATGGCGAGAAGAAGGTGACCCTGCGTGGCGAGAACATCGCCCAGGAATTCGTCGCCCTGATCGACGACTACGTCGAACGAACCTATGTCCGAAGCGCAGGATAAGCCCGCGATCCTTGCCGCGCCGGAGCCGGCCTCCGGCTTCCGTCACTGGATGGCGCGCAATGCGTGGCGCCTGGTCCTGCTGTTCGCCGGCGTGCTGTTGCCGCTGGCCGGCTTCGTCGCGCTGGCCGACGAGGTGCATGAGTTTGAATCGTTCCATTTCGACGCGCCGCTGCTGTGGCAGATGCACGGCCTGCATTCGCCGTGGCTGGACCGGTTCTTCGTGCTGCTGTCCCGGCTGGGTTACGAGTGGTTCCTGATTCCCGCCGATGTGCTGATCGTCGCGGCACTGCTGGGCTACCGCCGCTGGCGCGAGGCCACCTTCGTGGCCGTCAGTTTCCTCGGATCGGCACTGTTGAACATGGGCAGCAAGCGGTTCTTCCAGCGGGACCGCCCCAGCCTGTGGGAGTCCATCGCACCGGAATCGACGTTCAGTTTCCCCAGCGGCCACGCCATGGGGTCGATGACCCTGGCGGCAACCCTGGTACTTCTGGCCTGGAATACCCGCTGGCGCTGGCCGGTGCTGGTGCTGGCCCCTGCGTTCAGCTTGCTGGTCAGCGTGTCCCGGGTCTATCTCGGGGTCCATTACCCGTCGGATATCCTGGCCGGATGGTGTGCAGCACTGGTTTGGGTGGTAGGGTGCTACCTGGTCATGTTCAGTCGTCGGCATCCCTGGCGACGCCGCGATTCGCCGCCATCGACGGCCAGCGAAGCATCAACACAGGGGGAGTGACGTGGATGGCTCTTCGCGGGCGTCTACGTGATAGATGAGCTGTTTCGTTGCAGTGGGTTCTGCAAGACAGGGGGTAAGCACAATGCGTGAGACTGTGATCAACCCGGCACTCTTGCCCGGTATGCACTTCGACCGCGCTTGCGAGGGTTCGGCACCCTGCCTAGCTTGACCCGCAATGGCCGCATTCGAAGAGGTACGTGAATGACGATTCGAGTCTACCTGGTGGACGACCACGCACTGGTCCGCACCGGGATGAAGATGATCCTGTCGGGTGAGACCGACATCGAGGTGGTGGGCGAGGCCGAGACCGGCGAGGACGCGCTGCGCGAGATCCGCCAGCTGCAGCCGGACGTGGTGCTGTGCGACCTGCACCTGCCGGGTGTCAGCGGCATGGAAGTGACCGAGCGCATCGTGCGCGGCCATCGCAGCACGCGCGTGGTGATCGTGTCCGTCCTGGAGGATGGCCCGCTGCCGAAGCGGCTGCTGGAAGCCGGCGCGGCTGGGTACATCGGCAAGGGCTGCGACGCCCAGGAACTGCTGCGCGCGGTGCGCGACGTGGCAGGCGGGCGCCGCTACCTGGGCACCAGCATCGCGCAGAATCTGGCGCTGTCGACGGTGGAGGGGAATGGTTCGCCGTTCGACACCCTGTCTCCGCGCGAGCTGGAAGTGGCGCTGCTGCTGACCCAGGGATTGCGCCAGGAAGACATCGCGCGCCGCCTCAGCCTCAGCGCCAAGACCGTCAACACGCACAAGGCACGCCTGTTCGAGAAGATGGGTATCCATGACAACATCGCGCTGGCGCGCATGGCCAGCCAGTACGGGCTGGTGGATCCGGCACGGCCGCTGTGAGGGTTTCAGCCAACGGCTGAGGTGCGTCGCGCGCCCGGAATCTGTCTTCCAGTTCCGGCCCGCGGTCGCGGGGCCAAGCGTCGGCCCCGCGCTCACCCATCGGGCGCTCAGGTGCCGCGCACGCGCTTGACGATGGCCGCCGCCTGCATGGCGCTGGCGCGCACCTTGTCCCAGTCGCCGTCCGCAATCCAGTTGCCGGGCACCATCCATGAGCCACCGATGCAGACGACGTTCTTCTGCTCGAGGTACTCGGCGGCGGTGTTTTCCGTGATGCCGCCGGTCGGGCACAGCTTCAGATCGGCAATTGGACCGGCCACGCCCTTGATCATCGCCAGGCCGCCGACCGCCGTGGCCGGGAACAGCTTGCACACCCGGAATCCGCGCGCATGCAGCGACAGCAGCTCGGTCGGCGTCGCCGCACCGGGCACCACCGGCAGCGGCGCAGCGGCCAGCGCATCGGCCAGCGCGGGCGGCGTACCCGGGGTCACCAGGAAGTCCGCGCCGGCATCAATCGACTGCTGCATCTGCTCAACGGTCAGCACCGTACCGGCACCCACCACCACGTCCGGCAGTTCGCGCTTGAGCATGGCCAACGCCTCCATCGCCACCGGCGTGCGCAACGTCAGCTCGATCGCCGGCAGACCGCCTTCCAGCAGCGCCGCACTCACCGCACGGGCCTGGTCCAGCGTATGAATCGTCACCACCGGCAGGATGCCCGCCGCATGCAACAGCTCCGCCGCCTTCAGCTGATGTTGTTCGATACCCATAGCTCTGCTTCTGCCTTTGCTTCCGAATTTGATTTTCAGTGATCACTTCGCGGCGTTGATGCGCCCGAAAGTGTGACGCCGCCACCAGCACACTCACCGCCGCAACACACCCGCAGCGCTGTTCAACCCTCAGGCGTCCTTCGCCTCATGCGGCGCTGCCGCAGCCGCCGCATCGTGTCCCAGTTCGTACTCGGCGTCGTAATCCCACGGCCCGCCATCGGCCGCTGCCGGCCCGCACGAAATCGAAATGGCCCCCTGATCGGCCGGCCCGACCACACGACGGTTGATCGCGAACAGGTTGCGGCCCAGATCATTGGCCGCGGGTGCGGTGTTCGGAGCCTGCGTGCGTGCTGCCCATTCGGCAGCGTCCACCAGGACCTCCAGCGTGCCTGCCTCGCCGTCCAGGCGGATGATGTCGCCTTCGCGGACTTTCGCCAGCGGACCCCCACGCGCGGCTTCCGGCGTGACATGGATCGCTGCCGGGATCTTGCCCGACGCCCCGGACAACCGGCCATCGGTGACCAGCGCAACGCGTCGGCCCTGGTTCTGCAGAAGGCCCAGCAGCGGCGCCAGCGAATGCAGCTCCGGCATGCCGTTCGCGCGCGGGCCCTGGTAGCGCACCACCGCCACGAAATCCTGGGGAAGCAGCCCGGCAGCATGCAGCTTGTTGAGCACCTGGGGCGCATCAACGACAACGGCCGGTGCTTCGATCGAGCGGTATTGCGGCTTCACCGCCGACAGTTTGATCAACGACCGGCCCAGGTTGCCGCGCAGCAGGCGCAGGCCACCCTGGCTCTCGAACGGAGCGTCGACGCCGCGCACCACCTCCTCGTCGGCACTGCGCTCCAGCCCGGGCAGATAGACCAGGGTGCCGTCACGCAGCTGCGGTTCGCGGGCGTAATCGGCCATGCCGCCGCGCGCCACACTGACCAGGTCGCCGTGCATCAGCCCGGCCCTGATCAGTTCGCCGAACACGAAAGCCGGGCCGCCGGCCGCCGCGAAGCGGTTCACGTCGGCTTCGCCGTTCGGATAGACGCGGGCCAGCAGGGGAATCAGCTGCGACAGCTCGTCGAAGTCGTCCCAGGTCAGCACGATGCCGGCGGCACGTGCGACCGCGATCCAGTGGATGGTGTGGTTGGTCGAGCCGCCGGTGGCCATCAGGGCGATGACGGCGTTGATGATCGCGCGCTCGTCGATGATCCGGCCGAGCGGACGGAAATCCTCGCCCAGCGCGGTGATCTCCAGCGCACGCTCGGTGGCCTCGCGGGTGAGCGCATCGCGCAGCGCAGTGCCCGGGTTGACGAAGGATGCGCCTGGCAGCTGCACGCCCATCGCTTCCAGCAGTACCTGGTTGGAGTTGGCGGTACCGTAGAAGGTGCAGGTGCCTGCGCCATGGTAGGAGGCCGACTCGGCCTCCAGCAGTTCTTCGCGGGTGGCTTCGCCGGCCGCATAGCGTTCGCGCACCTCGGCCTTCTGCTTGTTCGGAATGCCCGGCGTCATCGGGCCGGCCGGAATGAACACCGCCGGCAGGTGGCCGAACGCGAGCGCGCCGATCAGCAGGCCGGGCACGATCTTGTCGCACACGCCAAGGTAGACCGTGGTATCGAACATGTCATGGCTGAGGCCGATCGCGGTGGCCTGCGCGATCACATCGCGCGAGAACAGCGAAAGTTCCATGCCGCCGCGGCCCTGGGTGACGCCGTCGCACATCGCCGGCACACCGCCGGCCACCTGCGCGGTGGCGCCCAGTTCACGGGCGATCCCGCGGATCTGCTCCGGATAGGTCTCGAACGGCTGGTGGGCCGACAACATGTCGTTATAGGCGGTGATGATGCCCAGGTTCGGCGTCACCCCGCCGCGCAGGCGGCTCTTGTCAGTGCCGCCGCAGGCAGCGAAACCATGGGCGAGATTGCCGCAGCTCAGGCGGCTGCGGAAGGGGCCTTCGCGCAGGGCGGCGTCGACAGCGGCCAGGTAGGCCGCGCGCGAGGCAGCGCTGCGACGGATGACGCGGTCGGTGATGGCTTGCAGTTGCGGATGGAGGCTCATTGGCTACCGGCGTTCGAGGTGGCGAGAGGTGGGCGGCGGCGATATGCCGCCACCGACATCAATCTGCCCAGTGGACGCGCAGGCGCGCGCCTTCCAGGTGGATTGCGTTGAGGATCGGGTACTGCTGGGCATTGTTGCTGTCCAGCGCCTGCCGCAGCACCTGCAGCTTCTGCTTGCCGCGCAGCAGCAGCAGGCGCTGGCGGCACTGGCGCAGGCCGTGCGGGGTCAGCGTGATCCGCAGCGGCCACTGGTTGGCGCCCGGGCAGCCGGTCGCATCCAGTGCGGCATAGGGCAGGGGGCTTTCCAGCGCGCGGGCCAGGTCCTTCGAGCCGGGGAACAACGAGGCCGTGTGGCCATCATTGCCCATGCCGAGCGCGACCAGGCTGGGCGGCTGGCTGTGCTGTGCCTGCAGATTGGCGGTGTACACGCATTCCGGAAGCGGCTTGCCGATGCGCACCAGCGGGTCGAAATGTGCACCTTCGGCGCGCTTGAGCAGGTGCTCGCGTACCAGCCAGGCATTGCTGTCGCGATCCTGCGGCGACAGCCAGCGCTCATCGGCCAGGCTCACTTCCACGCGGTCCCAGTGCACTTCCATTTCTGCCAGCGCCTGGTACACCGGCGCCGGCGTGGTGCCACCGGACAGCAGGATGCGTGCGCGGCCGACTTCGTTGATGTCACGGTTGATGGTCTGTGCCATTTCGGTGGCCACCGCTTCGATCCAGCCATCGGCATCGCCGTGACTGACAAAATCGATGCGGTCGTCCTGGAAGACAGGGCTCATGCGGCAACTCCCGGAGCGTCACGTTCGGCATCGGCTGCATAGGCGGCAGCGCCCAGCAGGCCGGGGCAGGGGTGCATGATCGCCAGCGAAGGCACCCGCGCCATGATCGAGGAAAACCGGCCCTTGTGCTCGAAGCGCTGGCGGAAGCCGGAGTGCTGCAGCGAATCCAGCATTTTGGGCACCAGGCCGCCGGTGAGGAACACGCCATCCCAGGCACCCTGGATCAGCACCAGGTCGCCGGCGATGGCGCCGAACACTGCGCAGAACACATCCACGGTGCGCATCGCCTGCGGATCGCCGAGCGCGGCACGGGCGGTGACGTCGGCCGGCTGCAGATGGCCCGGGTCGACACCGGCCATCTCACAGACCGCACGATGGATGTTGACCAGGCCGGGACCGCAGATGAGACGCTCGTTGGACACGCGGCCGAACTGCTCGGACAGGATCTCCAGGATCCGCACTTCTTCCGGCGTGCCCGGCGGGAAGCTGACGTGACCGCCTTCGGTTTCCAGCGGGTAGCTGCGGCCGTGGCGCACCACCAGGCCACCGACGCCGAGGCCCGTGCCAGGGCCGATCACTCCGTAGTTGCGTGGCTGGCCCGGTGCGGCCGGCGTCCAGTGCGCACCGCCGATCTGCACCACATCCTGCGGTTGCAGCAGGGCGACGGCCATCGCCTGTGCGGCGAAGTCGTTGATCAGGTGCAGCTCGTCGAAGCCGAGCATCGCTGCGGTGCGGCTGCGCGAGATCACCCACGGATGGTTGGTGATGCGTGCCTCGTCGCCATCGACGCGGCCGGCCACGGCAAACACGCCGCGGCGCGCGCTGGCCCCGGCCTGCTCAAGGTAGTGGCGGGCGGCATCGCCCAGCGACGGGAACTCGGCGACCGCGAACTCGCGGATGCTGTCCTTCTGCAGCGGCGCATCCAGCGAAGTGTCGGCCAGTGCGAAGCGGGCATTGGTGCCGCCGATGTCGGCGACCAGAACCGGCTGCGAGCTGCCACTCATGCCGAGGCTCCGGTGTCCGGCGCATCCACGCCCTGTGGCAGGAAGCCGGTGGCATCGGCCGGACCCCACTGGCCAGCAGGGTAAGGCTGGAGCGGCAGGCCGGCTGCCTTCCAGGCATCGGCGACGCTGTCGATCCACGCCCAGGCGGCGCGCACTTCGTCGTCGCGCACGAACAGTGCATGGTTGCCGTTGAAGGCGTCCAGGAAAAGGCGCTCGTAAGCGATGCGGCGGTGCAGTCCCGTCGGCACCGACAGCTCCAGTTCCAGCGGATGCAGTTCCAGCGCGCCCCATTCCGGACCGGCCAGGCTGCTCATCAGGCCCAGCTCGATGTTTTCCTGCGGCTGCAGCTGGAACACCAGGCGATTGGGTGCGGCCTGCGCGCGCTGCGGGCGCTCGAACAGCCAATGGGTGACCGGCTTGAGGGTCACCACCACGCGGGTGGTGCGCTCGGGCAGGCGCTTGCCGGTGACCAGATGGAAAGGAACGCCGGACCAGCGCCAGTTGTCGATGTGCGCGGTGACGCCGGCGAAGGTTTCCACGTCGCTGCCTTCCGGCGGCTGGTAGGCCTGTGCCGGCTGGCCGTTGATGGTGCCGGCGGTATAGCGGCCGCGCACGCTGTCGCGGGCGGCATGCTGGGCGTCGAGGGGGCGCAGGGCGCGCAGCACCTTGACCTTCTCGTCGCGGATGCGGTCGGCTTCGAGCGAAGCCGGCGGTTCCATCGCCACCAGGCACAGCAGCTGCAGGATATGGCTCTGCACCATGTCACGCAGGGCGCCGGAGCGTGCGTAGTACGCGTCGCGGCCGTCCACGCCTTCGCTCTCTGCGACCAGGATGTGCACCGACTCGATGTAGTTGCGGTTCCACACCGCCTCCAGCAGGGTGTTGCCGAAGCGCAGGGCGATCAGGTTCTGCACCGCAGCCTTGCCCAGATAGTGATCCAGGCGGAACACGCGGTCTTCGTCGATCCACTGGCCGATGGTGCTGATGATCTCTTCGGCACTTTCGCTGTCGCTGCCGATCGGCTTCTCCAGCATCAGCCGGGCCGGTGCGGCGAGGGCGCCCCCCTTGGCCAGGCCTTCGCAGGTGGAGATGTACAGGCCCGGCGGAATGGCCAGGTAGCTCACGCACCGGCGGTCCACCAGGTCGGAGACGGCGGCGGCGACCGAGTCGACATCGCGCAGGTCCACCGAACGGTAGTCGATGCGGCGCAGCAGCGCGGCGATGTCGTCCTGCGAGGCCATCGGCATGGCCTGCTGCAGGCGCGGACGCAGGATGTCATGGAAGGCGTCGGTGTCATGGCCGGACAGGGCCAGCGCACGGATGCGGAAATCCTCCGGCAGCAGACCATCGCCAAGCAGGCGCAGCAGCGAAGGGAACAGGTAGCGCTGGGCCAGATCACCTGTGGCACCGAACAGGAAGAGGGTGTCGTGCATCGCTCGAGTTTCAGATCCGGGTGACATCGTTGTCAATCGCTTCATGGCTGGGTTCGGGGGACATCCGCGCAACTGCCTGTCCGAGGTTCGCGGAACGCGATCTGCAGGGGATACCAGCAGGCCGTTCCATTCGAAACCACCGCACCGGCGAACGTTCCATTGTCCGCCGACGCAGGTCGGTGCGCACCGACCATCGGATAGTGCCACGTGAAAACGTTTACATGGCAGAATGGGCAACTGTATTCGATTGCAGTGCTCGCCGTCATGCGGCAGTCGCGCAATCATTGCTGCCATCGGGAGGGCCGAGGCAGTCCCAAAAGACAGCCCGGCGTCGGGCAGACCGGATCAGGTGATATGGCAAAAGTGCAGTTGCAGGGTGTGCGCAAGGTCTACGACAACGGCCAGGTTGCGGTGAAGGACGCCACTTTCGAGGTCGCCGATGGCGAACTGATGGTGCTGGTCGGTCCTTCCGGCTGTGGTAAGTCGACCCTGCTGCGGATGGTGGCAGGCCTGGAGGAGATCAGCGGTGGCACGCTGAGCATCGGTGACCGCGTGGTCAACGATGTGGCACCGAAGGATCGCGACATCGCCATGGTGTTCCAGAGTTATGCGCTTTACCCGCACATGACCGTGGCCGAGAACCTGGCGTTCGGCCTGAAGCTGCGTGGCCACGACAAGGCCACCATCGACAGGCGGATTGCCGAAGCGGCGCAGACGCTGGGCTTGACCGAGATGATGGACAAGCTGCCCAAGGCGATGTCAGGTGGCCAGCGCCAGCGTGTTGCGCTGGGGCGCGCGCTGGTGCGCGAACCTGCGGTGTTCCTGCTCGACGAGCCGCTGTCCAATCTCGATGCCAAGCTGCGCCACAGCGTGCGTACCGAGATCGCGCAGCTGCACCGCAAGCTGGGTACGACCATGATCTATGTCACGCACGACCAGGTCGAAGCGATGACGCTGGGCCAGCGCATCGTGGTGCTCAAGGACGGCATCATCCAGCAGATCGATACGCCGATGGCGCTGTATGACCGCCCGGCCAACCTGTTCGTGGCCGGTTTCCTCGGCAGCCCGGCGATGAACGTGCTGCGCGGGACATTGCAGGGCGATGCGGGCGGCGTGACGGTGGTCGAGGGTGAGTGGCGCGCGCCGCTGGGCCAGGCCACGATCGACCCCGCATGGCTGCAGAAGCCGATCAACGTCGGCGTGCGCCCGGAGCACCTGCAGCCCGCCACGGGCGACGACGCGCATGCGTTCACCGCGCGCATCGAGGGCATCGAGCCGGTCGGCAACGAGATCTTCGTCAACCTCAGCAGCGGCCAGCATGCACTGACCATGCGGGTGGCGCCGCAGGCGCTGCCGGCCGTGGGCGAGGACATCCGCGTGGCGATCCATCCGCAGGGCCTGCACTTCTTCAACGCGGAAACCGGCGAGCGCCTGTAAGACTCGGTGGCGCCGGGCCATGCCCGGCGTCATCGGCAGATCCCCGCCCTGCGTGGATGGGGCGCAGCCTCAGCGCGCCAGGCCATCCAGCAGTGGAATCCGCTGCGCGGGCGCATCGCCGACCTGCAGCGCAGCGTCGCTCGTTTCAAGCGGCAGCACCGCCAGCGCGAGATCGCCGGCCACGCTGGCGATCGTGCCCAGTGCCACGCCGTCCTGCTGCACGCCGTCACCGGCCTGCGCCGGCGCACGGGTGTGCAGCAGCTGCACCGCGCGCTTGGCCTTGCCGAGGAAGTGGGTGCGGGCGACGATTTCCTGGCCCGGGTAGCAGCCTTTCTTCACGCTGTAGCCGTTCAGACGGTCCAGCCCCAACTGCTGCGGCGTCCACACCTCGCGCTGGCTCTGCTCCAGCCGGGGCAGGCCATACCGCAGGTCAGCCTGGCGCCAGGCCAATGCAAAGGCCGCGTCGTCGTCCGGCCCACCGGCCGGGAAGGTGTCAGCGGCACCGATGCGCAGCGCGCGCGGCAGCGCGTCGCTGCCCAGGTCCAGCTCCCAACCGCCTGCATTGGCGGCGATCGCCGCGCCGGTAGCCGCTTCCGGTGCGGTGAACGCGCCGGCCACGGCCAGATCGTCGCGCAGCTGCACCTTGACCTTGCGGCGGAACACGAAACGCTGCAGTTGCGACGCAGTCGCATCCGCGTCGCCATCGGCGAACACCAGCATCACGTGATCCTCAGCCAGCCGGAGCAGCTGGAACACCGCCAGGGTGCGGCCCTTGGCACTCAGCCAGGCGCTCCACTGCCAGTGCTGCTGGGGCAGAGCGAGGACATCGCTGCTGAACTGGGCGTGGGCGAAGGCAGCTGCGTCCACGCCCTGCAGGCTCACCAGCTGGTGGCCCGGAAGGCGTGGATATCCGACGAAAGCAGGGGGCAGGTTGTCAGGCACGTGAACGAGGTCTAAAATTTGTGCGTTGCGAGACCGACCATGATAGGCCAAACAACCCCCACTCCCGACGACGAAACTGAAGCCCCGCTGGTCCCTGCGGCACCCGTGCCCGTGGAACAGGAAAAGGCAGAGGAATTCGGCGGCCGCGGCGGACTCGATCCGGTGCGGTATGGCGATTGGGAGAAAAACGGACGCTGCATCGATTTCTGATCAGCATTGAGCCAACGCGGCCGCGTGCCGCCCAGCCGAGACAACGAGCCCAGCGAATGGCGACCAGACAACGCCCACTTTCCCCGCACCTTCAGGTGTATCGCTGGCAGATTCAGATGGCCACCTCGATCCTGCATCGAGCCACTGGCGTCTTTCTGTCTGTTGGTGCCCTCATCATCGCTGCGGGCCTGCTGGCCCTGATGATGGGGCCCGATTCGTGGAACTGCTTCACCGGCCATGCCGGGGCCTGGTATGGCCGCGTGTTCCTGTTCGCGTGGACATGGTCGTTCGCCTATCACCTGTGCAATGGCATCCGCCATGTGGTGCAGGACTTCGCCATCGGCTTCAGCATCCCCGCCTTCATCCGCAGCAGCTGGCTGTCGGTCATCGGCAGCCTGGTGATCACCCTGCTGGTGTGGGCCTACGTGATGTTTGGAGGTGCCGCGTGAGCAAGTTCCGTACTCCGCTGAAGAACGTGCGTGGCCTGGGTTCGGCCAAGACCGGCACCGAGCACTTCGTGCACCAGCGCCTGACCGCCGCCGCCCTGGTGGTGCTGGGGATCTGGTTCCTGGTCTTCGTGCTGGGCCTGCTGGGTTCCGACTACGCGACCGCCACTGCTGCCATCGCCAAGCCGTGGAACGCGGTGCCGCTGATCGGCCTGCTGATCGCCATGTTCTGGCACGCACAGCTCGGCATGCAGGTCGTGCTGGAAGATTACATCCACGAATCGCTGCTGGCCCTGGTGCTGCAGACCGCGGTGAAGTTCGTCGCCGTGCTCGGCATGATCGTCAGTGTGTTCGCGGTGGGCCGCATCGCCCTCGGCGTTGCCTGAGCCCAGGCACCTACACAGGAATCCAGACTAGATGTCCGCTTACAAGATCACCGAACACAAGTACGACATGGTCGTGGTGGGCGCCGGCGGCGCCGGCCTGCGTGCCACGTTCGGCCTGGCCGCCAAGGGCCTGCAGACCGTGTGCCTGACCAAGGTCTTCCCGACCCGTTCGCACACCGTCGCCGCCCAGGGCGGTATCTCCGCCGCGCTCGGCAACATGGGTGAGGACGACTGGCGTTACCACTTCTTCGACACCATCAAGGGGTCGGACTGGCTGGGCGACCAGGACGCCATCGAATACATGTGCCGTGAGGCCATTCCGGCCATCATCGAGCTCGAGCACTACGGCGTGCCGTTCTCGCGTACCGCCGAAGGCAAGATCTACCAGCGCCCGTTCGGTGGCATGACCACCAAGTACGGCGAAGGCCCGGCGGCGCAGCGCACGTGCGCGGCGGCCGACCGTACCGGCCACGCGATGCTGCATACGCTGTACCAGCAGTCGCTGAAGCACGACGCGCGCTTCATGATCGAGTACTTCGCGCTCGACCTGATCTTCGACGACGAAGGCGTCTGCCGCGGCGTGCTGGCCCTGGACATGTCCGACGGCACGCTGCACCTGTTCCGCGCCCAGGGCGTGGTACTGGCCACCGGCGGCTACGGCCGAGCCTATTTCAGCGCAACTTCCGCGCATACCTGCACCGGCGACGGTGGCGGCCTGGCCATGCGTGCCGGCATCGCGATGCAGGACATGGAGTTCGTGCAGTTCCACCCGACCGGCATCTACGGCGCCGGCTGCCTGATCACCGAGGGTGTCCGCGGTGAAGGTGGCATCCTGCGCAACAGCAGCGGCGAGCGCTTCATGGAGCGCTATGCACCGCATTACAAGGATCTGGCATCGCGCGACGTGGTCAGCCGTTCGATGACCATCGAGATCCGCGAAGGCCGCGGTGTCGGCGAGCACAAGGATCACATCCTGCTCGACCTGACCCACCTGGGCCCGGGCGTGATCGATGACAAGCTGCCGGGCATCGCCGAGAGCGCCCGCATCTTCGCCGGCGTCGACGTGCACAAGCAGCCGATCCCGGTCATCCCGACCGTGCACTACAACATGGGTGGCATCCCGACCAACTACCACGGTGAAGTGGTGCGCAAGGTCGGCGACAACCCCGATGCCGTGGTGCCGGGCCTGTACGCCATCGGCGAAGCCGCCTGCGTGTCCGTGCACGGCGCCAACCGCCTGGGCTCCAACTCGCTGCTGGATCTGGTGGTGTTCGGCCGCGCGGTGGCCAACCGCTGTGCCGAGACCATCAAGCCGGGCGCGGCGCACAAGCCGCTGCCGGCCGATGCCTGCGACAAGGCGCTGGGCCTGCTGGACAAGCTGCGCCACGCCAACGGCGATACCCCGACCTCGGTCATCCGCGACCGCATGCAGCGCACCATGCAGGCCGACGCGGCCGTCTTCCGCACCAGCCAGACGCTGAAGGAAGGCTGCGAGAAGATGGACAAGATCTTCGATTCGTTCCAGGACGTGAAGGTCTCGGACCGTTCGCTGGTGTGGAACTCGGACCTGATCGAGACCTACGAGCTGAACAACCTGCTGCTCAACGCGGTGGCGACGATCAACTCGGCCGAACAGCGCAAGGAAAGCCGCGGCGCGCATGCGCACGAGGACTTCCCGGACCGCGACGACGTCAACTGGCAGAAGCACACCCTGGTCAGCGTCGACGAGAAGGGCAAGTGCAGCTTCGACTACCGTCCGGTGCACATGTACACGTTGACCGATGACGTGTCCGTGGTGCCGCCGAAGCCGCGCGTGTACTGATCCGACCCCGCCTACCATGCAATCCGCGCCTTGAGGGCGCGGGCCGCCTGAGCCAACGAGAGCAGCCATGGCCGAGTTTTCACTCCCCAAGAATTCCAAGATCACGAAGGGCCAGCACTTCCCCGTCAAGAACGGCGGCAAGAACGTGCGTACCTTCAAGATCTACCGCTGGAGTCCGGACGACGACAGCAATCCGCGCACCGATACCTATGAGGTCGATCTGGACGCCTGCGGCCCGATGGTCCTGGACGCGCTGATCAAGATCAAGAACGAGATCGACCCGACCCTGACCTTCCGTCGCTCCTGCCGCGAAGGCATCTGCGGTTCGTGCGCGATGAACATCGACGGCACCAACACGCTGGCCTGCACCCGCGCCATCGCGGACTGCGGCAAGAAGGAAGTGCCGATCTACCCGTTGCCGCACATGAACGTGGTCAAGGATCTGGTTCCGGACCTGACCCACTTCTACGCGCAGTACGCCTCGATCAAGCCGTGGATCCGCACGCAGACCCCGGCGCCGCCGGATCGCGAGCGCCTGCAGTCGCCGGAAGACCGCAAGAAGCTCGATGGCCTGTACGAGTGCATCCTGTGCGCCTGCTGCTCGACCAGCTGCCCGAGCTACTGGTGGAACGGCGAGCGTTACCTGGGGCCGGCGATCCTGCTGCAGGCCTACCGCTGGATCATCGACTCGCGCGATGAGGACACCGGTGCGCGCCTGGACGATCTGGAAGATCCGTTCAAGCTGTACCGCTGCCACACCATCATGAACTGCGCCCGCACCTGCCCGAAGGGCCTGAACCCGGCGCTGGCGATTGCCGAGATCAAGAAGCTCATGATGGAGCGTCGCGCCTGATCCATCCCGCATGCGGCCGCATCGACGGCGGCCGCACGCACCCCAGCCGAGCCACGCCATGCGTGGCTTCGCTGTATCTGGAGGCCTGCAATGGATGAAGAAACCCTGCTGAAGAAGCTGCGCTGGCGCTGCCGGCGTGGCATGCGCGAACTGGACCAGCTGTTCGAACGTTACCTCGACCGCGAATGGAGCGCTGCGCCGACCGAAGAGCGCGAGGTTTTCCTGTTCCTGCTCGACTGTGAGGACGATAAATTGTGGCGCTGGTTCATGGGCTACGAGGTCTGCCCGCATGCGCACGCCATCCCGCTCATGGACAGGATCCGCGCCCTCAAGCCTTGAGTGGCGCCCTTCACGGCTGCAGGCGGGTGCCCAGCTGGCGGTACTGCTCGCCGCCCCCTGGCTGCTGCGCGCTTCGGATCTGCCCCGAGACGCCCTGGTTCCCGTCGTACTGCTGGTCTGGGCGCTGGGCCTGGCCGAGCTCTTCTGGCGCCTGCGCCGGCCGAAGGTGAGGGTGTGCCTGCCCGCGTTGCCCGCTCCGCTGCAGGTGGCGGGGCAGGCGCTGGACGCTCCACAGCTGGTGATCCGCGGCCCGTGGCTGTTGCTGCATGGGCACCAGGGGCGGCGGCAACGGCGGCTGCTGTTCTGGCCGGATGTGCTCGATGCCCGGCAGCGACGTGAACTGCGACTGGCCGTCGCCGCACGCGCCGTTTCCCGTCGAGCCCGGTCGATGGCACCATAGGCTGAATCGTCCGGCGTGCCTGCATGTTCAAACCCATTCCCGTGGCCATCGGCCTGCGCTACCTGCGCGCCAAGCGCCGCAACGGCTTCATCTCCTTCATTTCGATGGCATCGATCCTGGGCATCGCGCTCGGGGTTACGGTGCTGATCACCACCCTGGCGGTGATGAGCGGCTTCCAGAAGGAAATCCGCAGCCGCCTGCTGCAGATGACGGCGCATACCACCATCAGTCGCGACGGCGAGCCCATGCCGGACTGGATGCGCGTGGTGGACGTGGCCAACAAGGACCCGCGCGTGGCGGGCGCCGCACCCTATATCGAGATCCAGTCGATGATCAGCGGCCCGCGCGTGCAGGGTGCGATCATCCAGGGCATCGACCCGGCACTGGAGCCGAAGGTGTCGGTGATCGACCAGAAGGTGGTCAAGGGCAGCTACGACAGCCTGAAACCCGGCAGCTTCAATCTGCTGCTGGGCAAGGAACTGGCGATCTGGCTGGGCGTCGATGTCGGCGACCAGGTGCTGGTGACCTTCGCCGAAGTGCAGGGCACACCTGCAGGCGCCGTTCCGCGGATGAAACGCTTCACCGTCAGCGGTATTTTCGAGGCCGGCTACAACGAGGTCGACCGCGGCGTCGGCTTCGCCAACATGAAGGATCTCGAGCGCGTGCTGCGCGCCGATGGCGCGACCGGCGTGCGCCTGAAGCTGCACGACATGGACCGCTCGCTGGAAGTCGGCGTGGACCTTGCGCAGAACCTCGGCGGCGCCTATCGCGTGAGTGACTGGACCCAGCAGAACGCCAATCTCTACCACTCGCTGCGCATGGAAAAAGTGGTGATGGGCATCCTGCTGTCGCTGATCATCGCCATGGGCGCGTTCAATCTGGTGTCCTCGCAGGTGATGCTGGTCACCGACAAGCAGGCGGACATCGCCATCCTGCGCACGCTTGGCCTGACCCCGGCCGGGGTGATGCAGGTGTTCATGGTGCAGGGCTCGTTGATCGGCATCTTCGGCACGCTGGCCGGACTGATCGGCGGCATCACCCTGACCTTCAACCTGGAACGCATCCTCGGTGCCATCGAGCGCGTGTTCAACGTCAAGCTGCTGCCGGAAGACGTGTACTACATCACCGGCCTGCCGACGGACATGCAGACCGGCGACGTGGTGGTGATCACCGTGGTCGCGCTGCTGATGAGCTTCCTGGCCACCCTGTATCCCGCCTGGCGGGCGGCACGCACCCAGCCGGCGGAGGCCCTGCGCTATGAATGAAGCCTTTGACCGCGGCCAGGAAGTGATCCGCGCCGAGCACCTCGGCAAGATCTATGCCGAAGGGCGCATGCAGACCCCGGTATTCGACGGCCTGAACCTGACCGTCACCGCGGGTGAAACCGTGGCCATCATCGGCGCGTCCGGTGCCGGCAAGAGCACGCTGCTGCACCTGCTGGGGGGACTGGACGTACCCAGTGCCGGCGAGGTGTACGTGGCCGGTCAACGCATGTCGGCGCTGTCGGATACCGCGCGTGGCCTGCTGCGCAACCAGGCGCTGGGCTTTGTCTACCAGTTCCATCACCTGCTGCCGGAATTCACCGCGCTGGAAAACGTGATGATGCCGCTGCTGCTGTCCCGCTCGCATTCGCCGATGTCACAGCGGGCGATGTTCGCCGGCCTGGGCGTGGTGGGGACGGCGCTGGCCAGCATCGTCAACGGGGCCACCGCCTTCGTCCGTGGTCGTCCTGAAGTGGAGGAGGCGGCCGCGCGCGCAACCTTGCTGCTGGAGTCGGTCGGGCTGGGCCATCGCCTGGACCACAAACCGGGCGAGCTTTCCGGTGGCGAGCGCCAGCGTGCGGCGGTGGCGCGCGCGCTGGTGAATCATCCGGCCTGCGTGCTGGGCGACGAGCCGACCGGAAACCTGGACGATCGCACGGCCGGCACCGTGTTCGACCTGATGCTCGAACTCAATCGTGCCCGCCATACCAGCCTGGTGCTGGTCACCCACGACCGCGGTCTGGCGCGGCGCCTGGACCGGGTGCTGGAACTGCGCGAAGGGCGCCTGCACGAGCTGGCCCACGCCGACGTCTGAGCGGCCGGCAACGTGCACCTCCCGGCGCCTGAACGGTGGCGCCGGGATTCTCGCCGCCCATACCCGGGCAGGCGCATGATGGCCCCGGTTCCCCGTGGAGATCGACATGAAGACCCCGCTTGTGATCGCAGGGCTCTGCCTTGCCCTGGCCGCGTGTGCGACCACCGGCCGCCTGAGCAGTGCCGAGCGGCTGGACCTGTACCGGGCGCACGCCGGCGCACCGCAGAATGACATGCAGTTCTTCGGCAGCCTCAACGGCTGGACCGAACTGGGCGACAGTGCACTGGCGGTATGGACCCGGCCCAGCGAGGCCTACCTGCTGGAATTGAACGGCCCCTGCCAGGATCTGTCGTTTGCGACCGCCATTGGCCTGACCAGCCGCATGAACCGCGTGTCGGCCCGCTTCGACAAGGTGCTGGTCCGGGACCCGGCCGGAGGCCCGCGCCTGCCGTGCTTCATCAGCAGCATCCGCAAGCTTGACGTGAAGGCGCTGCGTGCTTCGGAACAGGAGCTGCGGCAGGCGCAGGTGCAGGAGCGCGAGGAGCCGGCGAACTAGGCCGGCGCCATCTCCGGATCAGGCTTCCGGGACGAAGCCGGCGGGCTTCTCCGCGTCCTTCTCGAACAGGAACTTGACCAGTTCCCCTTCCAGGAACGCGCGATGCTTCGGATCGCGCGGTGACAGGCGGTTCTCGTTGATCAGCATGGTCTGGTGCGCCAGCCATGCCGCCCAGGCCTGTTTGCCGATGTGGTTGAAGATGCGCTGGCCCAGTTCGCCCGGATAGGGCACGAAGTCCAGGCCCTCGGCATCGCGTTGTTCGTACTGGCAGAAGACGGTTCGGGGCATGGCACTCACTCGTGGTTGCGGGGTTTCTTGGATCTGCGTCGTGGCGGTTTGATCGCAGTGCCATCGAGCAGCTTGCGGATGGGAGCCGGCAAGCCCAGCGTCGGCAGTTCGTCGGCGGTGACCCAGCGCAGCGAGGATTCTTCCACGCGCAGGCCGCGTACCTGTCGCGACAGGATCTGCAGGTGCAGCCTGTAGTGGCTGAAGGTGTGCTGCAGCACCGGCAGCTCGTCGGCATCTTCCAGCGAGCCGTCCACGTGTGCATCGAACCAGTCCTGCAGCGCTTCACCGGCGTCGGCCTGCGGCAGGGTCCACAGTTGCGCCCAGATGCCGGTCTCCGGTCGCTTCTGCAGCAGCACGCGCTGCTGGGCATCGCGCAGCAGCAGGGCCACGGCTTCGCGTTCGGGCAGGGCCTTGCCGGGCTTCGGCGTGGGCAGCTCGGCGGTCCGGCCTTCGCGGCGCGCCACGCAGTCCTGCTGCTGCGGGCAGATCACGCAGGCGGGCCTGGCGCGGCTGCACACGGTGGCACCGAGGTCCATCTGCGCCTGCGTGTAGTCGGCCATCCGGCCATCCGGCACCTGGGCCGCGTGCGCTTCGGCGATGGCCCACAACTGCTTTTCGATGGCTGGCAGGCCGGGGAAGCCTTCGATGCCGTGATACCGGCTGAGCACGCGCTTGACGTTGCCGTCGAGGATCGGAAACCGGTCGTTCCAGGCCTGGCTGAGGATCGCGCCTGCGGTGCTGCGGCCGATGCCGGGCAGCGCATGCAGCGCGTCGAAATCACGCGGCAGTTCGCCGTCATGCAGTTCCACGCAGCGCTGGGCCGCCGCATGCAGGTTGCGCGCACGGGCGTAGTAGCCCAGCCCGGCCCACTGCGCCATCACTGCATCGTTGCTGGCCGCGGCCAGCGCGGGCAGGGTCGGGAAATGCTGCAGGAACCGCTGGAAGTAGGGGATGACCGTGGCCACCTGGGTCTGCTGCAGCATGATCTCCGACAACCAGACCCGATAGGGGCTGCGCGGATGCTGCCAGGGCAGGTCGTGGCGGCCGTGGTCGTCGAACCAGTGCAGCAGGCGGGCGACGAACGGGTCGCCCGCGGGCACGACGGTGGCCTCAGGCACTGCCAAGCGCTTCGGGCAGCAGCGCGTCGACGAAGGCTTCCGGATCGAATTCACGCAGATCTTCAGGGCGTTCACCGATGCCGGCGAAACGGATCGGAATGCCGAACTCGCGGGCCAGTGCGAACACCACGCCGCCCTTTGCGGTGCCGTCCAGCTTGGTCACCACCAGGCCGGTCACGTTCACCGCGGCGTTGAACTGGCGCAGCTGCGACAGCGCGTTCTGGCCGGTGGTGCCGTCGATCACCATCAGCACCTCGTGCGGCGCAGCGGGATCGATCTTGCCGAGCACACGACGGATCTTGCCCAGCTCGTTCATCAGGCCGGACTGGGTATGCAGGCGGCCGGCGGTATCGGCAATCAGCACCGACGTGCCGCGCGCCTTGCCGGCCTGCAGCGCGTCGTAGGCCACCGAGGCGGCGTCGGCGTTCTGGCCCTGGGCCACCACGGCCACGCCGTTGCGCTCGCCCCAGGCCTGCAGCTGGGCCACGGCAGCGGCACGGAAGGTATCGCCGGCGGCCAGCATCAGGCTGTGCCCGTCGTCCTTGAAGCGCTTGGCCAGCTTGCCGATGGTGGTGGTCTTGCCGACACCGTTGACGCCAACGGTCAGCACCACGAAGGGCCTGGCGTTGCGATCGATCACCAGTGGCCTGGCGACCGGCTGCAGGATCGCGATCAGGTCGGCACGCAGTGCGCCCAGCAGTGCGTTGGCATCGGCGAACTCACGTGCCTTCATGCGTCTGCGCAGGCCTTCGACCAGCTCGGTGGTCGCACCGACGCCGACATCGGCGGTGATCAGCGCGGTTTCCAGTTCGTCCAGCAGGTCATCGTCGAGCTTGGGATTGCGCGAGAACAGGCCGCCAAAGCTGCGCGCGATGACGCTGTTGCGCAGGCGTTCGCGCCAGCCGGACTTGCCGGCGGGGGCCGGGGCGGCATCCACCAGCACCGGCAGGTCGGCGGCCGGTGCGGAGGGCTGCTGTGCGGGGATCACCGGAGCCAGCGGGGCGAGCACGGCTGCGGCGGCACGTGCCTCGGCCTCGAAGTCTTCCGGTGCCAGGACGCGTTCGGTCGCTGCCGGCGCCGGCGGGGACGCCGGGGCAGCGGCGGGCGGCGCCGGGACGGGCACCGCCTCAGCCGGAGCCACGGCTGGCGGGGCGTCGGCTACAACCGTGGTGTCCTCGACGGGCGCGGCCGACGGGAATGCCGCCGCCAGCTCTTCAGCCGAGTAGTGCTGGGTCTTGGGCGCGTCCGGTGTGGCGGCGTCCTGGGGCTTCTTGCGGCGGAAAAAACTGAGCATTGGCAAAAGGCGCTGAAATCAGAGGGATATGCTACCACCCGGGCCCGTCTGCCCGATGTGGACTCAAGGTCGCGGCCGGGCAGCCGCTAATGGCTTCGGAGGGCTGCACCGGGCGGCCCGGAGACCGCCATGGACAACGTGATGGCAACGGCCTGGAGCGGCATGCGGGCCGCAGCACAAGGCGTGCAGGTGGCCGCGCACAACGTGGCCAACCTGGCGACAGCCGATGCGCCGCGCCTGCAGGTGCAGCGCGCGGCGGTGGAACAGGGTGGGGTGCAGACCCGGGTGACCGCTGCCGGCGCCGATCCCGCCGCGCCGCTGGCTGATCTGCTGGCGGCAAACGCGGAAGTGGTGGCCTTCGCCGCCAACGCTTCGCTGGTCCGCCGCCAGGACCAGATGCTGGGGTCGCTGCTGGATCGCCGGGCCTGAGCAGCCCGGCCTGGCAGATGACAGCCAGCGCCGGGCCATGCCTGGCGACCACCCAGCGTGTCAGGCCGACAGTTCCAGCAGCAGCTTGTTCAGGCGCGCAACGTAGGCGCCCGGGTCCTTCAGGCTGTCGCCGGCCGCGAGCGCGGCCTGGTCGAACAGCACGCGGCCGAGATCATCGAAACGATCACCATCGGCCTCGCCATCGAGCTTGGCGATCAACGGGTGCCCCGGATTGATCTCCAGCACCGGCTTGCTGTCAGGCACCTTCTGGCCGCTGGCTTCCAGGATCTGGCGCATCTGCAGCCCCAGATCCTGTTCGCCGATGGCCAGCACCGCTGGCGAATCGGTCAGCCGGTGCGACACGCGGACTTCGGCCACGTCGTCGCCAAGCACCGCCTTCAGCCGCTCGATCAGGGCCTGCTTGTCCTTGGCCGCCGCTTCCTGTTCCTGCTTGTCCGACTCGGTCTCCAGCGCGCCGAGGTCGAGGTCGCCACGGGCGATGTCGACAAAGCCCTTGCCGTCGAAGTCGGTCAGGTAACCCATCAGCCATTCGTCGATGCGGTCGGTCAGCAGCAGCACTTCCACGCCCTTCTTGCGGAACACTTCCAGGTGCGGGCTGTTGCGGACCTGGCTGTAGCTCTCGCCGGTCAGGTAGTAGATCTTGTCCTGGCCTTCGGCCATGCGACCGATGTAGTCGGCCAGCGAGACGGTCTGGGCATCGCCCTCGCCACGGGTGGAGGCGAAGCGCAGCAGGCCGGCCACCTTCTCGCGGTTGTTGTAGTCCTCGGCCGGTCCTTCCTTCAGCACCTGGCCGAACTCCTTCCAGAACGTGGCGTACTGCTCGGGCTTGTCGGTTGCCAGCTTCTCCAGCATGTCCAGCGAGCGCTTGGTCAGCGCGGCCTTCATCGAATCGATGACCGGGCCGGACTGCAGGATCTCGCGCGAGACGTTCAGCGACAGGTCGTTGGAATCGACCACGCCCTTGATGAAGCGCAGGTACAGCGGCAGGAACTGCTCGGCCTGGTCCATCACGAACACGCGCTGGACATACAGCTTCAGGCCCTTGGGCGCATCGCGGTGATACAGATCGAATGGTGCACGGCCCGGCACGTACAGCAGCGAGGTGTACTCCAGCTTGCCTTCGACCTTGTTGTGGCTCCACGCCAGCGGATCGCTGTGGTCGTGTGCCACGTGCTTGTAGAACTCGCTGTACTCGGCGTCGCTGATCTCGGTGCGCGGACGGGTCCACAGCGCGCTGGCACGGTTGACGGTTTCCCATTCGACCGCCGCGCCCTCTTCACCCCCTTCCTTCGGCATCTGGATCGGCAGGCCGATGTGGTCGGAGTACTTCTTGAGGATGCTGCGCAGGCGCCAGCCATCGGCAAAGTCGTGTTCGCCGTCCTTCAGGTGCAGCACGATGCGGGTGCCGCGCTCGGGCTTGTCGAGGGTCGCGACATCGAAGTCGCCTTCGCCGCGCGAGGTCCAGCGCACGCCTTCGCTGCTGGCCAGGCCGGCCCGCCGCGAGGTGACTTCGACTTTGTCGGCGACGATGAACGCGCTGTAGAAGCCGACACCGAACTGGCCGATCAGCTGCGAGTCCTTCTTCTGGTCGCCGGACAGCTGGCGCAGGAAGTCGCCGGTGCCGGACTTGGCAATGGTGCCGAGGTGGGCGATGGCCTCGGCGCGGCTCATGCCGATGCCGTTGTCCTCGATGGTGATGGTGTGGGCGGCCGGGTCGAAACTGACGCGCACGCGCAGGTCGCTGTCGTCTTCCAGCAGGGACGGCTGGGTCAGCGCCTCGAAGCGCAGCTTGTCGGCCGCGTCGGCGGCATTGGACACCAGCTCGCGCAGGAAGATCTCCTTGTTGGAGTACAGCGAGTGGATCATCAACTGCAGCAGCTGCTTGACTTCGGTCTGGAAGCCAAGGGTTTCGGTCTGGGTCGTCTCGGTCATCGATAGGGCTCCGTGTGCAATGCCGCGCCAGCGCGTGCGGCCTCGCCAAGGGGTAGGGATGATTGTCCCGAAATCAAGGGGGTTGGTCGGGCAGGGCGGCGCCCTGCACCCGCAGAGGCCAGAGCCAAAGCAAGAGCGGGCACTCCGTGGGATGGCGGGGCACTGTGGGTTCGCGGGGGCGCCGTGAATCCGTCCATGGAGGCTTGGTCGCCGCATCCATGCGGCTCACACCCCGCGAACCCACAGTGCCCCGCCTTCGACAGTTGGCCGGTGGCCAGTAGATCCACGCCGTGCGTGGATGAAATCTCTCAGATCTCGAGATCCAAGCCAGGGTCAGATCCGTTTTCCACAGGAAAACGGATCTGACCCCAAGAGCCGTTCCGACAGATCGCAGGAAACGGTCGAAGGCGGGGTGGGTCAGGTTGTGGGGGTGTCCGCGGCATGGATGCCGCGGCCAAGCCCCCAGGGATGGGTTCACGGCGTCCCCCACAACCTGACCCACCCCGCCAACCCCCAGGAAACCAGCCTTTGCCGTTGCTCCAGCCGTTGCTCCAGCCGTTGCTCTGGCTTCTGCGGGTGCCGGGCGCCGCCCGGCCGAACTACAATCCCGCTCATGCTGAAATTCTCGAACACCCCCCGCAGGTGGCGCCGATGAGCGGCCGTGGAGGCAATGACGGCCAGGTTCGCATCATCGGCGGGCGCTGGCGCAATACCCGCCTGCCGGTGCCGAATCTGCCGGGCCTGCGGCCCAGCAGTGACCGTGTGCGCGAGACCCTGTTCAACTGGCTGATGCCCCGACTGGCCGGGGCCCGCGTGCTGGACCTGTTTGCCGGCAGCGGCGCGCTGGGCCTGGAAGCCGTCTCGCGCGGCGCCGCTCACGCCACCCTGGTCGAGCGCGATGCCCAGCTCGGCCGCAATCTGTCGGCCGCCGTCGCCAAGCTGCAGGCCAGCGCGCAGATCACCGTGGTCCAGGCCGATGCCCTGCGCTGGTTGCAGGGCGCTCCCGCGCAACAGGCGGATCTGGTGTTCATCGACCCGCCGTTCGCCGATGGCCTCTGGCAGGACGTGCTGGCCCAGCTGCCGCGGCATCTGGCAGCCGACGCCTGGCTCTACCTGGAGTCGCCGGCCGGTCACGTCCCGGTGCTGCCGCCGGACTGGCTGCTGCACCGCGAGGGCGGCACCCGTGAGGTGCGCTTTGCCCTGTACCGCCGCGCCGCTGCTACACTTTGACTTCATCTGAACATCTGCAACCGCCCATGACCGTGGCCAACCGCCGCATTGCCGTCTACCCCGGCACGTTCGATCCGATCACCAACGGTCATATCGACCTGGTGAACCGGGCCGCGCCGCTGTTTGAAAAGGTCGTGGTCGGCGTGGCGCAGAGCCCGTCCAAGGGGCCGACCCTGCCGCTGGAACTGCGCGTGCAGCTGGCCCGGGATGCCCTGGGCCACCATGGCAACGTCGAGGTCTGCGGGTTCGATACCCTGCTGGCCCATTTCGTACGCTCCGTCCAGGGCGGGGTCCTGCTGCGCGGCCTGCGCGCGGTGTCGGACTTTGAATACGAGTTCCAGATGGCGAGCATGAACCGCCACCTGATCCCGGAAGTCGAGACCCTGTTCCTGACGCCGGCCGAGCAGCACAGCTTCATTTCGTCTTCGCTGGTCCGCGAGATCGCGCGCCTGGGCGGCGACGTGTCCGGCTTTGTGCCGGCCGCGGTGCTTGAAGCCCTGCGCAGGGTCCGCGAGGCGAAATCGACCCAGTCGTAAGCCCCGCCGTACCCGCACCCCTTACGTACAACACCACGCACCATTCCGGGAGGAAACCATGAACACCACCATGCGCGCGATGCTGATCGCCTCGTTGGCCCTGGCCTTCACCGCCTGCAAGAAGGAAGAGGCCGCTCCGGTCGACGAAGCCAAGCAGGCGCTGGTCGCCCCGTCCAAGGACGACGACGCAGGCTGGAAGAAGTACCTGCAGGAAGTCGCCATCCAGAACATGGGCAATATCTCCAACAGCCCGTTCCTGTACTACCTCTCGCCGGAATCGGACCCGGACTTCCAGGCCAAGTACGAGCGCCAGACCGAGAGCGCGACCCAGGCCGTGGCCCGTGGCGTGCAGCCGGGCAACATGCTGGCCTTCGGTTCGTCGGCCTCGGGCAAGATGGCGGACATGATCCAGGCCGTGTTCAAGGACGTGTCGCCGGATTCGATGAAGGGCGTGCGCGTCGTCTTCATCGGCCAGTCGGCCGACAACGCCCGCGTGCAGGCGGCCGTGCAGCCGACCGGTGCCGAGTACATTTTCGTCGAAGCCAAGTAAGACCGAGCCGTGGCGGCCACGTTGCAACGTGGCCCGGGTGGCGCCTGTAGCGGGCGCCACCGATGACCTGACCGGCCCGCGCGCCCGCGCTGGCCGGTCCTTTGTCCCAAGGCGCGGGCGAGGAGTATCGCCATGTCGCTGAAAATCAATGAGCTCTGCGTCAACTGCGACGTCTGCGAGCCGGCCTGCCCGAACCAGGCCATTGCGATGGGTGAAACCATCTACGTGATCGACCCCGCCCGTTGTACCGAGTGCGTGGGCCATTTCGACGAGCCACAGTGCGTGGTCGTCTGCCCGGTCGAATGCATCGATCCGGACCCGGAGATCGTGGAAACGGAAGACCAGCTGCTGGCCAAACTGCGCCGGCTGCAGCACGATCATCCCGAACTCTACGCGGAGCCCCCATCCGAATGAAGACGCTGCTCGCCCGTCCCGTGTTGCTGCTCGGCCTGTTGCTGAGCCCGCTTGCCTGGGCCGATGCGCCGGCCCGTGCCGAACGTCCCGATGGCGCTGCCATTGCCAGCGGCCACGCGCTGGCCACCCAGGCCGGCGTCGACATCCTTGCGCAGGGAGGCAACGCGTTCGACGCCGCGGTGGCGGTGTCCTCGACGCTGGCGGTGGTCGAGCCGATCAGTTCCGGCCTGGGCGGTGGCGGCTTCTTCCTGCTGCATGATGCGGCCACCGGCAAGGACGTGATGCTGGATGCGCGCGAGACCGCGCCGGCTGCTGCCACGCCGCAGGCCTTCCTCGACGGGAAGGGCAACCTGGACCGCGACCGCTCGGTCAACGGCGCCTGGTCGGCGGGTATCCCCGGCCTGCCTGCGGCACTGGTGGAGCTTTCGGCCCGGCACGGCAGGCTGCCCCTGGCGGTTTCGCTGCAACCGGCCATCCGCATCGCCCGCGACGGCTTCCCGGTGTACGAGCGGATGGCCAAGGGCTATGCCTCGCGCCGCGAGGTGATGGAGCGCTACCCCGGGACCCGCGAGGTGTACCTGCGCAACGGCAGGCCGATCGCCACCGGTGATGTGTTCCGGCAGCCGGAACTGGCGCAGACGCTGGAGCGGCTGGCGGCAGGTGGCTTCGATGGCTTCTACAAGGGCCAGACCGGCAAGCTGCTGCTGGCCGGAGTGAAGCAGGCCGGTGGCCGCTGGACCGCCGAGGAGCTGGCCGGCTACCGGGTGAAGCAGCGCGAGCCGATCGTCTTCGACTACAACGGCTGGAAGATCACCACGGCGCCGCCGCCGTCGTCCGGTGGCATCGCCCTGGCCAGTATGCTGCAGATCCTCGAAGGCTGGGACATCAAGCAGATGGATCCGGCGCACCGCGCCCATCTGGTAGTCGAATCGATGCGGCGCGCCTACCGCGACCGCACGTTCTTCCTGGGCGATCCGGACTTCGTGCAGATCCCGCAGAAAGTGCTGACCAGCAAGGATTATGCCCAGGGCCTGCGTGCCACCATCCATCCGGAGAAGGCCACGCCCAGCGACCTGCTGTCGGGCAATCCGACGCCGCTGGAGGACGACGAGACCACCCATTTCTCGATCATCGACCGTGATGGCAACCGCGTCGGCGCCACCCAGACCGTCAACCTGCTGTACGGCTCGGGCCTGATACCCAAGGGCACCGGTGTGCTGCTGAACAACGAGATGGATGATTTCGCGCTGAAGCCGGGTACGCCCAATGCGTTCGGCGTGATGGGCTACGAGGCCAACGCACCGAAGCCGGGCAAGCGCATGCTCAGCTCGATGACGCCGACCTTCATGGAGAACGCCGACAAGGTCGTGGTGCTGGGCACCCCCGGCGGCAGCCGCATCATCACCATGGTGCTGCTGGGCATCCTCGGTTACGACGCCGGCCTGGACGCGCAGCAGGTCGCCGTGCTGCCACGCTACCACCACCAGTGGCTGCCGGACCTGATCGAGGCCGAAGACAACGCGTTCGACGCGGCCACCGTGAAGCAGCTGCAGGCGATGGGCCACAAGATCGATCTGCCGGGGAATGTCGCCGCCGGTGGCCGCGGCTCCAGCCACGTCTGGGGCAATCTGCAGACGGTGGAATGGGATCGCAGGAGCAACCGGTTGTTCGGCGGCAGCGATCCGCGCAACCCGGTCGGCAGCGCCCAGGTGGTGCCCGGCAGGTAACGGCCGGGCTCGCCGGGTCCCATCCGGCCGACGGTGAGCCGCAGCGCCCTGCCCGCAACGGCAGGGCGCTGCAGTTTCGTTCTAGCGATTATTTAACGGCCTGCCGACGATAATCGGCGCATGAAACTCTGGTCGATTCGTGGTAACTCGCAGCGCCTCGACGGCGGTGCGATGTTCGGCAACGCACCCCGTGCGTTGTGGGAAAAATGGGCGGCACCGGATGAGCTGAACCGTATCGAGCTGGCATGCCGCGCGCTGTTGGCCAGCCCGCTGGAAGGCAAGACGGTCCTGTTTGAAACCGGCATCGGCGCGTTCTTCGATCCGCGCATGCGCGAGCGCTATGGCGTGCAGGAAAGCCAGCATGTGCTGATCGATTCGCTGCGTGAGGCGGGCTTCGAACACGAGGACATCGACGTGGTGGTCCTCAGCCACCTGCACTTCGACCACGCCGGCGGCCTGCTGGCAGCATGGAGCGAGGGGCGCGAGCCCGAACTGCTGTTTCCCAATGCCACCTATGTGGTCGGTGCACAGCACTGGCAGCGCGCACTTCAGCCGCACCCGCGCGACCGCGCCAGTTTCATCCCGGAGCTGCCCGGGCTGCTGCAGGCCAGTGGGCGCCTGGAAGTGGTCGACGGCGAGTTCTCCCGGGCGCTGGGGCGCAGCGTGCGTTTCAGCTACAGCGATGGCCATACGCCCGGGCTGATGCTGGCCGAGATCGTCGGCCATGGGCATGCAGGCGAGGTCGCGCGCGGCGGTGTGGTGTTCTGCGCTGACCTGATTCCGGGGCGCTCGTGGGTGCACGTGCCGATCACCATGGGATATGACCGCAACGCGGAACTGCTGATCGACGAGAAGCGGCAGTTCCTGGAGGACAAGCTGGCGCGCAACGTGCATCTGTTCTTCACCCACGACCCGCAGGTCGCACTGGCCCAGCTGGGTCGCGACGACAAGGGGCGTTTCGTGACCCTGCACGAGCAGGGTGAACTGAAGGCGCGCGCGCTGGGGTGAGTGCCGGGGTCGGAGCCCTTTCTGCGAAAGGGATCTGACCCCGTCGCACCGGTCAGCCGACGCGGGTGCCGAAGATGCGGTCGCCCGCGTCGCCGAGGCCCGGCAGGATGTAGCCCTTTTCGTTGAGCTGGGCGTCGATTGCCGCCGTGTAGATCTCCACATCCGGATGCGCTGCCTTGACCGCGTCGATGCCCTCCGGAGCGGCGACCAGGAAAATGCCCTTGATGCGTCGCGCACCGGCCCGCTTGAGCATGTCGATGGTGGCGATCAGGGTGCCGCCCGTGGCCAGCATCGGGTCCAGGATCAGCGCATCGCGCTCTTCCAGGCGCCCGGTGAGGCGCTCGAAGTACGGCACCGGCTGCAGGGTTTCCTCATCGCGCTGCAGGCCGACCACACTCACGCGGGCGGCAGGGATCAGCGACAGTACGCCGCTGAGCATGCCCAGGCCGGCGCGCAGGATCGGCACCACGGTGATCTTGGCGCCAGCGATGCGCTGCACGGTCACCGGACCGGCCCAGCCGGGCAGGGTGTGCGGCTCGGTGTCCAGGTCAGCGGTGGCCTCATAGGCCAGCAGCGTGCCCAGCTCGTTGGCCAGTTCGCGGAAATCCTTGGTGCTGAGCGCGGCGTTGCGCATCAGGCCGATCTTGTGCTGCACCAGCGGGTGGCGCACTTCGACGATCTTCATGGTCGGAAAGGGGGGAAGGGAGAGGCGATCATTCTGCCGGATCGGGGTGCGGAACCCCAAACGGAGCGCAGCCAGCGGGCGCGGATCGAGGGCGTCTGTCATGGCCATGCAACCTTGCGGACATACCGTCCAGACCCATTCTTAACAGGAATGGGGATTCCCAGTGCATATCAAGACTCCGTTGGCCGTTGCCATCACGCTGACCCTGGCGATGGGGGCCAGCGCTCCGCTGCAGGCCGCCGCGCAGCAGACGGTCGCCGCCACGGGGGCAGCGGCGGTCGATGCGATCGACCTGGACCGCGTCGAGGTGCGTGCGCAGCTCGAATCGCAGATCCGCGCGGTCGATCTGAAGCGCAGCAGCGACGCGATCGAAGACGCCGTGTCTTCCGACGCCCTTGGCCAGTATCCGGACAAGAACGTGGCCGAATCGCTGCAGCGTCTACCCGGCATCAGCGTCACCCGCGACCAGGGCGAAGGCCGTTTCGTGGTCATCCGGGGCCTGGACGCCAACCTCAACAGCGTCAGCGTCGATGGAATCGCCGTGGGTACGCCGGAGGACTCCAGCCGCGCTGCACCGCTGGATGTCATTCCCTCCGACTCCACCGAGCGGCTGCGCGTGGTCAAGTCGCCAACGCCGGACATGCCCGGCGACGCGATCGGCGGTGCGGTCCTGGTCGAATCGGCCTCGGCATTCGATCGCGACGGGCGCAGCCTGCGTGCCAAGATCGAGGGCAGCCACCAGCAGCTCTCGGGCGAAACCAGCCCGAAGGCCGCCTTCAACTACAGCGAAGTGTTCGCCGATACGTTCGGCATCGCGCTGGGCGTGAACTACCAGAAGCGCAGGTTTGAATCGGACAACACCGAAGTGGAGTACGACGGCGAGGATGATGCTGCACCGGGGGATGTCACCGCGATCAACCTGCAGCACCGCAAGTACGAGATCGAGCGCAAGCGCATCGGCGCCAACCTCAACCTGGACTGGCGCCCGAATGAAGACAGCAAGTACTACCTGCGCACGTTGTACAGCCAGTTCGACGATGCCGAGACCCGCCAGCGGGTGATCTTCAATTTCGACGATGCCGACATGGTGCGCACCGGCACCGACCAGTACCGGCTGGATGACATGCCGGGCGATGCGATCGACAAGCGCATGCGTTACCGCACCAAGAAAGAGAACACCTTCGCAGCCAGCCTCGGTGGCGAGAACCGGCTGACCAGCGCGGTGGTCGATTACCGTATCGGCTACACCCGCACCGAGGAGCGGGTGAACGATGAGATGGAGGCGCGGTTCACACTGGATGGTGATGACTTCAACGGCACCCTGGACCAGCGCAGCCGGCTGCCGACCTACAGTTTAGACAACCCGCAGTGGCTGGACAACGGCAACTACGCCTTCGACCGCATCGTGCTTTCGCCCAAGCAGGTCAACGACAAGGAGCACAGCGCGCAGGTCAACGTACGCTTCGACGGCGACAGCAGCAGCCTGAAGTTCGGCCTGCTGGGCCGCTGGCGCGACCGCGATGTCAATACCGACGAGCGTGAGCTGCGGGTGGGCCCGAAGGTGGCACTGTCGAGCTGGACCACGTCGGCCCCCGAGCATCGCCATGGCAACCTGGGCGATGGCATGGATTCGGCGGCGATGCGGGCCTACTGGGCGGCCAATGGCAGCCAGTACAGCGCCCGGCCGCAGGATGCCGGCGCCAATGCCCTGGCCTCACTGGAAGAGGACTATGTGGCCAGCGAAGACATCTTCGCCAGCTATGCGATGGGGACCTGGGATATCGGCGCGCTGCGCATCATCGGCGGCGCACGCGTGGAGAACACCCGTTTCAAGGCGGTGGGCAACCAGGTCGAGGTGGCGGCCAACGGGCGCAGCTTCACCGTCACCCCGCGCGTGGCCAACACCAGCTACACCAATGTGCTGCCGGGCCTGCATCTGCGCTACGACGCAGCCGATGACTGGGTGCTGCGCGCCTCGGCCAACAAGACCGTCTCGCGCCCGTCCTTCGGCGACGTTTCGCCCCGTGTGGGCTACAGCCGCGGCGACGAGGAAGTGCGGCTGGGCAATCCCGAGCTGGATCCGTACGAGTCGAAGAACATCGACCTGTCGGTGGAGAAGTACATCGGCAGGACCGGCATCGTTTCGCTTGGCCTGTTCCACAAGTCCATCGACGGCTATATCGTGGAAACCGTGCGTACCAATGATCCGGACTACGACGGCTTCGACGTGACCCAGCCGATCAATGGCCGCAAGGCCACGGTACGCGGCGCCGAGTTCAACTGGCAGCAGCAGCTGGCCTTCCTGCCGGCAGGCTTCGACGGTCTTCTGGTCGGGGCCAGCGGCACCTGGCTGGATACCGAATTCGATGCCGGCATCGCGGACCGTGCCGGCGAGGACTTCACGCTGCCGCGTGCCTCCAAGCACGTGTACAGCGCGCACGTCGGCTACGAGAAATATGGCCTGAGCACCCGCCTGGCTGCGGTGTACCGCAGCGAATATCTGGACAGCATCGGCAAGGGCCGTGCATTCGACATCTACGTGGCACCCAACACGCAGCTCGACTTCTCGCTGGATTATCGCTTCAGCCCGCGCGTCAGCCTGTACTTCGAGGCGCAGAACCTGCTGGACAAGCCGTTGGAGCTGTACCAGGGCACGCGCTCGCGCACGCTGCAGATGGAAGAATATGGCCGCACCTATGCGTTGGGCCTGAAGGTGGCGCTGTGATGGGGCGGCACGTTCCGGTGCTCGTGGCAGCGATCGCATCCGCGCTGGTCGTGGGCTGCACGCCAGCGGCCGACCGCGCGCCGGCGGCACATGCGGCGTCGCCGACGCCTCCGGCGCGCACGGTGGCCACCGTTGCCGAGGCGTTCGTCTCGCCACTCACGCCCGCCGACAACATCGATTCGCCCGCAACCTGGCGGACGCCGGACGGGCAGATCTGGCTGATCGCCACCGCCAAGGCCACCGACAAACTGGTGGTGTATGACGGCAGCACCGGCCGTCACCTGCGCGACGTCGGTGCCACCGGTACCGGCCTGGGACAGTTCGATCGCCCCAATGGCATCGCCGTGACCGACGACCTGCTGTGGATCGTGGAACGCGACAATCACCGGGTCCAGGTCCTGTCCCTGCCGGACTTCATACCACTGGCGACGTTCGCTGCCGAAGATCTGCGCAAACCCTACGGGCTGTGGGTCGATCGCAGGGCGGACGGCTACAGCGTCTACGTCACGGACTCTTGGGACAACGGCGAGGACGCACAGGGCCGCGACATCCTGCCGCCGCTGGCGGAACTGGACAAGCGCGTGCGCCAGTACCACGTTTCCCGCGACGGCGCGAAGATCGACGCGAAGCGCATCGCCGACATCGGCGACACCAGTGAGGCCGGTGCGCTGCGCGTGGTCGAATCGATCTGGGGCGATCCGGACAACGACCGTCTGCTGATTGCCGAAGAGGATGAGAGCTACGCCAGCGAGTTCAAGGTCTATACGCTGGCAGGCCGCTTCACCGGCACCACCTTCGGCCGTGACGTGTTCAAGGCGCAGGCCGAAGGAGTGACCCTGCGGACCTGCGGCAAGGACGGCTGGTGGATCACCACCGAGCAGGGCAAGCAGCGCAGCGTGTTCCATCTTTTCGATCGGCACACGCTGAAGCCGGTCGGTGCCTTCCAGGGCAATACCGTGGCCAACACCGATGGCATCTGGCTGATGCAGCAGCCCAGCACGCGGTTCCCGCACGGTGCGCTGTACGCGGTGCATGACGATCAGGGCGTGGTCGCCTTTGACTGGGAAAGCATTGCCAGGCAGCTGGCGCTGCCGCTGGAGTGTGGCGCATGAGGCGGCACAGCACGCGCGCGTTCGTCGCCAGCCTGCTGCTGGCCCTGCCTCTGCTGGTCACCGCGGCGGTCGAACCCAACACGCAGGTGCCTGCGGGCAGCCGCCACTATGCGGCATCGCCACTGCCGGATCGTATCGTTGCCTCGCCCTCGGCCGACCCCAGCCACGGATTCGCCGTAGCCTGGCGTACGGATGGCAGCGTACAGGCGCCACTGCTGGAGATCGCGCGTGCCGGCGATTCGCCGGCCATCGAAGGCATTCGCGCGCTGCGCGCGACCACGCAGGCGCTGCAGACCGAGAACGGCCTGTCGCACCATCACCGCGTTGACATCGATGGCCTGCAGCCGGATACCGCATACATCTACCGTGTGCAGGGCAGGGCAGGCTGGAGTGCATGGAACCAGCTGCGCACGCTGGCCACCGCCGGGCAGCCGCTGACGCTGCTGTACTTCGGCGATACCCAGAACAAGAATCTCAGTCACGTCAGCCGCGTGGTCCGGGCCGCGCAGAAGGCGGCACCAGACGCTCGCCTGAGCCTGTTCGCGGGTGACCTGGTCAGCGGCGGCGACGGTGTGGACGACAGTGAATGGGGCGAATGGTTCGCCGCCACCGGCTGGCTGGCGCAGGAAACACTGGTGGCGCCTGCCATCGGCAATCACGAGTATTTCGAGGAGTTCGAGGACACTCCGCAGGAACGCCGTGTGCTGGGCCGGCACTGGCCGGTGACCTTCGCACTGCCGGGCAATGGCGCCGCTGCCGCGCAGCAGACCAGCTACTGGTTCGATGCGCAGGGCGTGCGCGTGGCGGTGCTTGATGGAACCTCGGCACTCGATCTCGGCACCGCCCAGGCCCAGGCACACTGGCTGGACAAGGTGCTGTCCGGCAATCCGCAGCCGTGGACCATCGTAATGCTGCACCAGCCCTTCTACTCGCCGCGCGAAGGCCGCGAGAACGCCGCATTGCGTGACGTGCTGCTGCCGGTGGTGCGTCGTCACCAGGTAGATCTGGTGCTGCAGGGGCACGACCACACCTATGGCCGCCGTGGAGAAGGACAGGCCGCCACACCACAGTACGTGGTGACCGTGGCGGGACCGAAGCAGTACCGTCTTTCCGATGAAGCCCGAAGGACGATGGCCCCGGTGGCCGAGGACACCCAGCTGTTCCAGGTGCTGCGCATCGATCCGCAGCATCTGCGCTATGAGGCGCGCACGGTGACCGGGCAGCTGTACGATGCCTTCGAGCTGCACCGTGACGCCAGCGGGGGCAAGCAGCGCACGGAGCTGACCGAAGGCCGCATCACGCCACGCGACTGCCCGCGCGCGCAGACTGCCAAGGGTCGCGCCGACCGTTGCTGGGAATAAGGAGACGCCGATGACCATGCCCCGACGCATCGTTCCTCTTGCTGCCATCGGTGCCGCTCTGCTGTTGCTGGCCGGTGCGGTGGCCGCCGCTGATGCGGTGCTGCATCCGTTCCTGGTGGCCCAGCCGCAGCAGGCACCGCAGGAGGTGAACCTGGCCGTGGAAATTCCCGCTGGCAGCTTCACCAAGTATGAGATCAAGGACGACGGGCTGGTCCACGTCGACCGCTTCCAGTCGATGCCGGTGGCCTATCCGGCCAACTATGGTTCGATGCCACGCACGCTGGCGGGCGACAACGATCCGCTGGACGCGCTGGTACTGACCCGTGAGCCCCTGCACCCCGGCGTGATCATCCGCTTCCGCCCGATCGGCTATCTGAAGATGATCGATGGCGGCGAACATGACGAGAAGGTCATCGGCGTGCCGACCGACAAGGTTGATCCGAGCTATGCAGGCGTCCGCGATCTGGCCGATCTGCCGGAGATCGAGCGGCAGCGCATCGAGGCGTTCTTCCGCGTGTACAAGGATCTGCCAGCCGGACGCAACCCGGTGCAGCTGCAGGGCTGGGGCAACGCGACCGAGGCGCGTACGCTGATCCGCGAAGCCATGCAGCGTTTCGACGCCCGGAAGTAGTCCGGCTGCGGACGGCGTTGCGCCCCTGCGCGGTCTTCACCTGTGCTGGCTATCATGGCCGCCTTCCACAGCAAAGGCGGTGCACGTGTCGGTAGCGTTGGTCTGGTTCCGTCGCGACCTGCGGCTGCAGGACAATCCGGCCCTGCAGGCCGCACTGGATGCGGGGCACGATGTGGTCCCGGTGTACATCCACGCGCCGCACGAAGAAGGCGAGTGGGCGCCGGGAGCGGCATCCAACGCCTGGCGTCATCGCTCGCTTGCCGCGCTGGATGCGGATCTGCGTGGCCGCGGTTCTTCCCTGGTGCTGCAGATCGGCGACAGCCTGCCGGTGCTGCAGGCACTGATCGCACGGACCGGTGCCACGGCGGTGTACTGGAACCGCAAGTACGAGCCCGCCACCCAGCCACGTGATGCCTCCATCAAGCGCACGCTGCGCGAGCAGGGCATCGATGCGCAGAGCTGCAACGGCAGTCTGCTGTTCGAGCCGTGGGATATCGCCACCCAGCAGGGGCAGCCGTACAAGGTGTTCACCCCCTACTGGCGCAACGTGCTCAGTCACTGGCGCCTGCCCGGGCTGCAGGCGGCGCCCGCGGCACTGGCAACGCATGCCGTCGAAGGCGAGTCGCTGCAGGCGCTCGGGCTGGCACCGGCGCTCGGCTGGGACGAGGGCTTCTGGGAGCACTGGCAGCCGGGAGAGGCCGGCGCGCTGGAGGCGCTTTCGGTGTTCGAGGACGGCGCGCTGCGAGGCTATCGCGCGCAGCGCGACCTGCCGGACCGGGTCGGCACCTCGCGGCTGTCACCGCACCTGCACTTCGGCGAGATCGCGCCCTGGCGCATCGCCCATGCGCTGGAAAGGCTGCGCAGCGCCGGTACCGACGCCGACATCGACGGCTACCTGCGGCAACTGGGCTGGCGTGACTTCGCCTACCACCTGCTGCATCACTTTCCGGAGACCCCCACCGGCAACCTCAACCCGCGCTTCGACCGCTTTCCGTGGGCCACGCCCAGCGCCGGCCAGCTGCATGACTGGCAGCGCGGCAACACCGGCGTACCGATCGTGGATGCCGGCCTGCGCGAGCTGTGGCATACCGGCTACATGCACAACCGGGTGCGGATGATCGTCGCCAGCTACCTGTGCAAGCACCTGCGCGCGCACTGGCTGCATGGCGCACGCTGGTTCTGGGACACACTGGTCGATGCCGACCTGGCCAACAACACGATGGGCTGGCAGTGGGTGGCCGGTACCGGTGCGGATGCAGCGCCTTACTTCCGCGTGTTCAATCCGGTCACCCAGGCCGAAAAGTTCGATCCTCAGGCGCGCTACATCACCCGCTGGGTACCGGAACTGGCGGCGCTGCCGGTGAAGGCGCGCTTCGCGCCGTGGCAGCATCCGCAGTGGCTGGCCGAGCACGCGCCGGAGTATCCGCGCAGCCCCCTGGTGGATCTGGCCGCCGGCCGGGATGCAGCGCTCGCCGCCTACCGCCAGTCGGGAGCGGGGTAAAGCGCCGTCGCGGGGTTCCAGACAGCTAGCTGAACAAGGGCCTGTCGAGCGGCGTGTTCATCATCCCGGCATCGCGTCCTGCTGTTTATCCTCTGGGCGGCCCGCAAGCCGCCGGCCCGACCGGAAACCAAGGAGACCATCATGATCCGCAACACCACCCGCAATGTCGCACTGGCCCTGATGAGCGCGGCCGTCCTGTCGGCCTGCGCCACCGGCGGTTCCTACGTGCAGAGCGATCAGTACGGCAACCCGACCGAGCAGCAGAACCGTACCGGTCGCAACGCGCTGATCGGTACCGCCATTGGCGTGGCCGCCGGCCTGCTCAGCGGCGACAGTGCGACCGAGCGCCGCCAGCACGCGCTGATCGGTGCAGGCATCGGCGCGCTCAGTGGCGCGGCCGTGGGCCAGTACCAGGATCGCCAGGAACGCGCGCTGCGCGAGCGCACTGCCAACACCGGCATCGATGTGCAGCGCCAGGGCGACAACATCATGCTGAACCTGCCCGACGGCATCACCTTCGATTTCGGCAAGTCGGCACTGAAGCCGCAGTTCTACGGCGCGCTCAACGGCGTGGCCGGCACCCTGCGTGATTACAACCAGACCATGATCGAAGTGGTCGGCCATACCGACAGCATCGGCAGCGATGCGGTCAACAACCGCCTGTCCAAGGAGCGCGCCGATTCGGTCGCCCAGTACCTGATCGGGCAGGGCGTGCAGAGCGTGCGTATCGAAACGCTGGGCGCCGGCAAGGCGTACCCGATTGCCGACAACAGCACCGATGCCGGCCGTGCCAAGAACCGCCGTGTTGAAATCCGCGTGATTCCGCTGCAGCAGTAACGCGCGGCGCGTGCGTGCAGGTCCGGCGCAGCCGGAACGGGAATGCCGCCCTTGCAGGCGGCATTTTCGTTGGGCGAGATGCGCGGCGCCTAGCGCAGGAACGGCGGCCGGGTCATGCCGCGGCCGTCGGCCGCACCACGATCTCGTTCACGTCCACGTCGTCGGGCTGCTCGATGGCGAACCGCACCGCGCGCCCGATCGCATCCGGCTGCAGGGCGATGGCGCGATAGCCGACCATCATTTCGGCGGCGACCGGGTCGGTGATGCTGTCCGCAAGCTCGCTTTCCACCACGCCGGGGTGGATGCAGGTGACCCGCAGCTCGCGGTGCTCCTGGCGCAGGCCCTCCGAGATGGCGCGTACCGCGTGCTTGGTGGCGCAGTAGACCGCAGCGGTCGGTACGACCGACAGCGCGCCGATGGACGCGATGTTGATGATCTGTCCGCGGCCGCGTGCGCGCATATGGGGCAACACGGCTGCGATCCCGTGCAGTACACCGCGGATGTTGACGTCGATCATCCGGTCCCATTCGTCCACCTTCAGCGATGCCATCGGCGACAGTGGCATCACACCGGCATTGTTGACGATCACATCGAGGGCGCCGAACTGCTCCAGGGCCGAAGCGGCGAACGCTTCGACCTGCGCGCGCTGTGTCACGTCCAGCGCATGCACGCGTACGTCGGCGCCGTGCTGGCGCAGTTCATCCGCCAGTGCCTGCAACCGTTCGAGGCGGCGCGCGCCCAGCACCAGGCGCGCGCCGGGCTGCGCCAGCGAGCGGGCGATGCCGGCGCCGATGCCGCTGGAGGCACCGGTGATCAGGATGGTTCGGGAATGGCTCATGGCAGGTCTCCGGAAGGGCTAGGGGGAAATGCCGGGTCGTGCCCGGTGCAGTCACGGTAGACGGCCTGCCTCGTCGCGATAAGATGGCGACTGCTGACTAACTTGTATAGATCCGCTAACCAATGTCCGTCGATCTCAATGCCCTCGCGGTGTTCCAGCGGGTAGCCGACTGCAGCAGCTTCACCGCGGCGGCCCAGCAACTGGGCGTGACCCGGTCGGCCGTCAGCCAGACCATCGCCCGGTTGGAACAGTCGCTCGGTGTCGCTCTGGTGCTGCGCACCACCCGCAGCGTCAACCTCACCGATGCCGGCCAGGCGCTGCTTGCGGCGGTCAGACCCGCCCTGGCTGAACTGGACAGCGCCGTGGAGTCCACGCTACGTCGCGGCAGCACCCTCAAGGGCCAGCTGCGCTTGGCCGTGTCCTCCATTGCCGAGCATTTCCTGGCCGGTCCCCTGCTGGCCAGCTTCGCCGCCCGGCACCCGGAGCTGCAGCTGGACATCACGGTGACCGATGAGGAGTTCGACATCGTCGAGGCGGGTTTCGACGCGGGCGTGCGTCTGGGCGAGGTGATCGCCCAGGACATGGTGGCGATTCCGGTGTCCGGCCGGCAGCGGCAGGTGGTGGTGTGCACTCCGCGGTATGGGCAGCAGCACGGCATGCCCAGGCACCCGCGCGAGCTGCCCGGGCACCGTTGCATCGGCTGGCGCGCCGCACCACGCAAGGCGCCCTATCGCTGGGAATTCGAAGAGCGCGGACGCGAGTTCAGCGTCGATGTACAGCCGGAGATCACCAGCAATGACATGGCCACGATGACCCGCCTGGCATTGGCGGGCGCCGGGCTGGCCTTCGGCATGGAGGACACATGGCGCCCGTGGCTGCAGCGTGGGGAACTGGTCAGCGTGCTGGAGCCGTACTGTCCGTGGTTCGCAGGGTTCTTCCTGTATTACCCCAGCCGGCGCCAGGCCGAGCCGAAGCTGCGGGCACTCATCGAGCATCTGCTGGAACAGCGCGCCGCATGACGCCGGGCAGGCCCCGCTTCACGCCGCCGGCGCGGCCACCTTCTCCAGGATCCGCTTGCCGCTGATCTCAAGCGCGGCATCTTCCTGCTCCTGCTGCTGCCGCGCCAGCTTCGCGCCAGGGCACTGCGCCAGCATGTAATTGGCGTCGAAGTTGAGCTTCTCCACCAGGAAGTCGACGAATGCGCGCACCTTCGGCGAGACCAGGCGGCCGCCGGCAAAGACCGCGTTGAAATCCACCTCCGGACCTGTCCACCCGGCAAGCACGCGACGGACCATGCCTGACTCGACGAACGGCTTGGCCATCACATCGCCGGTCAGGAGCAGGCCTTCACCGCACACCAGCGCGCCGTTGAGCGCGGACATGTCGTTGGCCGTCATCAGCGGCGTCACCGGGAAGTCACGCAGTTCCCCTCCGTTCTCGCCCAGCTGCCAGGTAAAGCGCGGTGAATTGCCAGTGTGGTAGGGCTTGCGCATGGCCAGGATGCGATGGAACTGAAGCTCTTCCGGGTGCAGTGGTTCGCCGTAGCGCTCGATGTAGGCTGGGCTGGCGAACACCTGCGTGCGCAGGCTGCCGAGCTTGCGTGCGACCAGGTTGGAATCGGGCAGGGCGCCGACGCGCAGGGCCAGATCGGCTTCACCGGCGATCAGGTCGAGCTTCTCGTTGCCCATGTGCATGTCCAGGCGGATTTCCGGGTACTGCGCATGGAACTGGCCCAGCAACGGCGCGATCCAGGTGATGCCGATGGAGTAGGGCACAGTGAAACGCAGCCAGCCGCGTGGGCCGGACTGCAACTGGCTGACCGCGCTCTCGGCTTCTTCCAGCTCGCGCGCGATGCGCTGGCAGTGCTCGTGGTAGATCGAGCCCGCCTCGGTCAGGCCAAGACGGCGCGTGGTCCGGTGCAGCAGGCGCGCGCCCAGCCGCGTCTCCAGCTCCTGCACCTTGCGGCTGACAGTGGTCTTGGGCAGGCCGAGCGCTTTGGCAGCTGCGATGAAGCTGCCCTGCTCGACCACTTTGACGAAGATCAGCGTTTCATTGAGATCGTGGGACATGGTCGGGAGTCCTGGACGTCGGGGGTGGGACAATCGTGACAGATCGATTGGACCGGGAACGGGATGATTATTCCCCTTAATCAGGACTAATCAAGTAAAGGTTTGAGGTCTATCGTGGCGCCATTCGTGAAATGGAGTCCCCCCGCCATGAGCCTGCGCAACATTCTTGCCCGTTTCCGGCATGCCGGCCAGAACGCCCTGGATCTGGCGATGACCGTTGAGATCCGCCCGAGTTCCTTGGTGCACAAGGATTTCCGTGAGTTTACCGCGCCCATGCGGCAGCAGCGTGGCGGTGCCATCCGCTTGGCGCCGCAGAAGAGCGATCGACTGCGCCGAATCGGGACTATCCCGGATTTGGGAGGAAATGTCCCGTGAATGGGATTCTGATGCCCGAAGTCCTGGTCCTCGGCGGAACCGGTGCGGTCGGCCAGGGCGTGGTCGGTGCGCTGCTGGAAGCCGGCAGCCCGGTGCTGGTGGTCGGCCGCGATCCAGGACGGCTGGCGTCGCTGGAAGCGCAGTTCGCCGATGAGCCCGGCCTGCAGACCATGCTGGGTTCACTGGCAGACGACGGTTCGGCGCAGGTCCTGGCCGAGCGCGTCGCGCAGCGCCCGCGGCCGTTGGCAGCGGTGATCGCGGCCATGGGCGGTCCTTACAACCGTGGCCGGGTGATGGACCGCAAGGGCGACGAACTACTCGGCGCACTGCAGGCCGACCTGATGCCCCATGTGCATGCGGTACGCCACCTGCTGCCGCTGCTGCGTGACAACGTGCATGCGCGGCGCTACGTGATGATCGGCAGCCCTGCCGGTCTCAAGCCCTGGGCCGGCTACGGCGAGACCTCGATCACCACCGCCGCCCTGCGCATGTACGCACAGGTGGTGCACCAGGAAGCACAGGCGGTCGGTGTCCGTGCGCAGATGCTGGAGGTGTGCAGCCCGGTGTGTACACCGGCCAACGCCGCCAACGCCTGCATCGAGTGGCCGAGCTCGCTGCTGGTCGGCCGGCGCGTGGTGTCGCTGCTTGATGGCTGCCGCGACAACCGCGCCATCGTTCGCTGCGACAGCAGCGATGCGGAACTGCCGCGGGGCCTGCTGCGACTGGAAGTTCCACCACCGTGGCGCGACGCCGTCGGTGTCGCTTGACCTTGACCTTGGTTGAGGTTGCAGCATACGCCGCACTTTCTGATAGCCATTCTCATTAGCTGTACCACCCCTCCGTACGGATGCATGCCATGACTTCCCCCAAAACCACCCCACATCGTTTCGGCCATCGCATTGCGATGGTCGGCGTGTCGATCCTCGCCGCGGCGGTGCTCGCTGCCTGCAGTGGCGGCCATGCCGAAGAAGCCGGTGCACCGCCCCCGCCGCAGGTCAGCGCAGCGCCGGTGCTGGTCAAGCAGATCAGCCAATGGGACGAGTTCAGCGGCCGCATCGAGGCGGTGCAGAGCGTTGAACTGCGTCCACGCGTGTCCGGCTACATCGACAAGGTCAACTACGTCGAAGGCCAGGAAGTGAAGAAGGGCGATGTGCTCTTCACCATCGACGCGCGCAGCTACCAGGCCGAGTACGATCGCGCCGCCGCTGAACTGGCCCGCGCCCGCACCCAGGCAACCCTGGCCCGCAGTGAATCGGAGCGGGCCAAGCGCTTGGCCGAGCAGCAGGCGATCTCCACCGAGACCGCCGAGCAGCGTCGCGCTGCGGCAGACCAGTCCGGCGCAGCCGTGCAGGCCGCGCAGGCGGCACTGGATGCTGCCCGGCTCAACCTGGAGTTCACCAAGGTGCGTGCGCCGATCGACGGCCGTGCCGGCCGCGCGATGGTCACCGCGGGCAACCTGGTCACCGCCGGCGACAGCGCCAGCGTGCTGACCACGCTGGTCTCGCTGGACACCGTGTTCGTCTACTTCGATGCCGACGAAAGCACTTTCCTGCGTTACGCGCAGATGGCACGCAAGGGCGAGCGCCCGAGCGAGCGCGACAGCGACCTGCCGGTGAAGGTTGGCCTGTCGGGTGAAGAAGGCTACCCGCACTCGGGCAAGGTCGACTTCCTCGACAACCAGGTCGCACGCAGCACCGGCACCATCCGCGTGCGTGCGCTGCTGGACAATGCCGACCGGCAGTTCACCCCGGGGCTGTTCGCCCGTGTGCAGCTGCTGGGCAGTGGCCAGTTCCAGGCGATGCTGATCGACGACAAGGCTGTGCTGACCGACCAGGACCGCAAGTACGTGTACGTGGTCGACAAGGATGGCAAGGCCCAGCGCCGCGACATCCGCCTTGGCCGCACGGCGGAAGGCCTGCGCATCGTCGAGCAGGGCCTGTCCGCAGGCGACAAGGTCATCATCGATGGCGTGCAGAAGGTCTTCATGCCGGGCATGCCGGTGCAGGCCAAGGCGGTGGCGATGCAGCCGGCTGCGGCCGCCGCACCAGGCCGTGATGCCACTGCTGCGCTGAACCGCTGATCCGCCGTCTCCTGATCCGAGTTTCCGCTTAGCTGCCGGCGCCAGCGGCGGCCTTCCCTGCCTTCGTCATATCGGCGAGGGGCAGGGTGGCTGTTGCCCGCCGGCGGCATTTCCCAGGAATTCCTCCATGGACTTTTCCCGTTTCTTCATCGACAGGCCGATCTTCGCGGCGGTACTGTCGATCGTGATCTTCGCCGCAGGCCTGATCACGATTCCGATCCTGCCGATCAGCGAGTACCCGGAAGTGGTGCCGCCGTCGGTGGTCGTGCGCACGGTCTATCCGGGCGCCAATCCCAAGGTCATCGCCGAAACCGTCGCCACGCCGCTTGAAGAGGCGATCAACGGCGTCGAGGGCATGATGTACCTCAAGTCGGTCGCCGGTTCCGACGGCGTGCTGCAGATGACCGTCACCTTCCGCCCGGGCACTGATCCGGACGCGGCGGCGGTGAAGGTGCAGAACCGTGTGGCGCAGGCGCAGGCACGCCTGCCCGAGGACGTACGCCGGCAGGGCGTGACCACGCAGAAGCAGTCGCCCACCTTCCTGATGGTCGTGCATCTGACGTCGCCCAATGGCAAGTACGACACCCTGTACCTGCGCAACTACGCCCGCCTGCACGTCAAGGACGCGCTGGCACGCATTCCCGGCGTGGGCGACGCGCAGATCTTCGGTGGTGGTGACTACGCCATGCGCGCATGGCTGGACCCGGACAAGGTTGCTTCGCGCGGCCTGACGGCCAGCGACGTGGTGCGTGCCATGCGTGAGCAGAACGTGCAGGTCTCTGCGGGTCAGCTCGGCGCCGAGCCGCTGCCGAACAGCCAGTTCCTGACCCTGATCAATGCCCAGGGCCGCCTGCGCAGCGAGCAGGAGTTCGGCGACATCGTGCTCAAGAGCGGTGTCGACGGCGAGATCGTGCGCCTGTCCGACGTTGCCCGCCTGGAACTGGGCGCTGGCGACTACACCCTGCGCTCGCAGCTCGACGGCAAGAATGCGGTGGGTATCGGCATCTTCCAGTCGCCCGGTGCGAATGCACTGGAGATTCGCGACAACGTCATCGCCACGATGGACGAGATGCAGAAGACCATGCCCGCCGACGTGAAGTACGAAGCGGTGTACGACACCACCATCTTCGTGCGTGATTCGATCAAGGCGGTGGTCTCGACCCTGCTTGAAGCGATCGCCCTGGTGGTGCTGGTGGTGATCCTGTTCCTGCAGACCTGGCGCGCGTCGATCATTCCGCTGATCGCGGTTCCGGTGTCGGTGGTCGGTACCTTCGCAGCGCTGTACGTACTGGGCTTCTCGATCAACACGCTGAGCCTGTTCGGCCTGGTGCTGGCGATCGGCATCGTGGTCGACGACGCGATCGTGGTGGTGGAGAACGTTGAACGCAACATCGAAGAAGGTCTGTCGCCGACCGCAGCCGCCCACCAGGCCATGCGTGAGGTGTCCGGCCCGATCGTTGCGATCGCACTGGTGCTGTGCGCGGTGTTCGTGCCGATGGCGTTCCTGTCGGGCGTCACCGGTCAGTTCTACAAGCAGTTCGCTGTCACCATCGCCATTTCCACGGTGATCTCGGCGATCAACTCGCTGACCCTGTCGCCGGCCCTGGCCGCCCGCCTGCTGAAGGCCCATGGCGCTCCGAAGGATGGCCCGAGCCGTCTGATCGATCGCCTGTTCGGCTGGGTGTTCCGCCCGTTCAACCGCTTCTTCAAGTCCAGCTCGGAGAAGTACGAGCGCGGCGTGGCGCGCATCCTTGGCCGCCGCGGCGCTGTGTTCGTGGTCTACGCGATCCTGCTGGTCGGTACCGGTGTGATCTTCAAGCTGGTGCCGCCGGGCTTCATCCCGACCCAGGACAAGCTGTACCTGATCGCGGGCGTGAAGCTGCCGGAAGGTTCGTCGATCGCACGTACCGATGAAATGCTGCGCAAGGTCGCCAAGATCGCCCAGGAAACCGACGGCGTGGCGCATACCATTTCGTTCCCGGGCCTGAACGCGCTGCAGTTCACCAACACCCCGAACACCGGTGTGGCGTTCATTCCGCTCAAGCCGTTCAACGAGCGTCATGGCCGGACCGCGGCGGAGATCAACGCCGAGATCAACCAGAAGATCGCAGGCCTGCAGGAGGGCTTCGCGTTCGCGATGATGCCGCCGCCGATCCTGGGCCTGGGCAACGGCAATGGCTACCAGATGTTCATCGAGGACCGCGGCAACCTGGGCTACGGCGCGCTGCAGAATGCCGTGCAGGCGATGCAGGGGACCGTTGCACAGACTCCGGGCATGGCCTTCCCGATCAGCAGCTACCAGGCCAACGTGCCGCAGCTGGATGCGGAAGTGGACCGTGTGAAAGCGAAGGCGCAGGGCGTGCAGCTGACCGAGCTGTTCGACACGCTGCAGACCTACCTGGGTTCGGCGTACGTCAACGACTTCAACCAGTTCGGCCGCACCTGGCAGGTGATCGCCCAGGCGGACGGCCCGTTCCGTGAGAGCGTCGAGGACATCGCCAAGCTGCGCACCCGCAACGACCGCGGCGAGATGGTGCCGATCGGTTCGATGGTGACCATCAAGCAGACGTTCGGCCCGGACCCGGTGCTGCGTTTCAACGGCTATCCGGCAGCGGACCTGGCCGGCGAGGCCGACCCGCGCCTGCTGTCCTCGGCGGAAGCGATGAACAAGTTGACCGAGATCGCCGGGCAGGTGCTGCCGGTCGGCATGGCCACCGAATGGACCGACCTGAGCTACCAGCAGGCCACCCAGGGCAAGGCCGCGTTCATCGTGTTCCCCGTGGCGATCATGCTGGCCTTCCTCGTGCTGGCCGCGCTGTACGAGAGCTGGTCGCTGCCGCTGGCGGTGATCCTGATCGTGCCGATGACCCTGCTGTCGGCTCTGTTCGGCGTATGGCTGACCGGCGGCGACAACAACGTGTTCGTGCAGGTGGGCCTGGTGGTGCTGATGGGCCTGGCATGCAAGAACGCGATCCTGATCGTCGAGTTCGCCCGTGAGCTGGAGATGGGCGGCAAGGGCATCGTCGAGGCCGCGCTGGAAGCCTGCCGCCTGCGCCTGCGCCCGATCGTGATGACCTCCATCGCGTTCATCGCCGGCACCGTGCCGCTGGTGCTTTCGCACGGTGCGGGTGCCGAGGTGCGCTCGGTGACCGGTATCACGGTGTTCGCCGGCATGCTGGGCGTCACCCTGTTCGGCCTGTTCCTGACCCCGGTGTTCTACGTCGCCCTGCGCAAGTTCGTCACCCGCAACGGCGGTGGCCAGCTGGTGCAGCACGGCGAGCCCACCATTCATCACTGATACGGAACCCCGTCGCCGCCGGTCGATGATCGGCGGCGGCTTCTCCCTCCAAAGGCATGAATCCATGAACACCCATCAGAACAAGATCGCGCTGGTTACCGGCGCTACCCGTGGCATCGGTGCCGAGACCGTGCGCCAGCTGGCGAAGGAAGGCGTGCACACGCTGCTGGCCGGCCGCAAGCGTGAGACGGCGGTGGAGCAGGCACTGAAGCTGCAGGCGGAAGGCCTGCCGGTGGAAGCGCTGCAGCTGGACGTTACCGATGCTGCGAGCATCGCCGACGCGGTCGAGCAGGTGCGCCAGCGTCACGGCCGGCTGGACATCCTGGTCAACAACGCCGGCATCATGATCGAGAACCCGGCACAGGCACCGTCGGAGCAGTCGCTGGATACGTGGCGTCGCACCTTCGACACCAATGTGTATGCACTGGTGGCGGTGACCCAGGCGTTCCTGCCGCTGCTGAAGCAGGCCAAGGCCGGGCGCATCGTCAACGTGTCCAGCATCCTCGGTTCGCAGACCCTGCATGCCGACCCGGGTTCGGTCATCTATGACTTCAAGATTCCGGCCTACAACGCCTCCAAGGCGGCGGTGAACAGCTGGACGCTGGCCCTGGCGCACGAGCTCCGCAGCTCGCCGATCAAGGTGAATACCGTGCACCCGGGCTACGTCAAGACCGACATGAATGGTGGCCACGGCGAGATCGAGATCGCCGAAGGTGCGCGTTCCAGCGTGCAGATGGCGCTGATCGGCCCTGAAGGCCCGAGTGGCAGCTTCACCTATCTGGGCGAGGTGCTGCCATGGTGATCCGCACCCTGGCGGTGGCCGTTTCCAGCCTCGTGCTGGCCGGCTGTGTCACCGTCGGTCCCAATTACAAGGCGCCCCAGCAGGAGCCTGTCGTCCTGCAGGGCGCGGAGCAGCCGGTGTTCAGCACCACATCGCCCGTTGCCAGCTGGTGGGCGCAGTTCGATGACCCGGTGCTGGAAGAGCTGGTGCACGGCGCACTGTCGAGCAATCTTGACCTGCGCGTGGCCGTGGCGCGTGTCAGCCAGGCGCGGGCGGTGTTCGTCGAAAGCCGCTTCGACCAGGCACCGCACGTGACCGCAGGCGGCAGTTACGACCGCCGCAAGCAACCCGATCCGCAGCTGGGTGGGCAGCGGGTGTTCAGTGAAAGCTACCAGCTCGGGTTCGATGCGGGCTGGGAGCTGGATCTGTTCGGCCGCAAGCGCCGTGCTGCCGAAGCGGCACGCGCCGATCTGGGGGCCGAGCAGGCCAACCTGGCCGATGCGCAGGTACTGGTTGCCGCCGAAGTGGCACGCAACTACTTCGAGCTGCGCGGCACGCAGAAGCGCATCGCCGTGGCCCAGCACACACTGGTCAATCTGCGTGATACGCAGAAGCTGACCGAGGCGCGCTGGGAACTGGGTGCCGGCAGCGAGCTGGATGTGCAGAGCAGCCGTGCCCGGCTGAAGGCGATCGAGGCCGATATTCCCCTGCTGGAAGTGGCCGAGACGCAGTCCCGCAATCGCCTGGCGGTGCTGCTGGGCCAGCGCCCGGAAGTACTGGCCGACATGCTCGCGCCGCATGAGGTGCCGGCGTTCGCCAAGCCGTTGCCGCTGGGCGATACCCGCGAGCTGCTGCGCCAGCGTGCCGACGTGCGTGCGGCCGAGCGGCGGCTGGCAGCCGCCACGGCACGGGTGGGGGTGGCAACGGCCGATCTGTTCCCGCGGTTGTCGCTTTCCGGTTTCGTCGGCTTCCTCGGCGGCGACGCCAATGGCCTGGTCAACGGCAGCAACAAGGCCTGGTCGCTGACGCCGTCGTTGAGCTGGGCAGCCTTCGATTTCGGAACCGTGCGCGCACGTCTGCGTGCCAGCAAGGCCGAGGCCGAGGGCGTTGCCGCGCAGTACGAGCAGACGGTGCTGCTGGCACTGGAAGACACCGAGAACGCGCTGACACGCTACTCCAAGCAGCAGGCACGGCTGGCGATCGTGGTGGAGCAGGCGCAGGCCGCACGACGAGCCGAGTCGCTGGCGCAGATCCGCTATCGCGAGGGCTCGGAAGACTTCCTGACCCTGCTCGACGCGCAGCGCACCCAGCTGGCCGCCGATGATGCACTGGCGGCCGCCGAGGCGGAGGTCAACGTCAGCGTAGTCGGCGTATACAAGGCGCTGGGTGGTTGGGGCCAGTCCCCGCAGGCGCCGAGCGTGGCACAGGTGAATTGACCGGACGGGGACGGAGGCAGTGGCCTCCGTCCCCGTTTCCGGTCAGGGCCACCGATGGGCGGGCGCCTGCCGCCCTGCCATGCCGTCCTCCACACTTTGCGAACTCAGGCAGGGCAGCGCGGCGTGAGCCGTGGACACCGTCACATTCGTGACGCTTCTGACTCTCCCGGAAGCGCCTTCTGCCGTGTAACAAGTGGGGCGGGCCATCAGAGGACAGGCGATGACGGACGGCAAGCGGGATACCCAACGAATGTTGTTCGGCGATCCGGGACCACCCGGTGCAGGACTGTCCGTCGCGGTGGTCGTTCTGCTCGTGCTGGCGATGCTGGCCGCGGCCATCGGCTTCGTGCGGCTGCCGGACTCCATGCTGGGCCTGGGCCTGATCGGCGTGGCCGTGCTGCTGGCCATCGGCGCTCGCATCTGCCAGGCGCGCGATCAGCACCAGGCGCTGTATCGCCTGTTGGCGCGGCAGCCGCCGCGGTGAACGCGGCGGCAACCCGACTCAGGGCCGGGGCCAGTCCAGCTCGACCACCAGCGGGAAGTGATCCGAGGGCAGCACGCCGTCGATGCGACGGTCATCGGTCAGGAAGCTGCGCGCACGGAAGCCTCTCACCAGTACCCAGTCCAGCTGCGTGGTGGCCTTGCCGGTGAAATCATGGAAGGTCAGGCGCGGCCCCTGGGGAGACGCCACCTGGGTGCGTGCGTCCTGCAGAACGCGGGTGAGCGTCGCGTAGGTTCCGCCCCCGGGTTCACTGTTGAAGTCGCCCGTCAGCACCACCGGCAGATCCGGCGGCAGCGTCGCCACCCGCCTGCCGATCAGCTCGGCTCCCTTGACCCGGCGCGGTTCGTCTTCGTCGCGATAGGGCAGGTGGGTGTCCATGAAGTAGAAGCGGCGGCCATCGTCAAGGCGACGGAACAGGGCCCAGGTCACCATGCGCGGGTACAGGTTGCCCCAGGTGATGCTGCCGGCGACCTCCGGTGTATCGGACAGCCAGAAGTTGCCTGATTCCTCCACGGCCAGCACCCGCGTGTCGTAGAACACGCCCATGTGCTCATCGCCGCTGCCACCGCGCCGTCCTTCACCGAACCATGCGTAGCCGGGCAGGTGGCCGGCGAGATAGTCGGCCTGTTCCTGTACCAGCTCCTGGGTGCCGATGACGGCCGGGCGGGCATCCAGGATGACCTTGACCATCGCATCGCGGCGATCCGGCCAGCGCTTGCCTGGCGCGGTGTCGGCCGGGGTGCGGACATTGAAGGACATCACCTTCAGCGGCGCAGGGGCCGCCGCCCAGGCGATGGCGGGAAGAGCGAAGGCCAGCAGCGCACACAGCGCAGGGCGACGGAAACGCGACAGCATCGTGGAATCCCTCCATTCCATGTAAACGATTCCATGAAGGATGGCACGGATTGGCAGGGGAGGGTATGCCGGGATGGGTCATTGGCGTGGCGGCTGCACGGGGGCCCGCTCAGTCTTCGATCTCGCCGCGTCGCGCGGCCGCGCGCACGGCCTGCGCCGTCGTCGCAACGCCCAGGCGCTGGCGCGCGCGGCGCAGGTGGTTCTCCACGGTGCGCGCGGACAACCCCAGCGTGGCGGCGATCTCCGCCTGGCGCCGGCCGGCTGCGACCCAACGCAGAACCTCGCGTTCCCGCGTGCTCAGTTCGCCCAGGGGGCGTTCGGCCGGTGCTTCGGCCAGCCGGCGGGCGGCGCGGAATGCTGCTGTGCCGGCAGACTCCAGCAGCAGCCGGGCAGGCGCGGAAGCGTCGATGATCGTTCCGGCGAAACTGATCGCCCCTTCCAGCCCCGTGGTTCCGAACACGGGTACCTGCAGGCCATGCAGGCCGTCGCCGCGGGGGTGCCTGACCACCTGGTAGCGGGCCCCCCTTACGCCGTCGCGCTTGCTCCAGAAGAACGGGGCATCGCTGTCGAGCACGTGGCGGTTGACCGGGCAGGCATGCAGGTAGCGGGCAAGATCGGTCTCACGCCCTTCGCCCAGCCAGTCGCCCTCGATCCAGTACACGCGGTGTGCGCCGCGTTCCACCCCGCTGCCGGCCGCAAACACCAGCACGCGATCGTAGCCGAGGGGCGCGGCGATCGAGCGAAGCAGCGCGCCGATCTCGGCGATCGAACGCGCCTGCTCCAGTTCCAGCAGCATCGGCACCAGCGCGGCCACGGTGTTCAGCGACCTGCCAGCGCGTCCAGCAGGGTGCGTGCGGCCAACTGGCCGAGTGCATTGCCGGCCAACGGACTATCGCCTGTCAGCAGCAGGCGATCCTGCAGCACGCTGCCGTCAATACCCTCGTTGACGATCTGCACGCCCTGCTGCGCGAGCTTTTCACCGAAGAACCACGGCAGTTGCCCGGGCATGTAGCCGATGTCCGGCGTCTGCCGGTCCATCGCATCGGGGAAGGCGCAGATGCGGTAGCCACGGAACAGCGAATCACCGCCCGCTTCATCGATCCCGGCAGCCAACAGCGCTGCAGGGCCGTGGCAGAGCGTGATGATGTAGCGCTGCTGTGCCATCGCCCAGTGCAGCGCCTTGCTGACCGCGCGGCTCTCCGGCAGACCGATCAGTGCACCATGCCCGCCCGGAATGAAGATGGCTGCATAGTCCGACGCCGCGTCCAGCGAGGCCACGATGTCATCCAGCACCTTCGGCTGGCGGAACCGCGCCTGGTAACGTTCGTACAGACCGCCGATGTCGCGGTCCTCGCCGGGGAACGCCCACCATTCGAACTTCACGGCGTTGCCGGACAGGGTTGCCACATCGAAGTCGAAGCCGGCCTTGTCCAGGTGATACATCGGCAGCAGCGTTTCGACCGGGTGATTGCCGGTGGAGAACAGGTGGCCGTTGGCGGTCGGCAGGTAGCGCTCATCGGCGCCGATCATCAGTATCTTCCAGCGGCCATCCCGGCGTGCGTCGGCATAGTCCGCGCCGGACAGATTGCTGGTGGGTGACGTGAACTGCGAGAGCGACCAGGGCGAGGGAAAGAAGGCATCGCGCTCGGCCGGATCGGGACGGGGTTGGCGGCTGAGGTCCTGGGTGTTCATGTGGCTGGCCTGCTGTCGGGGAGGTGCGGCCAGCATAGGAGGCACTGTGCGTACGTGCGATGAGGGATTTCCCGCAACGCCTGACCCGCCGTCTCCGCCGGTGGCGGAACGGCGATCAGCCTGCGCTATTCATCGCGCCGGTCGTGTGCCTGCATGTCTTCATGCAGGATGCGCCTGAGCTCGACGATGGCGGGCGTGGCTTCCTGCACGCTGTGACCGGACACGATCACCTTCTCCGATTCGGCGCCCGGCAGGTGCGAACTCCAGTAGGGCACCAGTCCGTCGCTGGTCTGCTCCAGCGGTCCATCGGCCTTGGCGCGCGCGATGATGGAGTGGTAGCGCACGCTCGGGGACATCGGCAGATCGGCGACGGCCTTGACGAAGGGGTCATCCTTGTCGAGATTCTGGATGCTGTTCATCTGGTAGCCGTGCTTGCCGTCGTCGCGGTCGACGTGGCCGTCGTTGGCGATCGTCGCCACGTCCTCCAGCACGGTCAGTGGCAGCCGCACCAGACGGCCGATCCAGCGCCCGAGGCGGGTGCCGGCGACGTCGGTGCCGCGATGCGGTGTGGCAATGAATACCACCCGTGAGATCTCCGGTTCCGGCTTGAACGTGAGCACCGGCGCGCCGCGGGTGCGCAGCAGCTCGCGCTGTGCCGGCGTCATCTGCGCGGTTGCCAGCAGGGTCTCGACCAGATGGTCGCCGGACGAAGACACCATCAGCCGCGAGATCACTCCGCCCATGCTGTGCCCGACCAGCACCATGTCATGCGAGGCCGCGGCCTTTCCGGTGGGATCGAAGTGCTGCAGCACATCGGCCAGCATGTGGCGGATCGCATCGTGGCTCATCGCGATGGGCATGTTGGTCGGGTAGTAGAACTGCCACACCTGGAAGTCCCGGCGGATCTCATCGTCGCGCATCAGCTCGTTGGCGACGTTGACCCATGCCTCCGGGCTGCTTGCCAGGCCGTGGATCATCAACAGCACGCGGCGCTTCGGGTCGTAGGGCTGCATCATGTACAGATGCGGCGTATCGATGCCGCCCTTGCTCCCGAACAGCGAGCGCAGCGATTGCCGGCTGAAGTTGGAGCGTGCGAGCCACAGCGCGTAGCCTGCCGTGAAGTTGGCCGCCAGTGGCACCTGCTGGCCATGCAGGGTGACTTCCGAAACCTGGTAGGGATCGTGGATCTCCACCTCCGGCTCGTCGTCGTGCAGCACTTCCCACAGGTTGTTGCCGGAGAACCTCAGCAGCACCGACATCGAGGGTGAAGGCATTTCGCTCCAGCTGCGCTGTACCGGCGCAGCGGCGCTGGCCGCGGCAGCAGCCGTGTCCACGTCGCTGCCGGGATCATCCATCACCGCCACCAGCTCGGCGCCGAAGCCATCCCGGCGATGCACGCTGCGCAGGGTGCCGGTGAACGAGAGCGCTGCGGCGGGAACCAGCTCCCTCGGCGTACGCTCGTCCAATGGCGAGCCGTCGTCCGATGGCGCCAGCACAAAGGTCCATCGTCCCAGCTGGAAGCGGCTGGTGTCGCTGTGCACCCGGCCGGTGGCGTAGGCCTCGAACAGCTGCACGGAGGCTTCCTGCACGGCCAGGTTGTAGTAGTCCCGCACCTGCGTCTGGCGATCCTCGAAACCCCGCTGGTTGGCGGTGCGCTCGGTGAAGAACAGATAGGCGTAAGCCTGCCTCGCAACCTGCATCCACGCATCCAGACGCGGCTGGAAGCCGGCGTCCAGTTCGGTGACCACGGCCTTGGCGCGGCCTTCGGCGGAGTACTCGCGCTTGGGGGCGGGCAGGGTCAATGCGTACTGCAGCCAGAGTTCGGCCAGGGCCGAGCGCTTGTCTTCCTCGCGCACGACGATGCTGGCCTCCATGGCATCGATGCAGGGCGGACCGGGCTTGGCGCAGACACCCTCGTCCAGACCGGCCACGCGCAGGGTTTCCAGGGTGGCCGAGCTGAGCTTGCCGGTGGTGAGGATGTCACCGCGCTTGAGCGCGATGTACTGGCCGGGGGTGACCGAGGCGACCTGCACCGAGGGCCCGAACTGGCGCAGGGTGCCGCAGCCGCTCAGCGCCAGCAGCAGGGTGAAGACGAGAGCCGTGCGGCCGACGATGCCCATTCCCGTGGTTGCCATACGATCCTCCTGCGCGGTCGCGCCACTCTAGCGGGAGGCATGTCAAGGCGGAAGCGGCGTGCGCCGGTTCCCTCAGCAGCCGGTCGTCAATCGTCCAGATCGCTGTTGCGGATTGCCAGGACCGCCGCAGCAATACATGCCAGGACACCGAGCAGGAAGCCGATGGCCATACCGTCGAACCAGTTCATGGGTTTCGTGCCGGGAATGTGGGAGAAGATGGCCTGTTGTGGATCTGACCGGCGGGCAACGCATGGCGCAGCGGCTGTGGCGGGCCGCTGCGCCCGGGCCTCAGTTGCTGGCCTCCCTGACAGCTTCTGCGGCGTCGATGATGCCCGGACCGCAACCGCCCGGGCAGTTGGCCGCCGCGATCGGATGGGCGGTGCGGCGCAGGATGTCCTTGACCTGGCTGGTGGTCTTCGGCACCGGTGCCACCGCCTGCATCAGCGCGACGACGCCGGCCACGTGCGGTGCCGCCATCGAGGTGCCGGACATGAAGTCAAAGGCATTGTTGCCCACCGTGGACAGAACGCCCTGCGCCGGATGCTGGCGGGTCGGTGCGCAGTTGGTCGAGTTCGGCGGTGTGGCCAGGGGCAGGAACTCGCCCACCGAGGCGCGGCACGACCACGTCTCGCCACCGGGCGCGGTGATATGGATGCCTGCACCGTAGTTGGAGTAGAACGCGCGGCGCCCGCCCTGGTCGTTCGCGGCTACCGCGATCACGCCGTTGCAGTTCGCCGGTGCGAACTCGGACACATCGAGGTTGCTGTTGCCCGCCGCGACCACCACGAGGGTGCCGGTGGCCGTGATGTCGTCGATCGCATCCTGCTCGGCCGGCGAGCAGGGCCGACGGCCGCCCAGGCTGAGATTGATGACCTCGGCCGGGTTGGCATTGGCGGGAACACCCGGCACAGCGATGCCAGCGCTCCAGAGCATGCCGTCGATGATGTCATCCGAGCCGCCATTGCCCTGGTTGCCCAGCACGCGTACCGGTACAACCTTCGCGTTGTAGGCCACGCCGGCCACGCCGATCTGGTTGTTGGTTACCGCCGCGACGGTTCCCGCAACGTGGGTGCCGTGCGCGATGCCCGAGGCATCGAAGGCATCCGCATCGCGGCCATCGCCATCGTCGGAACCGCCACAACCGGGATTCAGCCCGCCCAGGATGCACTGCAGATTGCTGAACGGCCGGGTGGAGGAAATCATGTCGTAACCTGGCAGCAGGTTCGGCTGCAGGTCGTTGTTGTCGAGATAGCCCGAATCGATCACCGCCACCACGACCCCTTGGCCGGTGGAGCGATCCCATGCCGCCGGCACGCGTGCGCCACTGACGGGATTGCTGTAGTGCCACTGTTCGGCGTAACGCGGATCGTTGGGCGTGGCGAACGCACTCATCATGAAGTTCGGCTGCACGTATTCGACGTCCGGGTCGTCGGCGATGCGCTGCATCAGGATCTCGGCCTCCGGACGATCCAGTGCCTTGTCTGTCCTGATCACATCGGCGCCGCCACCCATGCGGCGCTGATGCGCCACCGCCGCAGCCTGCGCCGCACCCACCGAGCGCTTGCTGCGCTGCTGCACGCCCAGGCGCTGTTTCAGCGCATCCTGGGCGGTGTCGGCAGAGACGCGTTTGCGGCTGCCATCGCGGTACTTGACGATGAAACTGCTGTACTGCTGGTTGTTGTCCATGCCCCGTGTCCACACCCGTTCGGTGGATTGGGCGAAGGCAGGGGCACTGGCCAGGACCAGGGTGATGGCACTGGCAAGGGAAACCCGAAGCGACGTACGCATGAATACAGTTCCTTTGTGAAAGGTGCGATGAGCCGGTCGTGCCTTGGGGGCTCGACTCGAGATGAAGGGGGTATTTCCGCGCGGTCTCCTTTCTGATGGCGACCTTGAACGAACGGCTTCGCAGACCGTTCTCCCCCAGTGCGGGGGTAGGAAATTTCTGAACTGATTTACCGATGTCGAGATCGACACGCGCGGCGAGCGGTGTATACCGCAGGCAATAAAAAAGCCCGGAGATCCCCTTCTGGCGGGAATGTCCGGGCTTCTCCGGTCCTTGAAGGACCGCTCGTTGGTGGAGGTGGGCCCTACCGCAATGTGAACGTAAGTTGTTGATGGTGAAGGTGGTTGGTGCTGGTGTCCGAAACCGATACCCCCAGCAATACCCCCACTCTATGCAGCCTTGGCG